>NZ_SOCE01000001.1:2025921-2345049 GCF_004365175.1 Kribbella voronezhensis | reverse complement strand
CACAGACGATCGGCAGGCCCGCCTTCGACTTCCAGCTCCAGCCGAGGTAGTCCGGAACACCCATCGCGCCGGTCGGGTTCCCGGCCATCGCGTGAATCCCGCCGTACGCCGCGCAGGTGCCGACGGCAACGACCGCGGTCGCCTTGGGGGCCAGCCGGTCCAGCCACTCCGACGTCTTCATCGGCTGCCCGGTCGCCGGGTTGTTGCCGAAACCCGCCCAGTAGCCCTCGGACTTGATCGCCTCGTTCGGGATCGAGCCCTCCACCACCAGCACGAACGGTTCGAGCTCACCGCGGTCGGCCTTGTGCCACCACTCGATGAAGTTGTCGGCGCCGGTCTCCGGGCCGCACTCGAAATCGATCAGCGGCCAGTGCACCGCGATCTTCGGCAGTCCCGGCAACGCGCCGAGGACGATCTCCTCGATACTGGGCTGGGTCGCGGCGGTGAGCGCGACCGAGTCCCCGTCGCAGCTGAGTCCACCGTTCATCCAGAGGATGTGCACGACACCCTCGTCGGCCGCGTCCTGCGCCTGTTCCGGTTCCAGGGTCATCGACATGGGTGTCCGAACCTCCTAAGGGAGTTCTTCTCGGACAGTACGTCCCGATCCCGCACCGGGACAGACACTTGTGTCGGGTATTAATGTCCGGTTCCGGAAATCCGGGATTCCCCGAATTCAGGACGGATATCTTCTGCGATTAGGTAAGCCTAAGCTGGAAATGTGCCGCCGTCCGACATTCCCCTGCCGGGCGACGACGCCGGTCTGTTCGTGTCGCCGGTGGTCGTCGTCTCGCACACCTTCCCGGCGCGACCGGGCTCGCTGCCGGACGCCGAGCTGTTCGTCCGCGAGGCGCTGGAGCCGATGGGCCTAGAGCCCGCCGAGGGCGGCGCGCTGTACGACGCCATCACCGCCGCGATCCTGGCGGCGGCCGGACCGGACGACGGCGTCTTCGACGTCACCGTGCGGATCTTCCCTGCCGGGCTGGAAGTCGAGGTGCTGCACGGTGCCGGGCGCAGGACGATCCCGCCCCGGGTCGGTGACGAGCCGTTCGCCGCGTGGCTGACCGCGGTGCTCAGCCGGCAGGGGCTCTCCCAGGAGGCGGCCGCCCGCCGGATCGGGGTCTCGGTCCGGACCATCAGTCGCTGGCTGCGCGGCGACACCGAGCCGCGGTTGCGCGACCTGCGCCGCGTGCACGCCGTCTTCGGCCGGCCGCCTGCTGGTTGAATTTGTCACCAGTAATTGCCCGGCGACCGCACTGGTGTGGTCGACGGGTGAGGTCTAGGCTGCGAAAAGAATCCGTTGATGACCGAATTCGCCATTGCGAGCGGCCTGGTAGAAA
Organism: Kribbella voronezhensis; assembly: GCF_004365175.1. Classification (NCBI taxonomy): domain Bacteria; kingdom Bacillati; phylum Actinomycetota; class Actinomycetes; order Propionibacteriales; family Kribbellaceae; genus Kribbella; species Kribbella voronezhensis. Next base: position 2,343,712 of record NZ_SOCE01000001.1, on the reverse strand, counting down.
CGTCAACCTGACAATTTCACTACAGGCGGTGGGTGTCACGACCGACCAGGTTTCCCGCATCCGCGCCCGCATCACCGTGTCCGGGGCTGTTCAAGGCGTCGGTTTCCGTCCGTTCGTCTATGCCCTCGCCCGCGAACTCGGGCTCTCCGGTCAAGTGGCGAACACCTCCTCCGGCGTCGTCGTCGAAGTCGAGGGTGCGGGACCTGCTGTCGCCTCCTTCACGGCGCGGTTGGACGCGGACGCGCCGCCGCTGGCCGTGGTCGACCGAGTGCTGTCGACCGCGCTGCCGGTGATCGGCGGCACGGCGTTCGTGATCCGGGACTCCGCGACCGGCCCCGGCCGGACCCTGGTGTCGCCGGATGTTGCCACCTGCAACGACTGCCTGGCCGAGTTCGCCGACCCCGGCGACCGCCGGTACCGCCATCCGTTCATCACCTGTACCAACTGCGGACCGCGGTTCACGATCATCACCGGCCTGCCCTACGACCGGCCGGCCACCACGATGGCTTCGTTCGACCTGTGCCCGGAGTGCGCCCACGAGTACGCCGATCCGGCCGACCGCCGTTTCCACGCCCAGCCGATCGCCTGCCCGAACTGCGGCCCGCGACTCGAACTGACCGCGCCCGGCGAGGAACCGCGGTACGACGAGGATGCGTTGGCCGGTGCGCACGAATTGCTCGAGGCCGGCTCGATCCTCGCGGTGAAAGGGCTCGGCGGTTTCCACCTCGCCTGCGACGCGTCCGACCCGGCCGCGGTCGAGACTCTGCGCAAGCGCAAGGACCGTGGCGACAAACCCTTCGCGGTGATGGCCGCGGATCTCGATACCGCGCGGCGGCTCGCTTACCTCGACGAGGACGAGGTCCGGCTGCTCACCGATCATCGCCGGCCGATCGTACTGGCTCGCCGTCGGCCGGGAACCTGCCTGGCCGAACAAGTTGCCCCGGGCAACCCGGATGTCGGCATCATGCTGCCGTACACGCCGTTGCACCGGTTGCTGTTCGACCAGCCGGGTGCCTGTGTGCTGGTGCTGACCAGCGGCAACCTGTCCGGCGAGCCGATCGTGACCTCGGACGAGGAGGCTCGTGATCGCCTTGCACCGTTGGCGGATGCCTGGCTCGGGCACGACCGGCCGATCCACGTGCCCTGCGACGACTCGGTGGTGCGGATGGTCGACGGGATCGAGCTGCCGATCCGCCGGTCCCGGGGTTATGCACCGTTCCCGATCGCCTTGCCGCTGCCGGTCCGGCCCGCGCTGGCGGTCGGTGGAGACCTGAAGAACACCTTCTGCCTGGGCGACGACCGGTACGCCTGGCTTTCGGCGCATGTCGGTGACATGGACGACTTGTCGACACTGCGGGCCTTCGAGCGCGCTGAGCAGCACTTGGAGGAGTTGACCGGCGTACGGCCCGAGGTGCTGGTGACCGACAAGCATCCGTCGTACCGGTCTCGGCAGTGGGCGGAATCGCATGCTGAGGGGCGGCCGGTGGTCGGCGTACAGCATCACCATGCGCACATCGCCTCGGTGCTGGCCGAGCACGCGTACGACGGTGGGCGGGTGATCGGCTTCGCTTTCGACGGCACCGGGTACGGCGATGACGGGGCGGTCTGGGGCGGCGAGGTGCTGCTTGCGGACTACGAGGGTTTCGAGCGGTATACGCATCTGAGCTATGTGCAGTTGCCGGGTGGGGATGCCGGCGTACTGAATCCCTGCCGGATGGCGTTGTCGCATCTGGTGGCGGCTGGGCTGCCCTGGGATGCGCGACTGCCGGCCGTGAAGGCGTGTACCGAGCAGGAGTTGCTGCGGGTGCAGTTGGAGCGGGATGTCGCCTGTGCGCCGACCTCGAGTATGGGGCGGTTGTTCGACGCGGTGTCGTCGCTGGCCGGGGTGTGTCATCGGGTCGGCTACGAGGCGCAGGCGGCGATCGAGCTGGAAGGGCTGGCCGTCGACCATCCCGGCGAGCACGGGTACGAGTTCGCGGTCGGGGCCGGGATGATCGATCCGGAGCCGGTCCTCGCGGCCGTGGTACGGGATGTTCTCGACGGTGTCGCGGCCGGTGTGATCGGGGCCCGGTTCCATCAGGCGGTCGCGGACGTGATGGTGACGACCGCCGAGCAGGTCAGGGCCGCGTCCGGGCCGGACACGGTCGCGCTGTCCGGCGGGGTGTTCGCCAACCGGTTGTTGCTCTCGGCAAGCACCAGGGCGTTGTCGGCGGCCGGTTTCGAGGTGTTGCGGCCGCGCCGGGTGCCGCCTACCGATGCAGGACTCGCACTCGGGCAGCTGGCCGTCGCGGCCCGCGTCCCGGCACGGAAGGAGCAAACAGCATGTGTCTAGCGGTCCCGGGACGAGTGGTGGAGATCCGCGACGAGGACGACACCCGGATGGGCAAGGTCGATTTCGGCGGGGTGATCAAGGACGTCTGCCTGGCGTATCTGCCCGACCTGCAGGTCGGTGAGTACACGATCGTGCACGTCGGTTTCGCGCTGCAGCGGCTGGACGAGGAGTCGGCGATGCAGTCACTGGCGCTGTATCGGTCGCTGGGCGCGCTCGAGGAGGAGTTCGGCGACCACTGGGGGATCGCCGCACAGCAGGCCGGGGAACGCCGGCCGCCGGGCACCGAGCTGCCGAAGGAGGAGTTGGCATGAAATATCTCGCGGAGTTCAGTGATCCGGAGCTGGCCAAGCGGCTGGTCGACCAGATCCACGCGACCGTCACCAGGCCGTGGGCGATGATGGAGGTCTGCGGTGGTCAGACCCACACGATCGTGCGGCACGGGATCGACCAGTTGCTCCCCGACGGTGTCGAGATGATCCACGGGCCGGGCTGCCCGGTCTGCGTGACGCCGCTGGAGATCATCGACAAGGCGCTGGAGATCGCCTCCCAGCCCGGTGTCATCTTCTGCTCCTTCGGTGACATGCTGCGCGTTCCGGGAAGTGGGCGTGACCTGTTCCGGATCAAGAGCGAGGGCGGGGACGTGCGGGTGGTGTACTCGCCGCTGGACGCGCTCAACCTGGCCCGGGAGAACCCGGACAAGCAGGTGGTGTTCTTCGGGATCGGGTTCGAGACGACCGCGCCGCCGAACGCGATGACCGTGTACCAGGCCAAGAAGCTGGGCATCGAGAACTTCAGCCTGCTGGTCTCGCACGTCCGGGTGCCGCCGGCGATCGAGGCGATCATGCAGTCGCCGAACTGCCGGGTACAGGCGTTCCTGGCCGCCGGGCACGTGTGCAGCGTGATGGGCGTCGAGGAGTACCCGGAGCTGACCGAGAAGTACAAAGTGCCGATCGTGGTGACCGGGTTCGAGCCACTGGACATCCTGGCCGGGATCCTGCGCACGGTGATCCAGTTGGAGAACGGCGAACACACGCTGGAGAACGCGTATCGGCGGGCGGTCCGCGACGAGGGCAACCCGGCGGCGAAGGCGATGCTGGCCGACGTGTTCGAGAGCACCGACCGGGCCTGGCGGGGAATCGGGATGATCCCGCAGAGCGGCTGGCGGCTGTCCGAGCGCTACCGGGAGTACGACGCGGAGTACAGGTTCCAGGTCCGCGACATCAAGACGCTCGAATCCACCGTCTGCCGCAGCGGCGAAGTCCTCCAGGGGCACATCAAACCCCACGAGTGCGAGGCCTTCGGCACGCTCTGCACTCCGCGCAACCCGCTGGGCGCCACCATGGTCTCCTCCGAAGGCGCCTGCGCCGCCTACTACCTCTACCGCCGCCTGCAGACCCCGGCCGCGTCGTCGGCAACCTCGGCTGAGAACAAGGAGGTGAGTTCTGTTGGCTGAGCAGGTGATGCTTCCGGATCCAGCGATGCCCGACCCGCCGAGCTTCGACGGGTGGACCTGTCCGCTGCCGCTTCGTGACCACCCGACCGTGGTGATGGGGCACGGGGGCGGCGGACAGATGTCGGCGGAACTGATCGAGCACCTGTTCGTGCCCGCGTTCTCGAATCCGTTGCTGGCGGGGTTGACGGATTCGGCCGTGGTCACCCTCGGCGGTGCCCACCTGGCGTTCTCCACCGACTCGTTCGTCGTCCAGCCGTTGTTCTTCCCCGGCGGCAGCATCGGCGATCTCGCGGTCAACGGCACGGTCAACGACCTGGCGATGTCCGGCGCCCAGCCGGCGTACCTGTCCTGCGGCTTCATCCTCGAGGAAGGCGTCGAGCTCTCCGTCGTCGGCAGGATCGCGAAGGACCTCGGTACGGCGGCCGAGCTGGCCGGTGTGATCGTCGCGACCGGTGACACCAAGGTCGTCGACACCGGTCACGGCGACGGCGTCTACATCAACACCGCCGGGATCGGACTGGTCCGGGACGGCGTCGACATCCGTCCGCAGCGCGCCGCGGCAGGAGACGTGGTGATCATCAGCGGCATGATCGGGGTGCACGGCATCGCGATCATGAGCGTCCGTGAAGGCATCTCGTTCGGCACCGAGGTCGTCTCCGACTGTGCGCCGCTGAACGGCCTGGTCGCCGCGATGCTCGACACCACTCCCGACCTGCACGTCCTGCGCGACCCGACCCGCGGCGGCGTCGCCACCTCGCTCAACGAGATCGCCAAGGCGGCCGGCGTCGGTATCGAACTGACCGAACGCAATCTCCCGATCCCCGAAACGGTCGCCAACGCCTGCTCGTTCCTCGGCCTCGACCCGCTGTACGTCGCGAACGAGGGCAAACTCCTCGCGATCGTCGCCCGGGACCAGGCCGACGAACTGCTCGCCACCATGCGCGCCCACCCGCTGGGCGCCGACGCCGCCGTCATCGGCGAATGCGTCCCCGACCACCCCGGCATGGTCGTCACCAAGACCGCTTTCGGCGCCACCCGCGTCGTCGACACCCCGATCGGAGAACAACTGCCACGCATCTGCTGAACCCCAGCTGAGCAAGGCTCCTGGCGCGGTGCCCTCCACGCCGTGCCAGGATTCCTGGTGTGCGGAGCAAAGTGATGTGGGCGGTGGCCCTTGCGGTCTGTGTTGCCGCAGGCATCGTTCTGCCGCTGTTGTGGCAGCACTCGCTGGTCGATCTGAAGGTGTACCGGCTCGGCGGCCGGGCTCTCTTGGACGATCCGTCGAGCCTGTACGACGTACGGCTGGCCGGCTTGCCGTTCACGTATCCGCCGTTCGCCGCTGTCGTGATGGTCCCGTTCGCGTTGCTGCCCTGGCCCGTCGCGACCACCGTGTGGACGGTTGGAACGGTGGTCAGCCTCGTCTTCGTCTGGCGCCTGTCGCTGGGACGCGGTATCCCGTCGGCGCTCCTGTTGGCCGTCGTCGCGGGATCCCTGCTGCTCGAGCCGGTCCGCGAGACGCTCGGCTTCGGCCAGGTCAACCTGATGCTCTGCGCACTGATCCTGTACGACGTACTCGATCTCGAGCACTCCCGTCGCGGGGTCTGGATCGGCATCGCGGCCGGGGTCAAGCTGACGCCACTGGTCTTCCTCGGCTTGCTCGTGTTCACCCGGCAGTGGAAGGCCCTGCTGTACGCCGCGGGGTCGTTCGCGGCCACGGTTCTCCTCGGCTTCCTGATCTCGCCGCACTCGGCCACGGAGTACTGGACTTCGCTCGTCTCCGACACCACCCGGATCGGCGGGCTCGCGTTCAGCAGTAACCAGTCCTGGAATGCCTTCCTGGTCAGGTTGACGGGCGATCTCGACGGTGGCGGCCTGGTCTGGCTGGCGCTGGTCGTGCTGACTGTGCTCGGCGGGCTGTGGTTCTCCCGGCTGCTGTGGTTGCGCGGCGACCGGCTGGCCGCGGTCTCGATCTGCGCGCTGGTCGGCCTGCTCTGCTCACCCGTCTCCTGGAGCCACCACTGGGTCTGGGCCCTGCCGCTCGGCGTGTCGCTGGTGCGAGTCGTCCACGGTCGCTGGCGAGTAGTCGTCGGCGTCCTGTGGTTCGGTCTGTTCACCGTGGCACCCATCTGGTGGCCGCCGAATCACGACAATCGCGAGCTGACCTGGACTTTTGGTCAGCAGCTCCTCGGCAACGCCTACCTCATCGGAGCGCTGGCGGCCGTAGTACTGCTGGCTGTTGCGCACCGTGAAATACCGTCACAGACGGTACATGCGGCCAATGGCCGGAAGCTGCCAGCGGCATAGACCGGTTGCGGCCCCTTCGGCTGCCAGGCTTGGTCGGTGACAACCGGGTTCCTGGGGACTCCGGCAAAGCGACCTTGGTGGTTCGCGGCCGGTGTCTGTGTGCTGGTCGGCCTGCTGCTGCCGTTCGTATGGAGGCACACCGGCGCCGACCTCAAGGTGTACCGCCTCGGCGGCGCGGCGATCCTGGCCGACCCGTCCACCTTGTACGAGGCGCGGCTGCGCTACATCTCGATGCCCTTCACCTACCCGCTGTTCGGCGGCCTCGTGATGGTGCCCGTGTCGCTGCTGCCCTGGCCACTCGCGTACGGCGGATCGATCGCGGTCTCCTTGATCGCCCTGTTCGCCATCTGGCGGATGAGCCTGCGGAACCACCTCGACGTCCTCCGCAAGTACTTCGGCCGCCCTCACCCGGCGGCTCTGGTCGCCCTGGTGGCCGCCTCCATGCTGCTCGAACCGGTGCGCGAGACGCTCTCCTACGGCCAGATCAACCTGATCCTCTGCGCGATCGTCCTGTACGACGTCCTCGTGGCGAAGCGCCGCGGCCTCTGGATCGGGCTGGCCGCCGGGATCAAGCTGACGCCGTTGGTGTTCTTCGGACTGCTCCTCGTCACGAAGCAGTGGCGAGCGCTCGCGCACGCGTCGGCCGCGTTCCTCGCGACGGTGCTGATCGGCTTTCTGCTCGCGCCGCGGACAGCTTTGAACTACTGGACGCACATGGTGTCGGACACCGGGCGGATCGGCGGCCTGGCGTACTCCGGGAACCAGTCGTGGAACGGGTTTCTGATTCGCGTCACCGGTGACCTGGCGGGTGGCGGCCGGCTCTGGCAGGTCGTCGTACTGCTGACCGTCGTCGGCGGACTCTGGCTGACCCGCGTGCTGTGGTTGCGTGGCGAACAGCTCGCCTCGGTGTCGGTCTGCGCGTTGATCGGCCTGCTGTGCTCGCCGGTTTCCTGGAGCCACCACTGGGTCTGGTGCCTGCCGCTCGGCATCTCCTTGCTGACGGCAACGACCGTGGGACGGCGCCATCCGATAGTGGTGTCGGCGACCTGGTTCGGCCTGTTCCTGCTCGGGCCGATCTGGTGGCCGCCGCGTGGCGACAACCAGGAACTGTCCTGGAACCTGCTCGAACAGCTCGCCGGCAACGCCTACCTGTGGCTCGCGCTGGCGGCGGCCGTCCTCCTGGCGCTCGGTACTCGTCCGAAGGCGCCGGTCATCACGAAGTTGCACGACGCGCTGACGAACTGAGCCTTCGCCGACGCGCTAGAGTTCGGCGAGCCAGTCGTACCAGGCTTCCATGCCGTCGCCCTTGGTCGCGGAGAGTTGGAGAATCTTCGCGTCGGGTTTGATCCGGGCGATCAGGTTCAGGCACAGCTCCACGTCGAAATCGACGTACGGGAGCAGGTCGATCTTGTTCAGCAGGACGAGATCGGCGGTGCGGAACATGTACGGGTACTTGGCCGGCTTGTCGGCGCCCTCGGTCACCGAGATGATCACCACCCGGGCCGCTTCGCCGAGGTCGAACAACGCGGGGCAGACCAGGTTGCCGACGTTCTCCACGAACACCAGCGAGCCGTCCGGGGGAGCGAGTTCGGCCAGGCCCGAGCTCATCATCTGCGCGTCCAGGTGACAGCCGGCGCCGGTGTTGATCTGCACCACCTCGGTTCCGGTCGCGCGGATCCGCTCGGCGTCGTACAGGGTCTCCTGATCGCCTTCGATCACGAACGTCTTCCGCCGATCGCCGATCGCGGAGATGGTGTGTTCGAGCACGGTGGTCTTCCCGGAGCCCGGTGAACTCATCAGGTTCACCGCGCTGATCCCGCGCTCGGTGAGGCGGTGCCGGTTGGCCGCCGCCAGCCCGTCGTTCTTGGCCAGAATCTCCTGCTCCAGCAGGACGGTCCGCGTCTCCGGCCCGGCGATCACCTGCTCGGCGCCGTGCCCATGCCCGTGCCCGTGCCCGGCCTCGTGCTCGCCGTCGTGGCCGTGCCCATGTCCGGCGTCGTGGTCGTGGTCCTCATGGTGATGATCGGGTACGACGGTCAGCCGGGTGCCGGTTCCGTCGGGCCGGCCGCAGCCGCAGGTGGTGCACATGTCAGGCCACCTCCACCGAGATGATTCTCAGCTGCTGGCCACTGAGCACTTCGAGATCGGCACTGCCACACGGGCACAGCATGATCGGGTCGTCGAGTTCGAACTCGTCACCGCAGTTGCGACAGTACGCCCGGCCGGTCGGCTCGTCGATGTCCAGCCGTGCGTCCTGCAACCCGGTCCCGTTCGCCACCACCTCGAAACAGAACCTGATCGAATCCGTCACCACCCCGGACAACCGCCCGATCTCCAGCCGCACGGCCGCCACCGGCCCGTCCCCGACCTTGTCGAGGACGGCGTCCACCACGCTCTCCGCAATGGCGAGCTCATGCACCCTGCCGACGCTACGCCGCCCGCGCCGTCCCAACCACCTTCCGCTGCGTCCCGACAGCGAAGGACCCCCGGGCGCTGAGCGCTCGGAGGTCCAAAGGGTGGGGATCAGAAGTCGAAGCCGCCGCCGTCGAAGCCGCCGCCGTCGCCGCCACCGAAGTCCCAGCCACCGGAGTCGCCGCCGCCGAAGTCGCCGCCGGAGTCCTGGCTGAAGTCGAAGTCCCCACCGTCACCACCGCCGTCGCCGCCGTCGTACCCACCGCCGTCTCCGCCACCGTCGAAGCCGCCGCCGTCGAACCCGCCGCCGGCGTAGTCGCCGTAGCCACCGCCGGCGAACATCCCGCCGAGCATGGTGCCGATGAACATTCCGGTCATCACGCCACCCAGACCGCCGAACATGCCTTGGGCGTAAGGCGAGTACGCCGGTCCGGCCTCCCAGTACGGCACCCGTTGCGGGCCGACCATGACCTTGCGGACGTCCGGCTCGGCACCGGCGCGGACCCGCTCGACGTCGGCCGCGCAGGCCGGGACCTCACGCGGTGCACCGCCGGGCGGGGCCCAGGTGACATCCGCGACGGAGGGGCCGTGCTGCGGGTTGAAGAAGCAGGAGGGGCGCCGCTGCGGCAGCGGTTCGCCGTTCACCCGGGCGCGGACGCACGCCATCGCGTACCGGCCGTCCTCGAGGATCTCGATCACGTGCTTGATCTGCTCGGCCTGGGTGACCTGGCCGACCGCCTGCTTGGCCGACTCGTAGGAGTCCAGCGCGCGCTGGTAGTCCTGCCGGGCGCCGTCGCCGAGATCCTTGCCGACCATGTCCAGGTCGAGGTCCTGCAACTCCTCGCCGAACTTGGTGATGTCCTCGTCGGCGGTGCGCTTGACCGACTCGAGCTCGGCCGACGAGATCTCGTCGCGCTTCTTCGTCTCCAGTTGCGTGCGGCGGTAGGAGCGATAGGCCAGCGCGGCGATCACGATCACCGCGATCAGCAGGATGAATTCCATGACAGCCTTCCTCGACAGGTGTTGCGTCGAGCCTACCGGGACGGCCCAATCGCCCCGAAAGGTGCCGCCACGCAGAGTGAGCACAATGCCAGGGATTCCCGTCACCGTGTGCACATAATCGATCACGCTGCCCGAGCACAGGGGTGACAGATGAGAACAACCCGACTCGCGGTGACCGTGGTGACAGGTCTGGCGCTGTTCGTGCCCAACCATTCGCAGGCCTTACCCAGAACCGGCCCGGCACCCGAAGCCACCGACCCGTCGTACCAGGAACTGCCACTGCGGCAGGGCTTCGGTACTACGTCCGCCGGCGCGACGAAGCCCTTCGGCATGGTCGGGGTCACCTGGCCGAGCCGGCCGGATTCGAGCCAGGTCGTTGCCAAGATCCGGGTCCAGCGCAACGGCGTGTGGTCGGACTGGGAACAGCTCCCGGTCGAGGACGAGCACGGGCCCGATCCCGCCGTCCCCGAAGGACAGGAACGCTCCGGCACCGATCCGATCTGGGTCGGCGACGCGAACGGCATCGACGCGTCCCTGACCACAAAGGACGGGACGACGATCGACGACGCGAAGATCGTGCTCATCCGGCCCGGCACCCTCACTGCCGACGCGAATCTGCCGAGCAGCCTGGCTGCCACCCGGACCGACGCGACCGCGCCGTACCCGGCGCCCGCAGTCATCGGCCGGCGTGGCTGGGGAGCCGACGAGCGGTTGCGCAGCCACAACGGAGCGGCCTGCGTGCGACCGAAGTACACCAGCACCGTGCAGGCGGCGTTCGTTCACCACACGGCCGATCGCAACAACTACACGCGGGCACAGGTCCCGGCGATGATCCGCGCGATGTACGCCTACCACGTGCGCAGCCGCGGCTGGTGCGACCTCGGCTACAACTTCCTCGTCGACCGCTTCGGCCGCATCTTCGAAGGCCGGTACGGCGGTACGCAGCTGCCCGTCCTCGGCGCGCACACCGGCGCGTTCAACGCCAACTCCTTCGGTGTCTCGCTGATCGGCAACTTCGAGAACGCGAAGCCGACCGCATCGATGCTGGAGGCAACGGCCCGGGTGATCGCCTGGAAACTCGATGCGAACTACCGCTCGCCGCAGGCCACCGTTGTGCTGGGCGGCAGCAGACTGCACACGGTCTCCGGCCACCGCGACACCAAGGCGACCGCGTGCCCGGGCAACAACCTCTACTCGCAACTCGGTTGGCTGAAGCAACGAGCCGACGTGTTGATGGGCCGTAGTGTGTCGACGGAGATCTACCGGTTCGCCCAGCAACTGGGCGGCTACCGCAGGATCGGTCAGCCGTTCTGGGGTGAACACCCGACCCGCACCGGCCGCGCCACGTACTTCGGCGCACGGGATCTCTACTGGTCGCCCGCGACCGGCGCGCACAGCGTCCAGGGAGGGTTCCGCGGCCGCTTCCGCGCCTATGGACCGGACGGCCTGCTCGGCATGCCGACAGCGGAACAGCGCAACGGCAAGCCCGCCGGCAGCCGGGCGCAGAACTTCCAGTACGGCGCGATCTACTGGTCCCCGCGCACCGGCATGCATGCCGTGAACGGCCTGATCTCCCGCAAGTACGGGGCTCTCGGCGCGGACCGGTCGCGCCTCGGCCTGCCGATCTCCGAACCGTTCCGGGTCGCCGGCGGCGTACAGCAGAAGTTCCAGCACGGCCGGCTCACCCTCAGCTTCCGCACCCAGAAGGTCTACGTCACATGAAGCGCGCTGTTCTGATTGTTCTTGTCGCCGCGACTCTGCCCACCGGTCTTGCCGTCGCCCGCGAAGCCGATCCAGCTGAGACCCAGGCGACCACGACGATCAGTGGCCGGGGCTTCGGGCACGGCCGCGGCATGTCGCAGTACGGTGCCCAGGGCGCTGCCATCGCGGGCAAGTCGGTCAAGCAGATCCTGGACTTCTACTACCCCGGTACGGCGGTCGGCAAGGCCACCGGGAACGTCCGGATCCGGCTCACGGCCGACACCACCGACGGGGTCCGGGTAGTTGCCACCGACAATCTCAAGGTGCGCGATCTGAAAGCCGGCAAGCTCTACACGTTGCCCAAGGCATCGACCAGGAACCAGTGGTCGATCGATCCGTCCGGTGACAGCGGCACCAAGGTGAGCTCGTTCGACTCGAAGAAGCGGGTCTGGACGCTGTGGCGGACGATGAAGGGGATGGCGCAGTTCGAGGGGCCGGCGGTCACCGCGCTCATCCTGCCGAGCGGCAGCCAGGCCCGCTATCGCGGCATCCTCCGTGCGATCGACACCAGCGGGCCCCATCTCGACACGGTCAACGTGCTGTCGCTGGAGACCTACCTGCGCGGCGTCGTACCGCGGGAAGCCTTGTACACCTGGCGTCCGGCGGCTCTGCAAGCCCAAGCGGTTGCCGCGCGCACCTATGCGGTCTACCACCGGAGGCGCTCGACGGAGCGTGCCTACGACCTGTGCGACACGATCCTCTGCCAGGTGTACGGCGGCTACAACTCGGAGGAGTCCTCGACCAACGCCGCGATCGCGGCGACCGCCGGTCAGATCCGGCTCTACAAGAGTGTGCCGATCATCGCGGAGTTCTCCTCGTCGAACGGCGGCGCGACCACTCCCGGCGACCTGGCGTACCAGGTGCAGAAGGTGGACACCTGGGACGCCTACCCGGGCAACCGGAACCCGAACGCGAGCTGGACGGTCACCAGGCCGACCTCGCAGGTCCAGGCGGCCTTCGGCGTCGGCGTCCTGCGCAGTCTCAAGGTGACGGCGCGGACCGGCGTCGGTCCCGGCGGCGGCCGGGTGCTGCGGGTCGAGGCCGTCGGCGTCAACGGCCAGAAGAAGGCGATGACCGGCGATCAGCTCCGGTCGAGACTGCGGCTCCGGTCGGCCTGGTTCAGCTTCGTGCCGGCGCCGGCGAGCGCTCTTGATATATCAAGCGATCAGGAAACCCGCTGACGCTGAAGCATTGACGCCGAATCCCTGCGCCGGTTAGAACGTGACATCGATGTCAACCGCAGCCGCCCAGGAGGAGCAAGTCGATGCGCAGGAAATTTGGTATATCAACCATGAGGATCGCCGGTGGGGTACTGGCGGTCTCGATGCTCGCTGCGCTGCACGCCCCTGCAGCCGGTGCGGCCGTCACCAACGGCCCGGCCGCGACCGAGACGGCCGGTCACTTGCCTAACCCGGCCGCCCGGGCCGCGGCGTCGTACCAGGCCCTGACCAAGTACTTCGAGGCCGGCCACAACCTGTTGCTGGAGGAGTACCCGAACACCCAGCAGAACGCCTACTCCTACGTCTGGCCGTACTCGCAGGCCGCGGTCGCCGCCGAGGACCTGGCCGGTATCCCGGGCGCGGGCCGCAAGGCGTCGGCGGAGGCCGAGCGCAGGCTGGCCGGGTATCAGCCGTACTGGAACGACACCACCACGCCCAAGGGCTACGACTCCTACGTCCGCCCGCCGCTGGGCGGTGGTGGCGACAAGTTCTACGACGACAACGAGTGGATCGGCCTCAACCTGATCCAGCACTACCAGCGGACTGGTGACCGCTCGTCGCTGAACCGGGCGAAGGAGATCTTCGCGCTCGTCGTGCACGGCTGGGACACCGACCCGACGCACCCGTGCGCGGGCGGCGTCTACTGGACCCAGGCGCCCTGGAGCCAGGACCGCAACACCATCTCCAACGGCCCCGGTGCCGAACTCGGCGCTCACCTCTACCTGCTCACCAGGGACAAGTCCTACCTGACCGAGGCGAAGCGGATGTACGCGTGGGCCCAGCAGTGCATGCTGGCACCGAACGGCCTGTACTACGACCACATCGACCTCGCCGGTAACGTCGAGAAGACCCAGTGGAGCTACAACCAGGGCGTCATGCTCGGCGCCGGAGCCCTGCTCTACAAGGCGACCCACGACCGCAAGTACCTCGATGACGCCAAGTCGCTCGCGAAGGCGTCGCTCGCGTTCTACGGCGCCGAGGACCGGCTCTGGAAGCAGCCGACGAGGTTCAACTCGATCTACTTCAAGAACCTGCTGATCCTCGACTCGATCTCGCACGACCCGAGCTACAAGGCCACCATGCAGGCGTACACCGAGCGCGCCTGGAAGGAGGTCCGCGACCCGGCCACCGGCCTGTTCCACTTCGCCGACGGACCGGTCCTGCTGCTCGAGCAGTCGGCCATGGTCCAGATCGACGCACTGCTGGCCTGGCCCCGTTCGCGGTACGACGAACTCGCCTGACCCCGCAACGCACAAGCGGCCCGCTCCCGGAAGGGGGCGGGCCGCTTGCCGTCAGGCAGCTCAGGCTGCCGCGGTAGCGCTCTTGATCTCCACCGGGGTGTACGGCGCGCCGTCGGTCGGGCCGCCCTGCGGAGAAGGAACGACACCGGCGTTCGCGACCTTGTCGATCGCCTTGAGCCCGGCCTCGTCGACGGTGCCGAACGCCGTGTACGCCGGGGTGAGCGCCGACGCATCGCCGTACACGATGAAGAACTGACTGCCGTTGGTGTTCGGGCCGGCGTTCGCCATCGCCAGGATGCCGCGGCCGTACTTCAGTTGCGGGTAGACCTCGTCGTTGAAGCTGTAGCCCGGGCCGCCGGAGCCGCTGCCGGACGGGTCGCCGCACTGCAGCACCTGAAGGCCGGCGCCGACGGTGAGCCGGTGGCACTTGGTGTTGTCGAAGTACTTCTGGCCGACCAGGTTGAGGAAGCTCTTCACCGTGCAAGGAGCCAGCGCGCTGTCCAGCTTGAGGTGCAGGTCGCCGATCGAGGTGCCGAGCGTGACCTTCGACGTACCGCTGGCCTTGACCTTGCCGTTGGCGGGCGCGTTCACCGGCTTGCTGGCCGGTTCGGTCGACTTCTTGTAGCTGCAGTCGACCTCGGAGGCGAGCGGCGTGGTCCGCTGGGGAGCGGCGGCCAGCGCGGTCGGGATCGACTTCGGCTTGTTCTCCGCCCCCGGTGCCGAGGGGGCGGTCGACGACGGCGACGGCGTGTCGCCGGCGGCCGGAGTGTCCTTGTCGTTGGTGCCCAGGGCCACGAAGAGACCGACGATCACGACGACCACGGCGACGATGGCCGTGATCGTCACAGTCAGCATCCGCCGCTGGCGACGGCGTTCGGCATCACGCTCGGCCTGACGCTGCGCCTTGCGCTGTGCGAGCTGCTGCTGATGGGTCTTCTTGGACATGCAGAGTTCTCCCTCACCGAACCGAGCGCGGCAATCCTGGGGGGAACTTACAGCGTTTCCCTGAGAACTCGCTGTGTGGGCGCCGAGAAGTTGTCAGTCCTTGATCTCGCAGATCGCGGCGCCGGCGGCCACCGTCGCGCCGACCTCGGCGGACAGGCCGGTCACGGTGCCCGCCTTGTGCGCGTTCAGCGGCTGCTCCATCTTCATCGCCTCGAGGACGACGATCAGGTCGCCCGCGGCGACGGTCGCGCCCTCCTCGACGGCGATCTTGACGATGGTGCCCTGCATCGGCGAGGTCAGCGAGTCGCCCGACGTGGCGCCGCCCTTGCTGCTGCCACCGGAGCGCTTGGCCGGCTTCTTCTTCGCCGTACCGGAGGCCGCGGCGGATGCGCCGAGACCGGCCGGCAGGACCACCTCGAGCCGCTTGCCGCCGACCTCGACGGTGACCTTCTCCCGCTCGTCCGGCTCGGCGCCCTCGGCGACCCCGTCGTACGGCGGGATCTGGTTGTCGAACTCGGTCTCGATCCAGCGGGTGTGCACCTTGAAGCCGTCGGCACCGGTGAACGCCGGGTCGCTGACCACGGCCGCGTGGAACGGAATCGCGCTCGGCATCCCACCGACGACGAACTCCTTCAGTGCGCGGCGGGACCGCTCCAGCGCCTGGGTCCGGTCCCGGCCGGACACGATCAGCTTCGCCACCAGCGAGTCGAACGCGCCGGGCACGGTCTCACCCTGGTCGTAGCCGCCGTCGAGCCGGATGCCCGGGCCGGACGGCGCGTGCCACCGGGTCAGGGTGCCCGGGGCGGGCAGGAAGCCGCGGCCCGGGTCCTCGGCGTTGATCCGGAACTCGATCGAGTGCCCGGAGATCTCCGGGTCGTCGTACCCGAGCTCCTCGCCGTCGGCGATCCGGAACATCTCGCGGACCAGGTCGATGCCGGTGACCTCTTCGCTGACCGGGTGCTCGACCTGAAGCCGGGTGTTCACCTCGAGGAACGAGATCAGGCCGTCCTGGCCGATCAGGAACTCGCAGGTCCCGGCGCCGACGTAGCCGGCCTCGCGCAGGATCGCCTTGGACGACGTGTAGAGGATCTCCCGCTGCTCCGGCGTGATGAACGGCGCGGGCGCTTCCTCGACGAGCTTCTGGTACCGGCGCTGCAGCGAGCAGTCGCGGGTGGAGATCACCACGACGTTGCCATGGGCATCGGCCAGGCACTGGGTCTCGACGTGCCGCGGCTTGTCCAGGTACCGCTCCACGAAGCACTCGCCGCGACCGAAGGCGCTGATCGCCTCGCGGGTCGCGGACTCGAACAGCTCGGGCACCTCTTCCATGGTGCGCGCGACCTTCATCCCGCGCCCACCACCGCCGTACGCCGCCTTGATCGCGATCGGCAGTCCGTACTCCGTGGCGAAGGCGACCACCTCGTCCGCGTCGGCGACCGGGTTCGGCGTACCGGGGACCTGCGGGGCGCCGACCTTCTCGGCGATGTGCCGGGCCTTCACCTTGTCGCCGAGCGAGTCGATCGCGGCCGGCGGCGGGCCGATCCAGATCAGCCCGGCGTCGATGACGGCCTGGGCGAACTCGGCGTTCTCGGCCAGGAAGCCGTAGCCGGGGTGCACCGCGTCCGCGCCGGAGCGGGCCGCGACGTCGAGGATCTTGGCGATGTTCAGGTAGGAGTCCGCCGGGGTCGCACCGTCCAGCGAGTAGGCCTCGTCGGCGAGCCGGACGAACAGCGCGTCCCGGTCGGGGTCGGCGTACACGGCGACACTGCCCAGGCCGGCGTCGGCGGCGGCACGGACCACCCGGACGGCGATCTCGCCCCGGTTCGCGACCAGTACCTTGGTGATGCGCTTGCTGTCAGACACAGCTGAACTCCCTTCGGCGAGCCCGAGTCTAGGGTGAAGTCAGCTTCTCCAGTGACAGGTTGTTGATCACATCACCGTCGGCGGCCGCTCGAAGAACGACTCCAGCACGACGACTGTCTGAGTGCTGGTCACACCGTCCACCTGATGGAGCGCGCGCAGGGTGGCCTGCAGCGCTTCGGTGCTGGTGGTTCGCACCTTGACGAGCACCGAGGCAGGCCCGGCGATGATGTGCGCCTCCTCGACGGCGGTGATGTCGCGCAGCGCCTGCCGGGTCGAGTCGTCACCCATCCAGGCGTCGGTGTCGAGCAACACGTAAGCCAGTACGCCCGTGCCGAGTGCGGCCGGATCGACCTCGATCGTGGTCCGGCGGATCACGCCGGCCGCCTTGAGCTTGCGGACCCGCTCGTGAGCGGCTCCGGCGGAGAGTCCGACGGCCTGCCCGAGCGCGGCGTACGACTGGGTCGCGTCTTTCTGCAGTTCGGCGAGAAGACGGCGATCTATCTCATCTATGGTCATCTTGGCCTTTGACTGAATATCATCTGGTGAATGACGACTCTAGCAGAACGAATGAAGGTTCAGTTCGAACAACTCGACAAGCGGTTCGGCGAGGTGGCGCGCGGCGACGAGTACCTGGAGTGCCTGTACGACGGGGGCCGGTGGCTCGAAGGGCCCGTCTACTCACCGGCCTGGCGGTGCTTGTTGTTCAGCGACATCCCGAACGACCGGGTGCTGCGCTGGGACGAAGTCTCCGGCGACGTGACGGTCTTCCGTCAGCCGGCCGGCAACAGCAACGGCCACACGCTGGACGGTCAGGGCCGGCTGATCAGTTGTGAGCAAGGCCATCGCCGGGTCACCCGGACCGAGTTCGACGGTTCGATCACCGTGCTCGCCTCGCACCTGGACGGCCAACAGCTGAACAGCCCGAACGACGTGGTGGTGAAGCGGGACGGCTCGATCTGGTTCACCGACCCGCCGTACGGGATCACCTCCAACTACGAGGGTCGTGCGGCGGAGCAGGAGATCGATGGTTGCCACGTCTACCGGATCTCGCCGGACGGTGAGCTGACCGTGGTCGCCGACGACTTCGTCCGGCCGAACGGGCTGGCCTTCTCGCTCGACGAGTCCCAGTTGTATGTCGTCGACACTCCGGAGCGGCACATCCGCCGGTTCGACGTGAAGGACGACGGGCGGCTGAGTGGTGGCGAGGTGTTCGCGCCCTGCGAGGCCGGGATGTTCGACGGGATCCGGCTGGACGCGGTGGGCCGGATCTGGGCGGCGGCCCACGACGGTGTGCACTGCTTCGATCCGGACGGCACGCTGCTCGGCAAGGTGCTGTTCCCGGACGTGGTGTCGAACCTGTGCTTCGGCGGACCGAAGCGGAACCGGTTGTTCGTCACCGCGACCACGTCGGTCTACTCGTGGCTGCTCACGACGGACGGGGCGCCGCAGCCGTACGATCACCGGTGACAACGTCGGTCCTGATCGTCGGAGGAGTAGCGGATGACCTTGCTCGAGCCGTTGGCCGGAAGTGTTCCCGCGGTCTGGGAGAAGCTGGACGACCGGTTCGCCGGGATCCGCGGTGACAGCCGGCTCGAGCGGTTGTGGACCGGCGGGCGCTGGCTGGAAGGACCGGTGTACTCACCGGCGGGGCGGTACGTGCTGTTCAGTGACATCCCGAGCGACCGGATCCTGCGCTGGGACGAGACGTCGTACCAGGTTTCGGAGTACCGGCATCCGGCCGGCAACACCAACGGGCACACGCTCGATGCCGAGGGCCGGCTGGTCAGTTGCGAGCACGGGAACCGCCGGGTGACCCGAACCGAGCACGACGGATCGATCCGGGTCCTGGCCGACCGGCACGACGGCCACCGGCTGAACAGCCCGAACGACGTGGTTGCCCGGGCGGACGGATCGATCTGGTTCACCGACCCGGCGTACGGGATCGACAGCGACTACGAGGGTTTCTCCGGTGAGATCGAGACAGGTGGTTGCCATGTCTACCGAATCTCACCGGACGGTGTGCTGACGGTCGTCGCCGACGACTTCAACCGGCCGAACGGGCTGGCCTTCTCCAACGACGGCAGCCTGCTCTACGTCACCGACACCGAGGAGGCGACCATCCGCGTCTTCACGGTCTCCGGCGACTCGCTGTCCGGCGGCGAGTTGTTCGCCGAGTGCGGGAACGGCGCGTTCGACGGCATCCGGCTCGACAACCAGGGCCGGATCTGGGGCGCGGCGGCGGACGGGGTGCACGTCTACCACCCCGACGGCAGCCTGCTCGGCAAACTCCTGGTCCCCGAGACCGTCGCCAACCTCTGCTTCGGCGGCGCCAAGCGCAACCGCCTCTTCCTCACCGCCACCACCTCCCTCTACTCCCTCTTCACCACGGTCAACGGCGGCCCCGAGCCGTACGACGCCGCCGCTACGTGACGTAATCGGTCACTGCGTGTGTCCGCTCGGTCGCTGGTTCGGTCTCTCCGGGGGTTCGCTGAGATCCCTTGTGGGCAAGGGATCTCAAGGCTCTTGACAGCGCCGGTTACGCAGCGCACAGTCGAGCTGACCGTCGACTGAGCTACGCAGAGTGGTCAGCGGCGGATGTTTTCATTTTCCACGGGGGGAAATTCCGTCATGTCTCATCCAGTTCTGCCTGCGTTCCTGCGGGCGATCGGCCGGGTCACCGTGATCGGCGCCTTGGTGGCGGTGCCGTTCCTGGTCGGCGCGAACGCGTCGACCGCCGCTCCGGCCGCCGTCACGCACGCGATCTCCAGCACGACCAACGTGACCGCGCCGTCCGGCAACGGCGGCTGTCTCAACGGACCGCCCGACGCCGTCAACTGCAATCTGTACAGCAGCAAGGAAGACGTCTGGCTGAGCGGCCTACCGAACGCGGCCGCACTCGGCGACGGAACGTACTTCTTCGCGGTCCTGGTACCGGGCGGACAACTCGATCCCAACGACGGCGGTACGGCGAATCTCTCCGACGAGCCGGGTGGCGACGCCGCCACCAACCGGACCTTCAGCATCACCAACGGCACCATCGCGTACGCCGGCAGCCACGGTTTCTCCGGCAACGAGGTCCAGCTGTTCCCGTACGACGACACCACCAACCCTGGTGGCGTCTACATCCTTGCCGTCTGCAAGGTCTCCGCGAGCCCGGTGCTGCCGAGCGACTGCAAGTACGACGCGTTCAAGGTGCAGGCGGGTGCGACCAGCGCCGGCGATCTCATCGTCACGAAGGACGCCGCCGGTTCCTACGACACGACGTACGGCTGGACGATCGGCAAGAGCGTCGACAAGACCAGGGTCGAGCAGATCGGCGGGTCCGCGACCTTCAACTACACGGTGACTGTGGGCCATGACGCCGGGGTCAACAGCAACGTGCACGTGACTGGCGCGATCGACGTCTTCAACCCCAACGCCGGATCGGTCAGCGGGGTCGGTGTGACCGACGTCCTGTCTGACGGAACGGTCTGCACCGTCAATGCCGGCTCGGCCACCAACCTGACCGTTGCCTCAGGCGACAATTTCTACGCCTACAGCTGCGACCTCTCGGCGACTCCGCAAGGCCGGCTGGACAACACCGCGACGGCCACCTGGCCGGAGCAGGCGGTGGATCCCGACGGCGCGCTGGCGGCCGGCAACGCCGACTTCGTCTTCAGTGACATCGCCTTCGCGCAGACCTTGATCGACAACTGCGTCAACGTCACCGATACCTACGCAGGGGCCCTCGGCGCGGTTTGTGCCGGCGATGCCAACCCGACGAGCTTCAACTACAGCCGGGTCATCGCCGTACCGGCGTACGACTGCGTTGCCTACGACAACACCGCGACCTTCACCACCAACACGACCGGGACGACCGGATCGGCCAGTGCCCGGGTCACGGTGTGCGGGCCGGCCAAGACCGGTGCGCTCACGATCGGCTTCTGGCAGAACAAGAACGGCCAGGGCATCATCACCGGCGGGGCGAAGACCGGGACGGTCTGCAACTCCGGCACCTGGTTGCGCCAGTACGCGCCGTTCCAGGATCTCAGCTCGACGGCCACCTGCGCCGCGGTCGGCACCTACGTCACGAACGTGATCAAGGCCGCCAACTGCTCGGGCAGCACCTGTAACGCGATGCTGAAGCCGCAGATGCTGGCCACCGCGCTCGACGTCTACTTCAGCAATCCGGCGCTGGGGGGCAACCAGATCAAGGCGCCCGCTCCGATCGGTGCCGTGAAGATCGACCTGACGAAGATCTGCAAGATGATCGACGGATCGGGCGGGGCCGCCAGTTGCGCGGGCAGCTACGAGAACACGAGTGCCGCCTTCGGCGGATCCGCTGCCCTGACGGTTCAGCAGATGCTGACCTTCGCCGCGAGTCAGTCGAACGTCGGCGGCACGGTTTGGTACGGACAGGTCAAGGCGACCCAGGTAGTGGCCAAGGACGCCTTCGACGCGGTCAACAACCAGGTGGCGTTCAGAGCACCGTGACCTGGTGAAGGACGGCAGAGCGGTGGCGGGCGGACGGGCCCACCACCGCTCCGCTCCTCTCGATCAGAAGTTGCTCTTGACCTGGTCGATGATCGTGAAGACGGCCAGGGCGCCGAAGGCGAGGAAGCCGAACAGCATCACGGCGGTGCGCAGCGGGGTGATCCGGATCGATCGCGGCAGCGCGCGCGAGTTCATCCACCAGAGCAGGCCGGAGTACACGAACATCATCGTGCCCGCGGTGCACGCCGAGATCACCAGCAGTACCAGCGGCTGGGTCAGCCCGGCCAGCAGCACCAGGATGCCGAAGGCAACGAGTCCCCAGACCAGCCAGAAGTAGAGCTTGGACTCGGTCACCTTCGAGGTGCGCAGGTAGCGCGACTTGATCATGTCCGAGGCCAGTCGGGAGGTGTAGTCGACGATCCCGGCCGCCGCCGCGAACAGCGAGAACGCGCCGATCGCCCAGAACAGGTAGCCGAACCAGCCGCCCACCAGGGACTGCAGGGTGACGCCCTCGATCTTGAGGAAGCTGATCTTGTTCTGCACCGCGGGATTCCCGAACAAGGTGGCGTGCGCCAGCATCGAGGTGAAGATGATCGTCACCACGGTGATCCCGACGAACGTCATCGCCTGTTCGAGGTTCGCGAACTTCCACCAGCGCCGCCAGCGGGCCAGGTTCGCCTGGTCGGGCGGGAAGGTGTAGCCGTTCGCCGTCGGGTCCGCCTCCTCCTCGCCGGTCACCGGTGAGGTCAGTCGCGGGACGTGGACGCCCATCCCGAAGCCCTTGTCCCGGATCCAGTTGCTCTGGCACAGGTTCTGCCCGCCGCCGGCTCCGGCGTACGCGATCGCGCCCATCATCAAGGCGAAGCCGAGCTGGTCGACCGGGAACTGCGGCTGGGTGACGGCATCGCCGAGGGCGCTGTAGGTCTTGCCGCGGATCGCGAAGATCAGCGCCAGGACGACCAGCAGCGCGACGGCCGCGATCTTGACGAAGATCAGCCGCTCGAGCATCACGTAGACCACCGGCGCCAGTGTCAGGATCGCGCCGATCACCAGCAGGATGCCGATCGCGATCCAGCGCGGGTCGCCCGCGCCGAACAGGTAGGTGAGCATCGAGGCGGAACTGGTCGCCCAGCCCGGCCAGAGGTTCGCGAAGTACGTCATGATCGCGAAGAACAGGCCCCAGTGCTTGCCGAACCGGTTGAAGCCGGTCAGCGCCGTCTCGCCGGTGGCCAGCGTGTACCGCTCGATCTCCATGTTCAGGAACCACTGGACGACGACGCCGACGACGGCGCCCCAGAGAAAGACCAGGCCCACCTGGGACGAGATGTAGGGCCAGAGGATGAACTCGCCGGACGCCAGCCCGACGCCGGCGCCGACCATGCCCGGTCCGACGATCCGCCAGGTCTGGCTCGGCGGTTCGGGCAGGTCCCGGACCTGCGGTGCGGGCAGGTTCTTGGTCGGCAGGTTGAAGCTTTCGCGAGCTGAACTGCTGTGATCCGTTGATCTGGTGTCTGCCATGGGCTCCTCGCTCCCGGTCGACCCCCGCTTCGGACCCTAGCGAACCGCCGCCACGCAGGCGACCCGACGCCCGTGTCCGCGTGGCCGCCGCGGGCAGGAGTGCGACGATGCCGCCGCGGGCGGAGCTGCGACGATGATCGGCAGGGCGTCCGCGAACGGCCGAAGATTCTCCGCCGCCGTGTCGATCCGCGGGCCGCTCGTTCGACCAGGGGGTGCGAGGCCGAGAGCCGGCCCCGCCGGATGAGGAGACCACGATGCCGAAGTACATGCTGATCATGCGGGGGACCGACGAGTCGAACGCTGCCGTCCGGAGCGGATTCGAGGAGCTGGCGGCCTCGACGTACAAGTACATCGAGGACCTGGTGAAGGCCGGTGTCTTCGTCGAGGCCGCCGGGCTGGACGAGCCGGATCAGAGCGTGGTGGTCGACTTCAGCGGCCAGACCCCGGTGGTCACCGACGGGCCGTACGGCGAGACCAAGGAACTGTTCGGCGGCTACTTCCTGCTGGACGTCGCCTCGAAGCAGGAGGCGGTCGAGTGGGCCCAGCGGATGCCCGCGGTGACCGGGTCCAAGGTCGAGATCCGGCGGGTGGCCGGCGACGACGAGCGCCCGCCGGAGACCGCGGAGCCGGCCGGGACCGCGAGCGAGAGCAGCGGCCGGGGCTGATGGGACCGGCCGAGGTCGAAGCCGTCTGGCGGATCGAGTCGGCGCGGATCGTTGCCGCGCTGACCCGCTTCACCGGTGACTTCGGGCTGGCCGAGGAGGCGGCCCAGGAGGCGGTGGCCGAGGCGCTGGTGGCGTGGCCGCTCGCGGCTCCGGACAGTCCGGCCGGCTGGCTGATGGCCACGGCCCGGCGACGCGCCATCGACGCGATCCGCCGGCGAGCCGCGCTGAAGGACCGGCACGCCTTGCTGGCGGTCGATCCGGTGGTCAACGAGGACGTCGACCCCGACCGGATCGACGACGACATCCTGGCGCTGATGTTCATCAGCTGCCACCCGGTGCTCTCGCCCGAGGCGCGGGTGGCGCTGACGCTGCGCGTGGTGGGCGGTCTGTCCACCGAGGAGATCGCCCGCGCGTTCCTGGTTTCGGTGCCGACCGTGCAGGCCCGCATCACCCGCGCGAAGAAGACGATCGCGGCGGCCGGGGTGCCGTTCGAGCTGCCGGCGGCCGGTGAGCGCCGGGACCGGCTGGGCGGCGTACTCAGCGTCCTCTACGTGATCTTCACCGAGGGCTCGACGGCGACCTCGGGTGACCGGCTGCTGCGTCCCGATGTTGCCTACGAGGCGATCCGGCTGGCCCGCACCCTGGCCGCGCTGCAGCCGGACGAACCGGAGGTGCACGGCCTGTTGGCGTTGTGCGAGCTGACGGCCGCGCGCTTCCCGGCCCGGACCGCACCGGACGGTTCGGCGGTCCTGCTCGAGGACCAGGACCGGCGACGATGGGACCACTCGGCGATCCGCCGTGGACTGGCGTCGCTGGTCAAAGCCTCGAGTCGCGGCCTCGGACCCTACGGACTGCAAGCCGCGATCGCCGCAGCCCACGCGACGGCGCCTTCGGTCGAGGCCACCGACTGGGACCGGATCGTGGTGCTCTACGAGGCGCTCGGCCGGGTCGCGCCCTCGCCCGTGGTCGAGCTCAACCGGGCCGTCGCCGTCGCGATGGCCTCAGGTCCGGCGCAGGCGCTGGCGATCGTCGACGAGCTGGTTGCCCTGGACCGACTGCCCGGTTCGCATCTGCTTCCGACGGTCCGCGGGGAGCTCCTGGTCCGGCTCGGACGGCGATCCGAGGCGCGGGCCGAGCTGGAGTTGGCCGCCCGGTTGTGCCCGAACCAGCGCGAACGCTCGGTGCTGCTGCACAAGGCGGCCGAGCTGGAGTGACTCTCCAGCTCGGACCGCCGAGCGGGTCCGGCTCAGTAGCCGAGTGGTGGTAGGTCGAAGGCGTCGTTCGAGCTGCGCAGCAAGGCGATCGACGCTCCGGCGAAACCGATCGCGGCGACGATCAGACCGGCGCCGGCGGCGATGTGACCGGGCATGAAGGGGTGGGTGAAACCACCGACGGCCAGCGCGATCCCCATCCAGGCCGGCGCGACCCGGCTGCGCCACAACGCGATCCCGAGCAGCAGCAGGCCGAAGGTGATGGCGAGGATGAACAGCAGTCCGCCGATCATCTCGGTCGGTTGCTTCTCCGCCGCGTCCGCGAACTTCGCCATCGTCGCGGCATCCAGTCCGTCGTGGACGACCAGGTACTCCGGTCCGACCACCCCTGGCAGCAGGAAGAACCCGGCGCTGATCCCGCCCACCGCGAGCAGTCCGCCGGCGGTGGCCAGCCGGGGCGCCGTACGCCGTGCTGCCCAGGCTGCCGCGAACATCGCCGGAATCAGCAGGAAGAACGGCACCTGCAGCCACTGCATCAGCTGGAAGCGCCCCGGATCCGCGGTGACGGCGGCGAGCGTGGTCGCAAAAGGCGCGTCCCCGTCGACGGGGCTGAGCAGGTAGTACAGGCCCATGAACAGCATCGGCAACGGTGCGGCCACGGCGAGAAGCACTCGCCAGAATCCCCGGACGTCGCGCACTGCCTTGGTCTTGGTCTTCACTGTGGTATCGGACATGGCCGGCTCCTCGAGCAGGAAAGCGATGGTGTCCGGATCAGCGTCGGCCGCGGTCGCCCCCGACCGGCAGGTGCGCGGCCCATGGCTGACGGGAGAAACCTTCCTGGGTGATCCAGGGGTGCGCCCCTACGCGATCGTGGGTCGCCGGGCTGATGATGAGCAGATGAGGGAGGCGATCAGCACCGGCAGGCGCCGTACGGGGGATCTCCGTACTGCGGCGTCGGTGCTGTTGGCGGTCGCGCTGGTCGAGGTCGCCGGCACTGTGGTGGCTTCGGCGGCCTCCGATTTGAGCTGGGCCCGCCTCGCCGACCTGTTCGTGGTCTCGAACGCTGCCATCGGCTTGGCGCTCGCGTTGGCCGGGTGGCCGATCGCCTACTACCGCCCGCGGAACTTGGTCGGCTGGTCGTTGTTGCTCGGGGGTTGCTTCTACGGCTCGACAGCGACCGGTCTGAGCATCCTGGCCTGGCTGGGGGAACCAACCGTTGCTTGGCGGGTGTTCGCGACGATCACCAACGCCGGCTGGAGTCCGGCGCTAGCGTTCTTCATCCCGTTGTCGCTGGTGCTGTTCCCGGACGGAAGGTTGCCGAGCCGCCGCTGGCGATGGCTGGTGGTCGGCCTGGTGGTCAACGCCCTGATCTGGACTGCCGCCGCGGTGCTGGATCCGCTGGGCGGCCTCACCGCGGAGATCGGCATCCCGGGGTACCCGGCCCGGTCGGACCTCGACCGACTCGAGGCCCTCGGCGCCATTGGTGGCGTCGGCCTGGTGATCAGCTTTCTCGCCGCTCTGGTGGCGCTCGTACTGCGCTACCGCCGTGGCGCGGAGCAGATCCGCCGGCAGATCCTCTGGTTGTTGCTCGCTCTCCTCATCATCGTTGCCTGCTTCGGACTGGAGAACCTCTCCGGCTCGGAGTCGCTGCTGTTCGGCGTACTGCCGATCCTGCTGATCCCGCTGGCGATCGCGATCGCCGTCCTGCGGTACCAATTGCTCGACATCCGCCTGGCGGTCTCGCGATCCGTCCTCTATCTGTTGCTGACCAGCGGTGTCGTGGCGGGCTACATCGGCTTGATCGCGCTGCTCGACCGGACCGTACGCCGGGAGGTGTCGCTCAACTCCTCGGTGGTCGCCACGCTGGTGATCGCGCTGGCCTTCAACCCCGCCAGGGTCTGGCTCCAGCGTCTGATCCACCGGGCCTTCTACGGTGCCCGCAAGGACCCGGTCCGCGCGATCGCCGAGGTCGGGGCGCAGATCGGCGCAGCCGGCGGGCTGACCGGCGTACTGGCGGCGCTGTGCCGGGTGATGCGGTTCCCGGCAGCCGTGATCATTGTCGATGGCAACGAATTGGCGACGTACGGCGAACTGCCGGCGGCCCGGCACGCCATCGAGCTGCGGTCGGGGCAGGACCGGCTCGGTGAACTCGTGATCGGTTTGCGGTACGGCGAGTCGAGTCTGGACCAGGCCGACGAGCAGGTGCTGACGTTGCTCGCGGCCCCGTTGGCGGTCGCCGTACAGGCTCGCGGGCTGGCCGACGAGTTGCGGGACTCCAGGGAACGGATCATCACCGGCCGGGAGGAGGAGCGGCGACGGATGCGGCGCGATCTGCACGACGGGCTGGGTCCGGTACTGACGGCCGTGGTGCTGAACGCGGACGCGGCCCGCCGGCTGATCGAGACCGAGCCGGAGCGGAGTGCGGTGCTGCTCGCGGACCTGCGCGACCAGACGATCGGCGCGATCGAGGAGATCCGCCGGCTCGTCTACGCACTGCGGCCGCCGGCGCTCGACGGGCTCGGTCTGCTCGGGGCGCTGCGCGAGTACGCCGCGATGGCGACCCACCGCGCCGACGGGACCGCGTTGAGCGTGACGGTCGATGCCCCGCTGACCCTGGCCGAGTTACCCGCCGCGGTCGAGGTGGCCACCTACCGGATCGCCACCGAGGCGCTCACCAACGTGATCCGGCACTCCAGCGCGACGGCCGCCGCCGTACGGCTTACTGTCGAGACGGACGTACTGCGGCTGGGCGTCTGCGACAACGGCGTGAGTGCGGAGTCCGGGTGGCAGCCGGGCATCGGGCTCACCTCGATGAAGGAGCGGGCGGCCGAGCTCGGTGGGCAGTGCGAGATCTGGTACGGCCCGGCCGGGTGCACGGTGGACGTCGTACTACCGCTGGCGGAGGGGGCTCGTCGATGAACGTGCGGATCGTGGTCGCGGACGATCACGGCATCGTCCGGGAGGGGCTGGGCGCACTGCTCTCGGCGCACCACGGCTACGAGTTGGTCGGTACGGCGGCGACCGGCGCCGAGGCCGTCCGGGCGGCGGTGACACTGCGCCCCGATGTCCTCGTGATGGACATCCAGATGCCGGATCTGACCGGCATCGAGGCGACCCGGGAGATCGCGAAGGCCGCGCCGGAGGTGGCGGTGCTGATGCTGACCATGTTCGACGACGACGAGTCGGTGTTCGCGGCGATGCGGGCCGGGGCGCGCGGCTACGTGCTGAAGGGAGCCGCGCCGGACAACGTGATCCGCGCGATCGCCGCGGTCAGCGCGGGGGAGGCGATCTTCGGACCCGGCGTCGCGCGGCGGGCACTGTCGTACCTGTCCGGGCCGAGGCCGGATCAGCCCGCGTTCCCGGAACTCACGCCGCGCGAGCGGGAGGTCCTCGACCTGATCGCCTCCGGGCTCGGCAATGCCGCGATCGCCGGCCGGCTCGGGCTCGCGCCCGCGACGGTCGGCAACCACATCACCAACATCTTCGCCAAGCTCCAGGTGGCGGGCCGCGCCGAAGCCATCATCCGCGCCCGGACGGCCGGTTTGGGCGAGGGCTGACCTGCCGGCTGGCACACTCCTCGGTGTGGACGGGACTGTGACGGCGCTGGTGGTGTCGTACGCGCCGGACGCGGGCGCGGTCACCGCACCGGCGTACGTGCGGCTGGCGGAACTGGCCGACGCCCTCCCGGACAAAAGGCTCGTACTACGGAACGCCGCGTGGCCGGTCGTGTTGTTCGACGCCCCCTCGACCGCGATCGCTGCAGCTCACGTATTGCGTGAGCAGGCAGCCGCGATTCCGGCCGGGCGACTGCTGCGGATCGCCATCCACACCGGCGGAGCGCAGCCTGCAGCGGTCCGCCATGCCGAGCAGGTGAACGAGGTCGCCAATCCCGGCCAGACCCTGCTGACCTCGCTGGCCGCCGAGGCCGTTCACGATCCGGTAGATCTCGGTGTCCACCGGCTTCGGGATCTGGGCGCCGGCGAGCGGTTGTTCGCCCTGCCGGACGGTGTGCTGGATGCCCCTCGCTCGCTGGCGGGAACGGCCAACAATCTGCCGGTGATGTTCACCTCGTTCGTCGGGCGGCGGGCCGAGCTGGGGGCGATCGCGACGCAACTGGCGTCGAGCCGGCTGATGACCTTGAGCGGTCCGGGTGGGACCGGTAAGACCCGGCTGGCGGCCCAGGTGGCAGCCGGGTCGGCGCAACGGTGGCCGGACGGGGTCTGGTGGATCGACCTCGCGGCGGTGACCGACGGCGGGTTGTTGGCCGAGCTGGTGGCCTCGACCATCGGCGTACCGGTCGGTGACGTGCGCTTGCTGGCCGGGCAGTTGCGGGACCGGAAACTGCTGCTCTGCTTGGACAACTGCGAGCATCTGCTCGATCCGGTCGCCGAACTCGTGATCGCGCTGCAGAGCTCGTGTCCGGAGATCACCGTGCTGACGACCAGCCGGGAGCCACTGGACATTCCGGGCGAGGTCGTCCGCCGGGTGCCGCCGCTGACGGTCAGCGAAGGGCCGGAGTTGTTCGTCGAGCGGGCCGGCGATGCGTTCGTGGCTGACGAGGCCGACGCGGAGGCGATCCGGTCGATCTGCCGACGGCTGGACGGGATCCCGCTGGCGATCGAGTTGGCGGCTTCCTGGCTCCGGACGCTGACGCCGCGGCAGATCGAGGCGGGGTTGGACGACCGCTTCGGACTGCTGGTGCGGAACACGCGGGGAGTCGCGGCTCGGCAGCAGACGTTGGCGGCGTCGATCGACTGGAGCTACGACCTGCTGGACGAAGGCGAGCGGAAGGTGTTCCGGCGGCTCGCGGTGTTCGCAGGTGGGTTCACGCTCGCTGCGACCCAGGCCGTCTGCGAGGACCCCGCCGTCCTGGAGACGCTCGGACGGTTGGTGGACAAGTCGCTCGTGGTCGCGGAGGAGGAGCGGTACCGGCTGCTGGAGACGATCCGCGAGTACGCCGGTACGCGGCTCGCCGAGAGCGGTGAGCTGGAGCAGGTGCGGGATCTCCACCTGAGCCACTTCCTGGGCGTGGCCGAGGAGGCCGAGCCGCTGCTCGATGAGAACCGGGACGCTTGGCGTGCCGTGATCGAACCGGACCGCGACAACTACCGGGCCGCCCTGGAACACGGGCTCACCGACGACCGGCGTACGGAACGAGGGAGACGGTTGGCCGCGGCTCTGCCGTGGTTGTGGAATCTCGGGGCCACCGGACCGGAAGGGATCGGATACCTGCGGCAGGCGATCGGCTGTGCGCCGAACGACAGGTCGTTGCTGCAGGCAAGATTGTTGTACGGGTATGCGACGGTGGCTGACACCGCCAGTCCGTTCGAGTTCGACGCTGCCGAGCGCGGCCTCGAGCTCGCTACCGAGCTCGGCGACGACCGGCTCCGCGCACGCTGTCTCGCGATGGTTGCTGTCGGCAAGATCTTCAGCGACCTCCAGCCGGCCTGGGATCTCGCCGGTGAAGGTGTCGGTCTGGCCGAGTCGATCGGCGACGACAGCGCACGGGACGCCAACCTCGCGCTGCGGTGCCAGCTGCTGGTGATGTGGGATCGCCACGAAGAGGCACGTCCGCTGCTGGAACTCGCCGCGGCCGGCCTGCTGGCGCGAGGCGAGCGCGGCATCGCAGCGAGCGTGCTCACGCTGCTCTCGGGCAGCCAGGCGGCGACCGGCGAACTGCTGCCCGCGATCGCCACCGCCGAGCAGACCCTGGCGGTCGCCGAACCGCTGGGAGACTTCCATCGGGTCGGGATGGCGCGAGCTCAGCTGGCGATGCTGCTCGCGAGGAGCGGACGGATCGACGCCGGGCTGGAGTTGCTGGAGCCGTTCGTCCGGCTCGTCGCGGAGGCCGAAGCAGTGGTGCCCGGCCTGGGGTATGCGATGGGGGAACTGCGGTTGCGCGCCGGTGAGTTCGAGTCGGCGATCGACTGGCTACGGCAGGACACCCCGACCGACGGCCCGATCGCCGAGACCTACATCCCGGCGATGATGCTTCCCGCGCTCGGGGCGGCGCTGCGCGGTGCCGGCCGCGCCGACGAATCGGCGGCCGTGCTCGACCGGGCGGTGCGGCTCAGCCGGCGTTTCATCCTGCCGCGGCCGTTGGCGGACGCGCTGGAGCAGCAGGGCTACCTGGCGATGGAGACCGATCCGGACAAGGCGGCCGAGCTGTTCCACGAGGCGCTGACCCTCCGCGTCGACCACGGCCTACGCCTCTACTGGCCGGACAGCCTGACAGCGCTGACCGCGTTGGCCGAGCACACCAACCGCCCCCTCGACACCACCCGGCTGGCCGAACTGAGCCTCGACGAAGCGGTCGCCTACGTACGCCGTACGCGCGGCTCCCGTGGCCGCCCGTCCACCGGCTGGCCCAGCCTCACCCCCACCGAACGCGAGGTGGTCGCCCTGGCCGTCGAAGGCCTCAGCAACCCCGAGATCGGCGCCCGGCTCTACATGAGCCGCGGCACCGTCAAAACCCACCTCGCGCACGTCTACGCCAAACTCAACGTAGCCAACCGCACCGAACTGGCCGCGCTCGCGGCCGCACGCCCCGGCTAGTCGGGCTGGTCGGCCTTGGCCAGTTTGCTCGGCCACCAGATCGTCCGGCCGATGTCGTAGGAGAGGGCGGGGACGAGCAAGGAGCGGACGATGGTGGTGTCGAGCAGGACGCCGAAGCCGACCATGAACGCGATCTGCGCCAGGAACAGGATCGGTACGACGCCGAGCGCGGAGAAGGTGGCTGCCAGGACGACACCGGCGGAGGTGATCACGCCGCCGGTGACGGCCAGTCCGGTCAGGATGCCCGGCCGGGTGCCCTGCTCGATCGACTCCTCCCGGACCCGGGTCATCAGGAAGATCGAGTAGTCGATGCCCAGGGCAACCAGGAAGACGAACGCGTAGAGCGGGATCGACGCGTCGGCGCCGGGGAAGTCGAAGACGTGGTTGAACACCAGCGCGCTGATCCCGACGGTCGCGCCGAACGAGAGCACGTTGCAGACCACCAGCAGGATCGCCGCGACGACGGAGCGCAGCAGCAGCATCAGGACCACGAAGATCACCGCGAGGATGGCCGGGATGATCACCTTGAGGTCGCGGTTGCTCGCGTCCATCACGTCGAGGTTGATCGCGGTGTTGCCGCCGACCAGGACGTCCGGGCTGACCTGGTCCAGCTCGGTGCGCAGGTGCTTGACCACCTTGGTCGCGTCGGGGGAGTCGGCCGGGACCTTGAGCGTCGCCTGCACCAGCACCTTGCCCGCCACGATCTTCGGCGGCACGCCCGGTGCGGTCGAGGCGGACGCGGACGCGACCCCGTCGACCTTCATCGCCGTTTCGACGACCCTGGCGGCCTGGTCCTCGCTGGTGAGGATCTGGACCGGCGTACCGGCGCCGGCGTCGAAGTGCTTGGCCAGCTCTTCCTGGCCGGTGACGGACTCGACCTTGTTCAGGAACAGGTCCTCCTGCGAGATGCCCTGCGCCTTGAAGGTCGGCAGGAAGGCGCCGCAGGCGATCAGGGCGAGTGCGGAGACCGCCCAGACCTTGCGCGGGCTGCGGCCGACCAGGCCGGAGACGCGACCCCATAGCTTGCGGCCGCCGACCTGGTCCTTGGCGTGCACGTGGTCGACCCGGGGGATGGCCGGCCAGAAGATCCGGCGGCCGAAGGCGAGCAGGATCGCGGGCAGGAAGGTCATCGCGGAGACCAGGGCGCCGGCGATGCCGATGGCGCCGACCGGGCCGAGGCCCTTGGTGCTGCCGAGCTGGGACAGCAGCAGGCAGAGCAGGCCGAGGATCACCGTCGCCGCGCTGGCGGCGATCGGCTCGATCGAAGCCCGCCAGGCGACCCGCATCGCCTCGTACTTGCTCTCGTAGTCGTGCAGCTCTTCCTTGTACCGCGAGACGAGCAGCAGCGAGTAGTCGGTCGCGGCGCCCACGACGAGGATGAACAGGATGCCCTGACTCTGGCCGTTCAGCTCGATCACGTTGTTCTTGGCCAGCGGATAGACCACCGACGCCGCCAGGGCTAGTCCGAACACCGCGGTCAGCAGGACGGCGATCGGCAGCACGGGGCTGCGGTAGACGATCAGCAGGATCACGAACACGACGGCGAGCGCGACGCCGAGCAGGATCCCGTCGATCCCGCCGAAGGCGGTGACGAAGTCGGCGAACACCCCACCCGGACCGGTCACGTAGACCTTCAGCCCGGTCGGCGTGAGCGACTGCTTGATCTCGCCGCGCATCTCGTCGGCCACCGCGAACAGCGCGGTCTCGCCCGACTTGACCACCTCGGTGAGGCGGTCGCTGTTCAGCTCGAGGGTGATCAGCAGCGCCTTCTTGTCGGCCGACGGGATGATCGTCCTGGCCGGCGCGGACAGGTACTCACCGATCGTCTTGCCGTCACCGAGGTCGAGCGACGGCACCTTGGCGAGGAAAGCGTTCGCCTTCGCCAGGTCGGCGGGGGTGATGCCGCTGTCGCGCTCGATCAGGACGAAGTACGGCAGGGCCTTGGAGTCGATGAACTTGGCCGACTCGTTGTTGACCAGCGTGGACTCGGCCTGTTTCGGCAGGAAGTTCGCGTTGTCGTTCTCCTGCACCTCGCTCAGCCGTCCGACCGTCGGCCCGCCGATCGCGCCCAGCAGCAGCCAGCCGATCAGCACCGCCGCGATCCCCGCCCGCCACGCCCAGCGCCGGTTGTTCCGCACCCTCGTCCCCTATCCCTCGGTTGACGGCACAGTACCCACTCGCTCCGACAGCATCGTGCAGCGGTCACCCGGTCGCCGCCGACCCGGGCCGCCGCCACTTCTCTCACCGGCCCGTGGGCGGTGTGCGGGAGCCGTTTCGACGGCGTAACAACGAGATGACCGCTCGGAAACACCCCGGTCATAGCTTCTTGAGCTAATCAGACAGGTCGGATGATCGGAGACGAACGATGACGCTCGAGGCTCGACCTGGGGTCGCAACCCCGCGCGAGGTGACCGGGGCGGTGGGCACGGTCGAAGCGCCCCGCCGGGGCCGCTGGATCGACGTCTGGGACCCGGAGGACGCCGAGTTCTGGGCGGCGAAGGGCCGCCGGGTGGCTCGCCGCAACCTGTGGCCGTCGATCTTCGCCGAGTTCCTGGGCTTCTCGGTCTGGCAGCTGTGGAGCATCGTGGTGGTGTCGCTGCCGGCCGCCGGCTTCGGTTACAGCACCGACCAGATGTTCTGGCTGGTCGCGCTGCCGAGCCTGGTCGGCGCCACGCTGCGGCTGCCCTACACGTTCGCCGTACCGAAGTTCGGCGGCCGCAACTGGACGATCGTGTCCGCGTTGCTGCTGCTGGTCCCGACCTCCGGGCTGGCGTTCTTCGTCAGCCGGCCGGACACCCCGTTCTGGCTGATGGCCCTGGTCGCGGCCACCGCGGGCGTCGGCGGCGGCAACTTCGCCAGCAGTATGACGAACATCTCCTTCTTCTTCCCCGAGCGGGACAAGGGCTTCGCGCTCGGGCTGAACGCGGCCGGCGGCAACCTCGGGGTGGCCGTGGTCCAGCTGCTGGTGCCGATCATGATCGTCGCCGGCGCGGGCCTGACGCTGAACCGCGCGGGGCTGATGTGGCTGCCGCTGATCGTGCTCGCCGCTGTGCTGGCCTGGCGGGTGATGGACAACCTGTCCGCCGCGACCTCGTCGTTCCGCGCCTCGATCGCGGCGGCGAAGCGGCCGCACACCTGGGTGATCTCCTTCCTCTACATCGGCACCTTCGGCTCGTTCATCGGGTTCTCGGCGGCCTTCCCGCTGCTGATCAAGACGACCTTCCCGCACATCACGGTGGCGCACATCGCCTTCCTCGGTGCGCTGGTCGGCTCGGTCTCGCGGCCCTTCGGCGGCAAGCTGGCCGACCGGATCGGCGGCGCCAAGGTGACGGTGACGGCGTTCGTGGTGATGGGCGTCGGCATCCTGTCAGCGATCGCCGCACTGCACTCCGGCAGCTTCACCTGGTTCCTGCTCAGCTTCCTGGTGCTGTTCGTCGCCAGCGGCGCCGGCAACGGCTCGACGTACCGGATGATTCCGGCGGTCTTCCGGCAGACGACGCTGGATCTGGACGGCAAGCCGGAGCCGGTCCGGGCCCGGCGCGAGGCGGCGGCCTGTATCGGGATCGCCTCGGCCATCGGCGCGTACGGCGGCTTCTTCGTACCGCGCGGCTTCGCGATGTCCACCGGGCACTACGGCTCGCTGGTACCGGCTCTGTACAGCTTCTGCGGCTTCTACGTGGTCTGCCTGGCCCTCACGTACTTCTGCTACCTGCGTCGGGGTGGCCCGCTCAGCCAGGAGCGCGTGTGACCGCTGTAGACACTCACTGCCCGTACTGCGCCCTGCAGTGCGCGACGACTCTGCACCCGGTCGAGAGGCCGGGTGCAGTGGCCGTGCAACCTCGCGAGTTCCCGACCAACCGGGGCGGACTGTGCCGCAAGGGCTGGACGGCACCCGAGGTGCTCACGGTGCCGGACCGCCTGACGAAGCCGCTGGTCCGCAACGCCGCCGGCGACCTGGTGGAGACGAGCTGGGACGAGGCGCTCGACTTCGTTGCCGACCGCATCCGCTCGCTGCAGACGGCGTACGGCGATGACGCGGTGGCCGTGTTCGGCGGTGGCGGCCTCACCAATGAGAAGGCCTACGCGCTCGGCAAGTTCGCCCGGGTCACGCTGCGGACGTCGAACGTGGACTACAACGGCCGCTTCTGTATGTCGTCCGCGGCAGCTGCGACGAACCGTGCCTTCGGCATCGACCGTGGTCTGCCCTTCCCGCTGACCGATCTCGGCGGCGCCGGCGCGATTTTGCTGGTCGGCAGCAACATTGCCGAAACAATGCCGCCCGCCGTCGCGCACTTGGACGCGGCTCGGGCCGCTGGTGGCCTGCTCGTTGTCGACCCACGCCGTACTGCGACGGCCGGGCTGGTGGACGAAGGCGCCGGCGTACACCTGCAGCCCACGCCGGGCACTGACCTGGCCCTGGTGCTCTCGCTGACGCACGTGGTGCTGCAGGAGGGACTGGCAGACACCGCGTACCTGCAGGAACGGACTGACGACCCTGACGGCTTGTTCCGGTCCACGGCCGGCTGGTGGCCGGAGCGCGCCGAGCGCGTGACCGGCGTACCGGCTGTCACCATCCGGCAGGCGGCGCGCCTCCTGGCGGCAGCTGCGCCCGTACATGGTGGTGCTGGGGCATTCATCCTCACCGGGCGTGGCGCAGAGCAGCACAGCAAGGGCACTGACACCGTCACCGCCTGCATCAACCTGGCTCTCGCGCTAGGCCTGCCTGGGCGGCTAGGCAGCGGCTACGGCTGCATCACCGGCCAGGGGAACGGCCAAGGCGGCCGCGAGCACGGTCAGAAGGCGGACCAACTACCGGGCTACCGCAGCATCGCGGACCCGGCCGCACGCGCCCACGTGGCCGGTGTGTGGGGAGTGGACCCGGACGACCTGCCGGGCCCGGGCCGGAGTGCTGTCGAGCTGATCAACGCCCTCGGTACGCCGGAAGGCCCGCGGGCGCTCCTGGTCCACGGCAGCAACCTGCTGGTGTCTGCGCCACGGCTCGCCTCAGTGCGGGAGCACCTCGCCGCGCTGGACCTGCTCGTCGTCGCGGACGTGGTCCCGTCGGAAACCGCCCTGATCGCCGATGTGGTCTTCCCGGTCACGCAGTGGGCCGAGGAGGACGGCACGATGACGTCGCTGGAGGGACGCGTACTGCGACGCAGGGCGGCCGTGACGCCGCCTGGTGAGGTGCGCAGCGACCTGGCGATCTTCGCAGGACTGGCCGAGCGGCTGCGCCCGGCGACTCCGTTCTCCACCGATCCGGCCGAGGTCTTCGAGGAGCTTCGCCTCGCCAGCGCGGGCGGCATCGCGGACTACGCCGGGATCAGCTGGGCGAGGCTGGACGCCGACGAAGCGCTGTTCTGGCCCTGCCCGGAGGAGAGCCACCCGGGCACACCACGGCTGTTCGCCGACCGCTTCGGTACGCCGGACGGCCGGGCGCGGGTGATCGCGGTCGACCATCGGCCGGTAGCCGACGACCTCCGTGGTGAAGCGCCGCTCTACCTGGTGACGGGCCGCCTTCTGCAGCACTATCAGAGTGGCGCGCAGACCCGCCGCGTGGTCGAGCTCGCCGAGGCCGAGCCGGAGGTGTTCGCCGAGATCCACCCGCGGGTCGCCGCGCAACTGGGGGTCTCGGACGGCCGGCCGGTGCGTTTGACGACGGCGCGGGGCTCGATGGTGCTCCCGGCGCGCGTGACGACCGACGTACGGCCGGACACGGTGTTCGTGCCGTTCCACTTCGGTGGCGAGGGCAGCGTGAACGAGCTGACCAACGATGCGCTGGACCCGGTCTCGAAGATGCCCGAGTTCAAGGCTTGCGCGGTCGAGCTGGCCGCCGCGTCCCTGTCCGCAAAGGGGATTCCGGCATGACCGAACGAGTGGTGATCATCGGCGCGGGGATGGCGGGCACCCGGCTCGCCCAGCTCCTCGACGGCCGGTACGACGTACAGCTGCTCGGCGACGAGGGCTTCTACAACCGCGGCCGGCTCACCGAGTACGTCGCGGGTCGCGCGGCGGAACCCGTGGTGGACAAAGCGAATCCGGTCACGGCTGTGGCGGTCGATCGCGCAGCGAAGGTCGTGATCGCCGAAGATGGCCAGCGGATTCCTTACGACCGGCTCGTGTTCGCGACGGGTGCCGAGCCGGTCGAGCCGCCGGCGCTCAACGGTTTCCGGACGCTGCGGACCGCCGACGACGCGATCGCGATCGTGCGGGCTGCTGAGCACGTACGCCGGGCGGTGATCCTCGGCGGCGGGATACTCGGCGTGGAGACGGCCTGCGCCCTGCGCGAACGTGGGGTTGCGGTCACCCTGATCCACGACGGTGAATCCCTGCTGGACAAGACGATCCGGGCGACAGCCGGCCGACGGATCACCAGGGCCGTTCGCCACCTCGGTGTCGAGGTGCTGCTGAACACGACGATCGCGAGCACCGAGGTACGGGACGGCAGCTTCCGGTCCGCCCAGCTGGCCGGCGGCGGGGTTGTCTTCGGTGAGTTGCTGATCGCGGCCTGCGGGGTCGAACCGCGAGCGGCGGTCGCTGCGGCCGCCGGGCTTCCGATCGGGTCGACCGGCGGGATCGTCGTCGACCACACGTTCACTACTCCGGTTGATCCTGACGTGCATGCGATCGGCGACTGCGCGGAGTGCGAAGGGCGAACGACCGGAACGGTCGCCGGCGCCTGGGACCAGGCGGAGATCCTTGCGCGCCACCTGGCAGCCGAAGAAGTGGAGCCGGGTCCGGGCGATGAGGTCATCCGGCTGACCGCCGGTGGGCTGGACGTGCTCGTGCTCGGGAGCGAAGCCCCTGGTGGAGAGGTCGTCCAGCTGGACGACGACAAGCGATTCGTGCGGGCGGTGATCCACGAAGGCGTGGTGCGGTCCGCTGTGGTGGTCGGGGCGCCGGAGGTGGCGGCCGAGTTGGTGCTGCTGGCGGACCGGCGTACGCAGGTCGCCGCCGATCTGTTGTTCGCGGCCCCCGAAACCCCGAAGAAGCGACAACTGACCGTCTGCCGGTGCAACGGCGTGACGCGGGCTGCCATCGAGGCGGCCTGGCAGGCGGGTGCCGACAGCGTGGCCGGCATCGCGGCGAAGACCAGAGCGACCACCGGGTGCGGCAGCTGTACGGGGGCTGTCGGCAACCTTCTCGACCGGCTCCGGCGCGGCGAGAGCGAACCCGTCCCGACCAGGAGGGCAACCATGACAGAGCTGAACAAGGCCCGGCACTTGGTGATCGTTGGTGGCGGCATGGTCGCGCACCGGCTGGTGGAGGCGTTGCGCTCCCGGGACACCGCCGTGGACTGGCGGATCACCGTGCTCGCCGAAGAGCCGCGGATGCCGTACGACCGGGTGGCTCTGACCTCGTATTTCTCCGGCCGTGACCCGCAGGACCTCTCCCTGGGCGACCCCGAGCTCTGGGACGACCCGGCCGTCACGTTGCGCAAGGGCGTCACCGTGACCGCGATGGACGTCGAGGCCAAGACGGTCCGGACCTCGCGCGACGAGGTGATCGCGTACGACGAACTGGTACTTGCCACCGGCTCCTACGCGTTCGTGCCGCCGATCAAGAACAGCGACGTGAACGGCTGCTTCGTCTACCGCACCGTCGACGACGTCGCCGCTCTGCGCGTGTACGTCGAACGGCTGCGGGCCGAGGGCAAGGATGTCAACGGGGTCGTGGTCGGTGGTGGTCTGCTCGGCCTCGAGGCGGCAGGTGCGCTGCGGGCGCTGGGTGCGAAGACGAAGGTGGTCGAGTTCGCGCCCAGGCTGATGGCGTTGCAGGTCGACGAAGGCGGCGGCAGCGCGCTCGCGCGGCTGATCCGCGATCTCGATATCGAGGTGCTGACCTCGACCCAGACGACCCGGGTGAAGACGACGTCGCAAGGCGCTGCCAAGGCGATGGCCGTTGCCGACGGCCCCGATCTGCCGGCCGACGTGGTGGTCTTCGCGACCGGTGTCCGGCCGCGCGACGAACTCGGACGCGCGAGCGGCCTGGAGATCGGCGAACGCGGCGGCGTCGTGGTCGACGACACCTGCCGGACCTCGGTACCGGGCGTCTGGGCGATCGGCGAAGTGGCCTGCATCGAGGGCCGGGTGTGGGGTCTGGTCGCCCCGGGCTACGCGATGGCCGAGATCGTCGCGGACCAGTTGCTCGGCGGCGCGGCGACCTTCCCAGGTGCCGACTCGTCGACCAAGCTGAAGCTGCTCGGCGTCGACGTCGCCAGCTTCGGCGACGCGTTCGGCGCGACCGAGGGTGCGCTCGACATCGTGTACGCCGACCCGGTCGCGGGCGTCTACAAGAAGCTCGTCCTCTCCGACGACGCGCGGACGCTGCTCGGCGGGATCCTGGTGGGCGACGCATCGGCGTACTCCGGGCTGCGCCCGATGGTCGGGCGGCAACTGGGTGCCGACCCCGCGTCGTACCT
This sequence comes from Kribbella voronezhensis, assembly GCF_004365175.1. Lineage (NCBI taxonomy): Bacteria > Bacillati > Actinomycetota > Actinomycetes > Propionibacteriales > Kribbellaceae > Kribbella > Kribbella voronezhensis. The sequence continues at coordinate 2,304,335 of NZ_SOCE01000001.1, read as the reverse complement.
GCTGCCGGAGGGTTCGCAGCCGGTGCAGATGGAGCTTCCGGACGATGCGCCGGTCTGCTCCTGCAACAACGTCTCGGCCGGCACGATCCGGTGCGCGGTTCGCGAGGAGGGCTGCGGGGACCTCAAATCGCTGTGTGGCAAGACCAAAGCCGGCACCAGCTGTGGCTCCTGCCTGCCGATCGTGAAGAACCTGCTGAACTCCGAACTGGCCGCGGCCGGTGTCGAGGTCAGCAAGGCGCTCTGCGAGCACTTCGCGTTGTCCCGCGCGGAGCTGTTCGACGTCGTCCGGGTGACCGGGCTGCGGACGTTCAGCGAGATCGTCGAGCGGCACGGCACCGGTCGCGGCTGCGACATCTGCAAGCCGGTGGTGGCCTCCATCCTGGCCAGCCTCGACCCCGCCGGGCACGTGCTGGACGGCGAACGCGCCACCCTGCAGGACACCAACGACCACGTGATGGCCAACATCCAGAAGGACGGCACGTACTCCGTCGTGCCGCGGATCCCCGGCGGCGAGGTGACGCCGGAGGGCTTGATCGCGATCGGCGAGGTGGCCCGGGACTTCGGGCTGTACACGAAGATCACCGGCGGCCAGCGGGTCGACCTGTTCGGAGCCCGGATCGAGCAGTTGCCTGCGATCTGGAAGCGTTTGGTCGACGCCGGCTTCGAATCGGGGCACGCCTACGGCAAATCGTTGCGAACCGTGAAGTCCTGTGTCGGCTCCACCTGGTGCCGGTACGGCGTCCAGGACTCCGTCGGGATGGCGATCGCACTGGAGTTGCGGTACCGCGGGTTGCGGTCGCCGCACAAGCTCAAGCTGGGCGTCTCCGGGTGTGCCCGGGAGTGTGCCGAGGCGCGCGGCAAGGACGTCGGCGTGATCGCCACCGAGAACGGCTGGAACCTGTACGTCGGCGGCAACGGCGGCATGACGCCGCGGCACGCGCAACTGCTCGCGTCCGACCTGTCCGACGACCAGTTGCTACAGGCAATCGACCGGTTCCTGATGTACTACATCCGCACCGGCGACCGGCTGCAGCGGACCGCTGTCTGGGTGAACGAGATCGAGGGCGGGCTGGACCACGTCCGCGACGTCGTGCTGAACGACAGCCTCGGCATCGCGGCCGACCTCGACGCGGCGATGGCCAGCCACATCGACTCCTACGTCGACGAATGGCAGGCGACCTTGCAGGACCCGGAGAAGCTGGCCCGGTTCGTCTCGTTCGTGAACGCCCCCGACCAACCCGACGCCGACCTGCGCTACGTGGTCGAACGCAACCAGCCGCGGCCGGCCACGCCGGCAGAACGCGGACAGATGGAGCCGGTCCTGCTGGCCGGCCCCCGACTGGAGGTACGCCGATGAACACCCTCACCGCCGTGGCGGTCTGCTCCTATGACGTGTTGCTGCCCGAACGCGGGGTCGCCGCGCTGATCGGGGAGCGGCAGATCGCGCTGTTCCGGACCCACGACGGCGCGGTGTACGCCCTGGACAACCACGATCCGGTCAGCGGCGCCAACGTGATGTCCCGCGGCATCGTGGGCAGCCGCGGCGACGTACCGACCGTAGCGTCGCCGATGTTCAAGCAGGTGTACGACCTGCGCACCGGCCAGTGCCTGGACGATCCGGACGTCACCATCCCGGCGTACGAGGTACAGGTCGTCGACGGACAGGTGCTGGTGAGTGCCGGTGAAGAATAGGCCGGGCCCGCTGAGCGGTTGCACCCTCGCGGTGACCGCTCATCGCCGGGCCGACGACCTGATCGCCTCGTTCGAACGGCGCGGTGCGAAGGTGCTGCACGCGCCGACCCTGCAGATCGTGCCGGCGCCGGACGACCAGACGCTGATCGAGGCGACCCGGCGGGTGATCGCGAACCCGCCGGACGATGTGGTGGTCACGACCGCGGTCGGGTTTCGCGGCTGGGTCGAGGCGGCAGACACCGCAGGGTTGGCAGCGGATCTGCTGAGCACGCTGGAGCAGTCGCGCCTGCTTGCGCGTGGGCCCAAGGCGCGCGGGGCGATCCGCGCGGCTGGGTTGGTGGAGCACTGGTCCGCTCGATCGGAGACGACGGCCGAGGTCGTCGAATGGCTGCGGGACCAGGGGGTTTCCGGGCGCAAGATTGTCGTGCAGTTGCACGGGTTGTCGGACCCGGCGCTGATGGATGCGTTGCGGTCGGCGGGCGCGTCGGTGCGCGGGCTCGAGGTCTATCGATGGGGGCCGGCGCCTGATCCGGCCGCGGTGGAGCGGGTGATCGGGCAGATCTGCGCCGGCGCGGTCGATGCCGTCGTCCACACGTCGGCGCCTGGTGCGCAGGCGTTGCTGGATGCTGCTGTCCTAGCCGGGCAGTACGACGCGTTGGTGACAGCGCTTCGGACCGGGCGGGTGCTCAATGCCTGTGTCGGGCCGGTGACAGCTGCGCCGTTCCAGGCGTTGGGGCTGGAACCGCTGGTGCCGGACCGGTACCGGCTCGGTGCGCTGATCCGGATCGTGACCGATCGGCTGACCGACGACAACGCTCGATCGATCGAGACGGCCTTTGGGCAATTGGTGATCCGCGGCGGCGCAGCGGTGCTGGACGGCGAAGTGCTGCCGCTGGGACCCGGGCCCCGCGCAGTACTGGCTGCTCTGGTTGCGGCTGGTGGCGATGTGGTGTCGCGCCCGGACCTGCTGGCGGTGCTGCCTGGTGCGGAGGACGTCCACGCCGTCGAGGTGACGGTCAACAGACTCCGTACTGCGGTTGGCCGGCCTGAGTTGGTGCGAACCGTAGTACGCCGCGGCTATCGCTTGGCCGTCGAACCAGTGGGGATGACGACATGACCAGCACTCCTGATCTGATCGCCGCCGCGCATGGGACGGCCGATCCTCGTGGTATCCGTACAGTGCACGCGTTGGTCCGGGAGATGGGGCGGATTCGGCCTGAGGTGCCGATCTCGTTGGGCTTTGTGGACGTCGACACGCCGGCTCTTCCTTCACTGGTCGACCGAGTTGTTGCCGATAGCAACCAGGCGGTCGTCGTACCGCTCCTGCTCAGCAGCGGCTACCACGTTGCCGTCGACATTCTCGGCCAGGCGTCGCGCCATGCAGACCAGGTGACCGCCGCGGCCGCCCTCGGCCCCGACCCCGTCCTGGCCGACATCCTCGCCGACCGCCTCGGCGATCTCAGCGCCATCGACCACGTCGTACTCGCGGCGGCCGGTTCCTCGAACCGCCGCGCGCTCCTCGACTGCTCGGCCACCGCCGCCCTCCTCGCCGAGCGCATCGACCGCCCGGTCGAGGTCGGCTACGTCTCCGGCGCCGGCGAACGCCTCCCCGCGGTCCTCGCCCGCACCCCCACCCGCACCGCCGTAGCCACCTACCTCCTCGCCCCCGGCGCCTTCGCCGACCACATCCGCCGCCTCAGCGGAAACCACCCCGTCAGCACCCCCCTCGGCCCCGACCCCCGCCTAGCCGCCCTAGCCCTAACCCGCTACGACGCCGCACTCGCTCACGCGCGCACTGGCGTCGGTACCGTCGGCCGGTGACGCAGTCCCAACGCGACGACTCTCGGCGATAGTTCGTGGCAGTGAGTTGCTAAATACGCACTTCTTCACAGTAGGCGACGCTAACTACATAGTTCTTCCTCCTAAGAAGTGAGGGATTTCCGCCGGTGGCTGCTCCTGTACTTCGGGTGCGGGTTGTTCGGTCAGTTGATGAGCTACCTGTGGCTCCGCCCTCCACGACAACCACGGATTACCTTGCCTACTCGGGATCGCGCTGGGCTTCCTATTCCTCCCACCAACTAAGGACGACTCACAGCCCTAGGTCACGTTGAATTTCTCCAGCCGGCCGGTGAGTAGGAAGAGGAGGACCGGAGAAGGAACGGCGTCTTACCCGGAGCCCGGCTCGGTCGAGTTCGGTAGGTGGAAACTTCTCATCTCTATATGCAAACTTCTTTCCGGCGAAACGGCCGACACCCCATCGGACACGCGACGCGCTCCACGTGAGAAGGGCCGACACGCGTCGGGCACCTAGCACCGCAACGAGGCGGATGCCCGCGAGCTTCAGCGGCGACGGAGGAGTCGCGTCTCGGGGTGGGTGGGTCGAGCGCCGTCGTAGGAGGGGCGATGCGGGCGTACTACTTGTTGGTGAGGGCGTTGGTGAGGAGGGCTGCTAGGGCTTCTAGTTGGAAGTCGGCTGACGACGCCACTTCTTCGTCCGAGCCGTCGAGGGCTCGGGCGGCCAGGCCGGCCTTGGCGTCGATGAGGTCGGCGATTCTGGTGTCGATGGTTTGGGCGGCGATGATGCGCCAGGCGGTGACCGGCTCTTCCTGGCCGATGCGGTGGACGCGGTCGATCGCCTGGGTCTGCTCGGCGTTGGTCCAGGAGAGTTCGGCGAGGACGACGTTGGAGGCGACCTGGAGGTTCAGGCCGACGCCGGCGGTGAGCAGTGAGCAGACGACGATCGAGACCTCGGGGTCGTTGACGAAGGCATCGATGTTCTGTTGCCGTTTGCGCGACGTCTGGTCGCCGCGGATGGAGGCGTAGCGGATGCCGCGTTCGGTGAAGATCCGCTCGGCGACGTCCATCACCTCGATGTGCCGGGCGAAGAAGACGACCTTGCCGACGTTGTGCGCGAGTTGGGCGGCGTAGTCGGCGGCCAGGCCGGCCTTGGCGTTGCCGATCCGGTTGAGCAGGCTGAACACGTTCTCGCCGGTCTTCGCCGCGTCCTTGTCGGCCCGTTCCCAGCCCGCGACCTGGCGGACGAGGTCGTGGTCGATGCCGTCGACGACGGCGCCGGAGTTGCGGGTCGCGAGAGCGGTCTCGTACCGCGCGACGAGGCGGTCGGCGAGTTCGCGCTCGGCCTGCCGGATCGAGTGGCCGACAGCGCCGTCGAGTTCGACGGGCAGGTCGGCGATACGACGAGCGGGGATGTCAGCAGCCACGTCGACCTTGCGTCGCCGGACGATCCCCTGGTTGATCACGCAGGCCCGGGCCGCGGCGTAGAAACCGGGATCGGCCGGCGTCAGGCCGGTCTCTTCGAGCGCCTCCATCAGGATGCCGCCCGGACCTTTCTCGTCGATCCAGCCGAGGAACTGCCAGATCGCGGTGAAGTCCTCGATGTCGTTGATCAGCGGCGTCCCGGTGAGCGCCATCAGCAGCGGCCGCGCGGTCCTGCTGCGGATCCGCTCGGACAGCTGGAGCACGTTCCGCGAGCGCTGGGACTTCTTGTTCTTGATGAAGTGCGCCTCGTCGACGACCATGCCGCGGAAGCCGAGGTCGCCGAGCCAGCCGACGTGCCGGTCGAGCACCTCGTAGTTGACGACGACGATGTCGGCGAAGCCGTCGATCGTGTCGCCGTCGCCGTGGATCACGGTGGCCTTCTTCTGCGGCGTCCAGATGGCTGCTTCGCGGGCCCAGTTGGTCTTGACGACGTTCGGTACGACGACCAGCAGCGGGTAAGCGTCAGCGGCATGGGCAGCCAGCAGTGCCTGAGCCGTCTTGCCCAGACCGGGCTCGTCGGCCAGCAGGAACGTCCGATGACCTGCAGCGGCCGCGGCGACCAGTTGCCCCTGGTGCCGCATCAATTCGAGACCGGGACTGAGCCGCACGAAGCCGGGCTCGGGCAGCGCCTTGCTCGCCGAGGCGGCGGCGTACTCGAAGGACTTGAGCAGTGGGGTGATCAACTCCCACCCGGCCAGCCGGCGCGCCTTCGGCTTCGGCGGCGGGGCGGCCGAGAAGTCGGGAGCGAGGAAGGGGTTGGCGAGCTGCCGCTGGACGACCGACTGCGGGACGACCCGGCGTACGGGTGCGGCGGTTTCCGTCGGCTCGGCGGGCGCGGGCTCTTCGGCGGGCGGCTCCTCACCGGCGGCGATCTGCATCTCGCGCTTGAGCGTCACGGCCGCGGGGGACATCACCGCGTCCTCGGCGAGCAGCACGAGCAGCGAGGTGTCGCGGGCGGCCGACTTCGCGAGGATCGTCGCGACGCCGTCCAGGCGCCGGAGCTGCTCGTCGCGGTAGGCGTCGCCGGAGGTCGTGTCGGCGTTCACCCGGGCGCGCTCCTCGCGCACCAGCAGGGCGACCACCTGGAACTTCGTGCGGACCGAGGGGCGCACGTTGCCGCGCTCGACGGCGGCCTCGACCTCCCGGACGGCTTTGGCCAGCACCGGGATGAGGCCGTCGGAGTCGGTACTACGGCCGCGACGCCGACGTCGGGATGCAGTACCGGTAGCGCCGGACTGGCGCTGGCCTTGACGGGCCAAAGAATCTCCTCTGCAGGGCCATGACACGTTCGCCATGGCGGAACGGCAGCACCACACGCGACGACCCCGCCGCTGGAAGGGCCGCAGTACTGGCCTCTCGGCAACGCAGCTGAGCCCCACCGCTTCTGCGAGCAATCAACGAGCCGGAAACCGAGGCGGTCGTCGTCTCGAACCGACGGCCACACGCTACCGGCCGTCAGCGCCGGCCAACCACGAACAAGCCACCACTGGACGGCCGACGTCGCCAGGGGGATGTTGCCAACGCTTGGTGCTGCGCCAATACTAGCGCGTCACCAGCCCACGCAGTACTCGTGATCGGGCGTGCCTTCGACCTCCGTACGGCGTGTCGCCCTCACCGGCCGCGCAGAGCCTGCAGGTCGGTCTGGCAGCGCCTTTCGACCTCGGCGAGTTCGCGCAGGGTTTCGTCGATGTCGCGCCGGCGTTGCTCGAGCTCGGCGCGCCGGGTGCCGATCTGGTTGAGCAGGTAGACCAACTGGCCTTCCTCACCCGGCTCGGCGTCGTACATGTCGACGATGGTGGCGATCTCGTCGAGGCTGAAGCCGAGCCGCTTGCCGCGCAGGATCAGGCCGAGCCGGACCCGGTCGCGGGGGTGGTAGACGCGGACCGTGCCGCGGCGCTCGGGGTTGAGCAGGCCGCGGTCCTCGTAGAAGCGGATCGTGCGCAGGGTGACGTCGTACTCGGCGGCCAGTTCGGCGATCGACCACGTCTGAGCTTCGAGAGTCACCGGCTCATTGTGCACACACCCGATCATGCTTTACGTTTACGTAAGCGTCAATCACCGGGTGATCCAAAAGGGGAGAGGCATGTCGTACGAGCTGTCCGAAGAGCACCGCGAGTTCCGCCACAGCGTGCGCGACTTCGCCCAGGCCGAGATCGCCCCGCACGCCGCGGAGTGGGACCGCAAGCACTACTTCCCGACCGAGGTGGTCCAGAAGATGGGTGCGCTCGGCCTGTTCGGGCTGACCGCCCCGGAGCAGTACGGCGGCTCGGGCGGCGACTTCACCAGCCTCTGCGTGGCGATCGAGGAGATCTCCAAGGTCGACCAGTCGATGGGGATCACGCTCGAGGCGGCGGTCGGGCTCGGCATCAACCCGATCCTCACCTTCGGCACCGACGCGCAGAAGGACGAGTGGCTGCCGGACCTGGTCGCCGGCCGGCGGCTGGCCGGGTTCGGGCTGACCGAGCCGGAGTCGGGTTCCGACGCGGGAGCGACCAAGACCCGCGCAGTACTGGACGGTGACGAGTGGGTCATCGACGGGTCGAAGCAGTTCATCACCAACTCCGGCTCCTCGATCACGTCGCTCGTCACGGTCACCGCGCGGACCGGTGAGAAGGCCGACGGCAGGCCCGAGATCTCCACGATCATCGTCCCGACCGGTACGCCAGGGTTCGTGGCGGAGGCGGCGTACGACAAGCTCGGCTGGCATGCGTCGGACACCCATCCGCTGTCGTTCAGCGGCTGCCGGGTGCCGGCCGCGAATCTGCTCGGCGAACGCGGCAAGGGGTTCGGGCAGTTCCTCGCGACGCTCGACGACGGCCGGGTCGCGATCGGCGCGGTGGCGCTCGGCTGTATCAAGGCCTGCCTGGAGATGTCGGTCCAGTACGCCGGCGAGCGGAAGACGTTCGGCGTACCGATCGGCCAGAAGCAGGGCGTCGCCTTCCAGATCTCCGATCTCAAGGTGATGGCCGACGCGGCCGAGTTGCTCGTCTACCGGGCGGCGGCGCTGAAGGACGCGGGCGCGCCGATGAAGGAGTTCAAGCAGGCGGCGGCCGTCGCGAAGCTTTACGCGACCGAGTCCGCGGTGACCGCGACCCGGATCGCCACGCAGGTGTTCGGCGGCTACGGCTTCATGGAGGAGTACCCGGTGACCCGGTTCTACCGGGACGCGAAGATCCTGGAGATCGGCGAAGGCACGTCCGAAGTCCAGCGGATGCTGATCGCCCGGGGCCTCGGCCTCCCGGTCGAGTGACAGACTCTGTCTGACTAGGGAGGCCGCATGAGGGATCACTGGACCGAGGTCAAGGTCGCTCGCGAGGCGACGCTGGCTCCGCCGGAGAAGGCGGCGGCCAAGCTGGCCTCGCAGAACAAGCTGTACGTGCGGGACCGGATCGCCGCGCTCGTCGACGAGGGCAGCTTCGTCGAGGACGCCCAGTTGGCGAACGCGCTGAACCCGGGCCTGCCCGCGGACGGCGTGGTCACCGGCCGGGCGCTGGTCGACGGCCGGCCGGCGTTGCTGGTGGCCAACGACCCGACCGTCAAGGCTGGTTCCTGGGGTGCCCGGACGGTCGAGAAGATCGTCCGGATCACCGAGGTCGCGCTGCGCGACGAGCTGCCGATCTTCTGGCTGATCGACTCCGCCGGCGCCCGGATCACCGACCAGGTCGACCTCTTCCCTGGTCGACGTGGTGCGGGCCGGATCTTCCACAACCAGGTCGCGCTGTCCGGCAAGGTGCCGCAGATCTGCTGCCTGTTCGGCCCGTCGGCCGCGGGTGGCGCGTACATCCCGGCCTTCTGCGACCTGGTCATCATGGTCGACGGCAACGCGTCCATGTACCTCGGTTCGCCGCGGATGGCCGAGATGGTGGTCGGCGAGAAGGTGACGCTGGAGGAGATGGGCGGCGCCCGGATGCACACCACGGTGTCCGGCTGCGGCGACCTGCTCGCGGCCGACGACACCGAGGCGATCGAGCTGGCCAAGCAGTACTTCTCCTACCTGCCCGGATCGTGGCAGCACCGGCCGCCGTCGTACGACGCGTCGGAGGCGGGCCGTCCCTTCACCCGGGACCTGGTGCCGGTCGAGGAGAGCGTCGGCTTCGACATCCACGACGTGATCGACGCGCTGCTCGACTCGGACACGTTCTTCGAGCTCAAACCGGCGTACGCGCCGGAGCTGGTGACCGGGTTCGGGCTGCTCGCGGGGCAGGTCGTCGGCATCGTGGCGAACCAGCCGGCCGTCAAGGGCGGTGTGCTGTTCGTCGACTCCGCGGACAAGGCGGCCCGGTTCATCTGGCTGTGCGACGCGTTCAACGTGCCGCTCGTCTACCTCTGCGACGTACCGGGCTTCATGATCGGCTCCGAGGTCGAGCGGGCCGGGATCATCCGGCACGGCGCGAAGATGATCACCGCGGTGTCCGAGGCGACCGTGCCGACGGTGTCGGTGATCGTCCGGAAGGCTTATGGTGCGGGGCTTTACGCGATGTGCGGGCCGGGCTTCTCGCCGGACGCCTGTATCGCGTTGCCGACGGCAAAGATCGCGGTGATGGGCCCGGAGGCGGCGATCAATGCCGTGTACTACAACAAGATCCAGGAGATCGCGGACTCCGGCGAGCGGGTCGAGTACGTCTCCAAGCTGCGCGAGGAGTACGAGACCGACATCGACATCCTCCGGCTCGCGGCCGACCTGGTGATCGACGCGATCGTCGAACCGGAGAACCTCCGCAACGAGCTGATCGCCCGGCTGGCCGCCGCCCAGACCAAGGACCGCCACTTCTCCACCCGCCGCCACGGCGTACCCCCGGTCTGAGCTCACTTGGCTTTGGCGTGGCCAGGGGTCTACGTTCGTCGTATGAGGGCGCCGGAGCGAGGGGCACTGCCGTTGCGGCTGGCTGCGACTTTGGGCCGGACGTACGGACGACTGACGGAAACCGTGCAGGGGTTGGCGGATGAGGACTTCGCCCGGCCGACGCGCTGCGAGCAGATGGCGGTCGGGCCGTTGCTCGTCCATCTCCTGTACGACGCCGAGCGGGCACTGACCGCGTTCGCGTCGCCCTCGACGAGCGAGCCCGATCGCGATTTCGTCAGCTACTGGAAGGACTTCCCGGCCGGCTCCGGGTCGGATCCGAGCTTCGTCCAGGTGGTCGCATCGGCGTACAAGAATCCCTCCCGGAGCCTCGTCGGACATTGGCGCGAGGTGTCCGAAGCCGCCGTACGGGCTGCCGCGGTGGCCTCGGCCGACAAGCATCACCTGGTCCAGACGCAGGGGCACGTACTGCGGATCGGCGACTTCGTGGCGACGCTGGTGACGGAGGCGACCATCCACCATCTCGACCTGACCCTCGAACTGCCGGACGCTCCCGAGCCGGACCCCGAGGCTTTGCAGGTGACGGCGCGAACCCTCGACGGCTTGTTCGGACCGGAGGCCTGGGACGTGATCGCCTGGGACACCACGACCTATGTGCTCAAGGCAACGGGTCGCCTACCGCTCGACGACCAGGACCTGGAGATGCTCGGCGACCACGCTTCCCGGCTACCGCTGATCGGGTAGCACACCGGCGAAAGGGTCGTCGAGGGTTTGCCAGTCGAGTGAAGCGAGCTCCAACTCGGTGAGGAGACAGGCGTCGAGGACGGACTGGAGTCGGGCAGGATCGAGGCCGACGCCGGTGGCGACGACGGTGCACTCGGCGAGGTGCTCGGTGTCGGCCCATTCGCCGAGCGTGCCGAGGGAAGCGCTGTAGCCGGCTGATTCCCAGCGGACGCGCTGGGTCGGACGGTTCGCCAGCCACATCACGCCGCGGCTGCGGACGACGCCGTCGACGATGTTCTCGAGCGCGTCGTTCAAGCGAGCCGGGTGCAGCGGCCGGGTCGAGCGCCAGAGCACGGTCGTGACTCCGTCGCCGCTCGGCTGCAGGCGATCCTGAGCCGCGAGGTCACCCGCCCAGGCCTCGGCCGCCGCGAAGTCGAACCGTTCCGTCCTGGCGACCGCCTGCGTCGGCACCCCGGCTGGATCCGCGTCGACCACGGTCGTACGTGGATTGAGGTGCAGCAGGAGGTTGTGCAGGCGTTCGGGAGTCGCCGCGCGGTGAGCGTTCGCGAGCACGCAGACATCGGCGTACTCGATCTGCCGCGCGGTCACCTCGGCCACGTTCCGCCGGTCGGGCAGGCCAAGGGCGAGACCGCGCTCGGCCAGCAACTCGTCGCCCGACAACTGCGCCACCAGGAGCACCGCGTCGACCACGCAGGTGACTGTGTCGACAGCCACCTCCGGCAGCGTCGCCACCAGCGCAGTCGCCAACGACCGCGCTTCCATCGCAGGCGGAGCAGCCAGTACTACGTGTTGCCAGTGCTCGCGTGCGATCAGGGTCTCCAGCAGGGGGAGCAGCGATTCGATCAACTGGCACGAGCCACAGTCGTCGTCGACCGTGAACTCCCCGGCGTCGATCGGTCCGGAGGCGTCACTCACCTGCCACGACAGGACTCCGCGCGTGGTCAGCTCGTCCTGACCCACCACGATGGCGACCGTGCCGGCGTCGATCATCGAGGCCAGGACGGGGTCGCGAAGGGTTGTCGAAAGCCCGACGAGCAGGGTCAACGGGGTCTTGCGCTGGGCGGCCATGCTCCGAGTATATGAAAATCATTTTCATCAGTCCAGTCGGGGCGCAGTGGCGCATCAGTTAACAGTTAAGGCGCTGATGCCTTCCCCGCGCTCAGCGTGCTCACTACTGTGCGGACTATGCCGGAGCCCTTGGAACAGGCCGACAGCGAGTTCGCGGCAGTTCTGCGCGCGGCGATCCGGGCGCGCGGCCTGGGCCTGGAACGGATCCGCGATCGGCTGCGGGCACAGGGAGTCTCGGTCAGCCTCGCGACGCTCAGCTATTGGCAGTCGGGGCGCTCACGGCCGGAGCGGCGCGAATCGATGGCGGCGGTCGAACTGCTGGAAGGCGTGCTGGAGTTGCCGGCCGGAACCTTGCTCGCCTCGCTGGGACCGCCGCGGCGCCGCGGTCGATGGTTGAGCACCGTGCCCGTCTCGCCCGACGTGGCTGCCTTCTGGCCGCAGCCCGACGCGGTGGAGGCGGCGGTCAGTGAGGTCGACATCAAGTGGGACGAGCGGCTGACCAGGATCAGCCAGCACGACCGGGTGTCGGTCGGCGCTGACGGGGGCGAGCAGTCGTACCACTCCCGGCAGGTCCTGCGGGCCGAGGCGGACGGTCCGGATCGCTGGGTCGTGATCATGCACCTGGACGAGCACGATCGCCCGCTGCCGACCATCAATCCGCTCCGGCACTGTCACCTGGGCCGGACCGTACTGCGGCCCGCCGACGGGCTCCTGGTCGCCGAGTTGCTGTTCGACCGGCCGCTGCGCAAGGGCGAAACCGTGATCACCGAGCACGAACTGGTGAATTCCGAGCCCTGTCCGCCGGCGGGCAACTACGAGCGGAAGTTCCGGTTGCCGGTGCGCGAGTTCGTGCTGGAGATCTGCTTCGATCCGGCCCGGCTGCCGGGCGGTTGTGAGCGGTATTCCCAGTTGGACGAGGCCGACGAGATCGCCGTGGCGGTGGAGCCGGCCGAGTCGGTGCACGGGGTCGCGCTGAATTTCGGCCCCGGCCGGTACGGATTCCGCTGGGACTGGCAGAAGTGAACTGTTGACCGCGGCAACTTAACTGTGAAAGGCGAGCAACTGATTTCGGTCTCCCGCATTCGTTCCTAGGGTCGCTTCACCCCCTGCTTTCTCTAGGAATACAAGGAGAACCATGATGTTCTGGCGCAGAAGGCCCGTCGCGACGATCGGTGGAGCCGCGGTCGTTGCGACCATCGCCTGCCTAACCCCCCTCGGTGGTGCGGCGCTCGCGGCGCAGCCGTCGCCTCCAGCCCTTTCCCAGCAGGACGCGCTGCATCGCATCTCGGAAAGGTTGGCGCCGGATTCGGCCCAGGCCGGCCGCTGGATCGAGAACGGCAAGCTGATGGTTGCCGTGGTCAACGAGCAGGAGGCAGCCCAGGTCCGGCAGTCCGGCGCCACTCCGAAGCTGGTGAAGCGCAGCCTGACCGACCTGCAGCTGTTGCTGGCGAAGGTCGACAAGCTCGCCCGGGCGGAACGCCGTACCGGTTTGCAGAGTTGGGGGATCGACCCGGTCAGCAACAAGGTCGTGGTGCGGGCCAGGGCTTCGTTCCAGCAGCGCGGCGCGTACGGAGCCATCCGCGGACTCGGCGAGGGCGTACAGGTGGTCACGGTGACCACGCAGCTCCAGCAACAGTCCGGCGAAGTGAACCCGGGGGATCCGTGGTGGCCGGGGAGTGAGAGCAACTGTTCGGTCGCCTTCCCCGCGACGGATGCGCAAGGTGGCAAGCACTTCGTGACCGCGGGGCACTGTACGAACGACGCGAACCAGGCGGCGTACGGGGCGAGCGGTCAGACCAACAAGCTCGGTACGTCGAACGTCGGTGGCACGCACAGCATCAATACCCGCGAGGGTGACATGGGTGTTGTCGACGTGACCGAGGCCGGCTGGACGATCTCGCCCGCGGTGAACACCTGGGGGCAGCCGGCCGTCACGGTAACCGGTTCGGCTGACGCGATCGTCGGGGACGCGGTGTGCCACTCGGGCAACACCGCGCCCAACTGGGAGTGCGGCACGGTCACGGCGGTGAATCAGACGATCGACTACGGCAGTGTGGTGATCGACGGGCTGTCGACGACCAACGCCTGCTCGGAGGGCGGTGACTCGGGCGGTGCGTGGCTCCGCGGCGACAAGGCTGTCGGCGTCCACTCGGGTGGCAACAGCAGTTGTGCCGCCAACGACCCGGGCAACTCGATCTTCCAGCCGGTCAACGAGGCGCTGGCCAAGTGGAACCTGACGCTGCTGACCGGCGGCGGCACTCCCGGTGACACCGAAGCGCCCACCGTTCCGGCGAACCCGCGCTCGACCGGTACGACGGCCAACAGTGTCTCGCTGGCTTGGGACGCCTCGACCGACAACGTCGGCGTCACGGGGTACGACGTCTACAACGGAACCACGCTTGCCGCCTCGGTGGCCGGCACGGCTGCGACGATCGGCGGGCTTGCCGCTGACACGAGCTATTCCTTCACCATTCAGGCGAAGGATGCTGCAGGCAACAAATCTCCAGCCGGCGCGGCGGTGACTGCGCGGACCCAGCCGGGTGGTGGCGATCCCGGTGGACGGACCTTCAGCAACGGAACGGACTACCCGATCCGCGACTTCCAGACGACGGTCAGCACGGTCCGCTCCACCGCCACTGGTCGCGCCGCCAGCCCGATGAAGGTGACGGTCGAGGGCAACCACAGCTGCCTGGAAGACCTCAACATCAGTCTGGTCTCACCCAGCGGCCGCTGGTACTACCTGCAACGGTACGGCGGTACGACGTGCCACCCGCTGCCTGCCAGCAAGACCTACGACGTCACCCCGACCGGCACCGAGAACGCAGTCGGCACCTGGACCCTCCGGATCGGCGACAACGGCCCCGGCGACACCGGAACGCTGACCAACTGGTCGATCACCCTCTGAACACCCGTCGAGGCGCCTACCGCGGGTAGGCGAAGGCAGGCACCGGGGCGTCGCGGGCGCCGTCGCCCGGTGCCTGCCGATTCGCCCGCATCCCGGCGAAACTCCCGCGCGAGGGGACTGTCGGTCTGGTAGGCAAGAGGTATGGGTATTGAGATCGGGCGGTTCGAGGGTGGCTGGGCGGAGCTTCTGCCGCTGGTGAATCTGGCGTTCGCGGCGCCGTGGAACGAGGCGCAACTGGAGGCCGAGCGGAAGATCTGGGAGCCGGCGCGGAGCATCGTCGCGACGGAGGAGAAGGAGGTCGTCGGGCATACCTGCGCGTTCTCGTTCGACATGACCGTTCCGGGTGCGCGGCTACCGGTCGCGGGAGTGAGCATGGTCGGGGTGCTGCCGACCCATCGCCGCCGGGGCGTCCTGCGGGATCTGATGCGCCGGCAGCTGACCGAGTTGTACGAGAACGGGGCCGAGCCTGTCGCGGCGTTGACCGCGAGTGAGCCGGTCATCTACGGGCGGTTCGGGTACGGGCTGGGATCGGACCACCAAGAGGTGACGGTGCCGAAGGTGGCTCGCGCGCTGCGTCCTGTCGAAGGCGCCGACGACGTCCGCGTCTCGTACGCCGATCCGGTCGAGTCGCTCGACATCTGCACGGAGATCCACAACGCCCAGGCGCTCGAGCGGCCGGGCATGTTCCAGTTCGACGACCGGTGGAAGACGCACGTGATCGGCGAGACCGTCGTCACCGACAGCCGCAACGCGTCGCCGATCCGCTGCGTGCTGGCCTCGCGCGACGGTGAGACCACGGGGTACGCGCACTACCGGACCAAGCGGGCCGACAAGAATTTCGTCGACGTGATCCGGGTGCACGCGAAGGACCTGGCCTCCCACGTGGCGCTGTGGCGGTTCCTGCTCGACCAGGACCTGCTCAGCCAGACGTACTGCGAACTGCTGCCGAGCGACGACCCGCTGCTGTCGCTGCTGGTGGACCCGCGGGCTCCCAGTGCGACCACAAGAGACGGGCACTGGGTCCGGCTCGCCGATGTCGGCCGTGCCCTCGCGGGACGGACGTATGCGAGCGACATCGACGTAGTACTGGAAGTCGAGGACGACTTCCTGCCCTGGAACGCGGGAGCCTGGCACCTCACGGGTGGTCCGGGCGGTGCGAGCTGCGAGAAGACGGACCGCGCAGCAGACTTGCGCCTCGGCGTACGGGAGCTGGGCTCGGTGTACCTCGGTAGGCCGTCGCTGGCGCTGCTCGGAGCTGCAGGCTTGGTCGAGGAGCGTACGGCGGGAGCGCTTCGGGCCAGCTCGGCCGCCTTCCTGGGCAACCGCCTTCCCTGGCTCGACACGGGCTTCTGAGAGCGCCCCCGAGCAGCGGCTACTCTTCCCGGATGCAGCCGAGACGTCGTGGCACCGCGGCAGTGGTTGCCGTGGTGCTGCTCGGCGTGGCGGCGGTTGCGCTCGTCGTACTGGCTTCGGCGGGCGGCAGTGTGCGGCCGGTGAGTGAGAGCACGCTCAGCTCGTCGCCGCGGCCGCTGCCGACGATCACGTCGACTTCGGAGGTGACGGCGCCGACGCCTGCCGTTCCGCCGCCCTCGCAGAAGCCGGTCAAGCCGGTGAAGATCCCGGACTGGGTGAAGGCGCTCTGGCAGGCGCTGTTCTACACCTTCGTCACCTTGGTCGTGCTGTTCCTCGCCAGGTTGCTCTACCGCATGCTGCGCAAGGTCGAGCTGCCAGAGGGCGAGCGGGAAGACGCCGACTGGGAGCGGATGAAGGTCGACCGCTTGGCCGAGGCGGTCGACTCGGGTCTCGCCGCGGTCGACTCCGGTACTGCGACTGACGCAGTGATCGCGTGTTGGGTAGCACTGGAGGACGCGGCCGCCTCGGCCGGAGTCGCACGGGCCGCCTCGGAGACGCCGGCCGAGTTCACCGTCCGGGTGCTCGGTGTCGGTGGGATCTCGGAGCCGGAGTTGCTGCGGCTGGCTCAGCTGTACCGCGAGGCGAGGTACTCCACGCACGGCTCGAGCGAGGACGCCAGGAATCAGGCGCGCGCTGCGCTGATCCGCCTCCGCGACGAGCTGTCGGCCGCGATGGCGGCCCGGGCTGCGCGGGCTGCTGCCAGGGCAAGAGCTCTCGAAGAAGAGGCCGCGCGATGAGGAAGATCCTGGTGCAGCACGTCGGCATCGCGGTCATCGCCAGTCTGCTGGCGATCGCCGGCTTCGGCCTGGCCGGAACGCAGCCGAGGGCGCTGTGGTTCGTCGGCGCAGGGCTGTCGGTCGGCTTCTTGTCGCTGGCAGTGCGACTCGTCGCGCCGCAGGTGCTGGAAACCTCGTGGCCGTCGCGGCAGGACGAGAAGTTCGCCGAGTCCAGGGCTTCGCGCAACAGCGACAACCGGACGCAGTTCCTGGCCACCTGGGTGCAGGAGTCCGATCGGGAGCGACGGGCCGGCGAGGGATCGCAGATCTTCGTCCGGCGGATCAGGCCGATGCTGCTGGAGCTGACCACGAGCCGGCTCGTGCACCGGCACGGGATCGATCCGGAGCTGGAACCGGACCAGGCCCGGGCGCTCCTCGGCGACCAGGTGTGGACGCTGATCACCGGGACCGAGCCACGGACCGCGTCGTTCGTGGAGATCGAACAGGCCGTACAGACCATCGAGAAGCTGTGAGGAACCGTGACTGATCACGAACTGGGGCTCGGCCTGGCGGAGGTCTCGGCACTGAGCCGGAAGGTGCTGGACCGCGTCGGCGAGGCGGTGGTCGGCAAGGGCGAGGCATTGGAGCTGGTACTCGCCGGCATCCTGGCCGGCGGCCACGTGCTGCTGGAGGACTATCCGGGGCTGGCGAAGACGCTGGCGGCCAGGTCGTTCGCGCAGGCGCTCGGGCTGGAGTTCCGCCGGGTGCAGTTCACTCCCGACCTGTTGCCGTCCGACGTCACCGGTGGGTTCGTCTACGACCAGCGCGACTCCGAGTTCGTGTTCCGACCGGGTCCGATCTTCACCGGACTCCTGCTGGCCGACGAGATCAACCGGACGCCACCGAAGACCCAGGCAGCGCTGCTGGAGTCCATGCAGGAGCACCAGGTCACGGTGGAGGGCCGGACCTTCCCCTTGCCGGTGCCGTTCCACGTGCTGGCCACCGCGAACCCGGTCGAGTACGAGGGCACCTACCCGCTACCGGAAGCCCAGCTCGACCGCTTCATGCTCCGGATCGGCTTCGGCTACCCCAGCGCCGCCGAGGAGTGGGAGGTACTGCAGCGCCGGATGAGCCGCCGCACCGAGGACCAGACGGTCGAGGCAGTCACCGACGCAGCCGGACTGCGCGCCGCCCAGCAGGCAGTCGAGACCGTGACTGTCGACGACACAGTAGGCCGGTACTGCGTAGAGCTGGCTGCCGCGACTCGTCGTGACTCGCAGGTGCTGGTCGGTGCTTCGCCGCGTGGCTCCCTGGCGCTCCTTCTCACGGCCCGCGCCTACGCGGTCATCCAGGGCCGGGACTACGTAGTACCCGAGGACGTCAAGGCAGTCGCCATTCCTGCGCTGGCACACCGGGTCACGGTCCGGCCCGAGCTGTGGCTGCATGAGGTGACCGGCGCAACTGTGGTTCGTACAGTGCTCGGCTCAGTCGCGGCGCCACCGACTGTCGCCAGCACGCGGCAGTGATCAGGGTGAGTGAGGCGGCGCTATGACTTGGCGACCGACGCATGCGCAGGTCCGGGCGGTCGGAGTGTCGGCCGGGTTGCTCGTGGTGGCCGTGCTTGCTCGCCGTCCGGATGCGGCCGTGCTCGGCCTCCCGCTGGCCTTAGTGGCTGTCTGGGGACGCTTCTTCCGGCCCAGTGCGCAGCCAGATCTCCACACCGAGGTCGACGCGGACGTGTTGTTCGAGGGGCAAGCCACGACGTACCGCCTGCGGGTCGACAGCCCGCTCGACCCGGACATCGACTTGATCGTCGCGGCGCTTCCCCGGAGTCGCTGGTTCCGCTACGACCCGGTGTACGCGGCGGTCGCGGAGCCGGTCGCGGACGGGGCGGTGACGCTGGAGGTCGGCGTACGGTCCGAACGCTGGGGGCTCCGGTCGCTCGAACGTCCGCAGGTGATCGCCACCTCGGTTCTCGGCGGCTACCGGTTCCGCGTGCCGTCCGCCGAGCCGCTGAACATCAGTACGTTGCCGCTGCGCGAGGGGTTCGAGGCAGTCGATTCCGTACCACGCCCTGCCGGGCTCGTCGGCCTCCATCGCTCGCGGCGCCCAGGCGAAGGCACCGAGCTCGCCGGAGTCCGCCCGTTCCGCACCGGCGACCGGCTGCGTCGCATCAACTGGTCCGTCTCCGCGCGAACCCGCGAACTGCACGTCACCTCGACCTGGTCGGACCGGGACACCGAGGTGGTCATCCTGCTGGACACCGGTGGTGAGGTCGGCATCAGCGAGGGGATCGACGGCCGGTCGAGCAGCCTGGACACCGGCGTACGGGCAGCGGCTTCGATCGCCGAGCACTACCTGCGCCATGGCGACCGGGTCCGGCTGATCGACACCGGTACCGCGGTGCGCGGCGTGCGGGCCGGCAGCGGGCGCGCTCACTTGCGACGGATCCTCGACGTGCTGGTGCATGCCGACCGCAAGGGTAGGCAGCAGGACGAGGAGCAGTTGGCGCGCAGGCACCGCGTTCGGTCCGACAGCCTCGTGCTGGTGCTGAGTCCGCTGCTCCGGCAGTCGATGCTCGGCTACATCGTGACGCTGGTCCACTCGGGCTGCACGGTGATCGCCGTCGACACGCTGCCGCCTGACGTCGCCGACGTGCTCGACCCGGAGCGCCACGACACGAAGAACTGGCCGCTGGCTTGGCGGCTGCGCCTGCTGGAGCGCCGTTCCGAACTCGACCGGCTCGGCGACCTCGGCGTACCGACCGTGGGCTGGCGCGGCGCAGGAACCCTGGACGAAGTACTGCGGGATGCCAGCCGGCTGGCCTCGGCGCCGAGGATGCGCTCATGACTCTTGCGGACAGGATCACCAACTGGCTGGCGCAGCTCCGGGCATCCGGCCTGGCGTCCGTGCTGTCCCGACTGGTGATCGCGATCGCCGGGACGGTGGCGCTCGTCGTACCGACCGTGCAGTCGTGGGATCAGCTGGATCTGGTTCCGCTGCTCGGCGTGCCGTTGTTGCTGGTCTGCATCTGGTTGCCGGACTCGACGGCAGCGGCCCTGTTCCTGGTCGTCGTGGCCGGTGGCTGGATGATGCGTGCTCCCAGCGAAGTGGGATTCGGTGTAGTGGTCACCGGGATCGCCTTACTGGCGGTGCATCTGGCGTCGGCGTTCGCCGCGCAGATCCCGTCGTACGGGAAGGTGAGCCGGCGCGCACTCCGGCGATGGTTGCTGCCGGCAATGATCGCGGGACTGCTGGGTCCCGTCGTCGCGATCGCGGCGGCCGTGGTGCGGGGCGCCGAGGTGCCGGGGTCGCTGCTGGTGACGGTCGCGGCGCTGGCGGCCGCGACCGCGGCGGTCTGGTTCGCCGCCGGTCAGTCGGTCTCCGGCGGTTGATGGATCTTCATCGTCATCAGTAGCTCCTCGGCCCAGGGGAGCGGGATGCGATCCGGCCCGGCGACCTGCATCGCGGTCAGCACGGTGAGCAACATGCCGGTGGCGAGGAACTGCCGGGTGTCCTCGGCCGAGGCGCCGGTCAGGTCGCGGACCAGTTGGTGGATGCCGCCGAAACGCTGCCGGACGACCGCGCCGATCTCCGGCTCGACGCTGGCCGCGAACCCGTGCAGCAGCAGGACGAGCAGTTCGCGCTCGGCCATCAGCTTCTCGTAGGCGCCACCGAGGCTCTCCAGGTCCGGCCGTTGCGCTGCCGCCTCCCGGAAGGTCTGTTCGATCCGGTCGCAGACCCGGTTGCACGAATCCAGGAAGAGCTGCTGCTTGGTGCCGAACAAGCGGATCACGTACGGCTGGGAGACGCCGGCCAGCCGGGCGATCTCGTCGGTCTTCGTGCCCTGGTAGCCGGCCGCGCCGAACGCGGTCACGGCCGCCTGCAGGACCTCCTCGCCACGCTCGGCGGCGGTCAGGCGGTTCTTCGTCATGAGCCCTCCTCGGATTCTCCTTGACATGTTATCAGTCAATGCATACCTTGTGAGAAACGTAGTTATCAGTGAATAACAACAAGGGAGACTCCGATGACTTCGACCGCCCTCGATCCCGGGCTGGAGGCGCCGGTGGTACGGCGTTCCCTGGCCACCGTGCTGGCCGTGGTGGGGATTCCGATGTTCATGGTCACGCTGGACAACCTGGTGGTGACGAACGCGCTGCCGGTGATCAAGACCGAGCTGGGCGCGTCGCTGGCGGACCTGCAGTGGTTCATCAACGCCTACACGCTGTCGTTCGCCGCGCTGCTGCTGACCGCTTCGGCGATCGGCGACCGGATCGGCCGGCGGCGGATGTTCATCTTCGGGATCGGGCTGTTCACGCTCGCCTCGGCGGCCTGCGCGATCGCTACCGAGCCGTGGATGCTGATCGGGGCGCGGGCGATCCAGGGGGTCGGGGCAGCCGCGGTGATGCCGCTGTCGCTCACGTTGCTGGCGGCCGCCGTACCGGCTCGGCAGCGGAGCGCGGCGATCGGGATCTGGGGCGGGATCTCGGGGCTCGGTGTCGCTGTCGGGCCGGTGGTCGGCGGAGCCGTGGTGGACGGACTCAACTGGCAGTGGATCTTCTGGCTGAACGTGCCGATCGGTGTCCTGGTCCTGCCGTTCGCGGCGAAGGTGCTGCAGGAGTCGTTCGGTGGAAGTCGCCGGCTCGACCTGGTTGGTCTGGTGCTGTCCGCGGCGAGCGTGCTGAGCATCGTCTGGGGCGTTGTGCACGGTGCTGACGACGACTGGACCTCCGGCCGGATCCTGACCGCGCTGATCGGTGGGGTCGCGCTACTGGTCGCCTTCCTGGTCTGGGAGAGCCGGACTGCCACGCCGATGCTGCCGCTGCGGTTGTTCAGGTCGCGGTCCTTCAGCGTCATCAACCTGACGCTGTTCACCTTCTCTGCCGGTGTGTTCGGTTCGGTGTTCCTGCTGGCCCAGTTCTTCCAGGTGGTGCAGGGCTACACGCCGCTGCAGTCGGGCATCCGCACGCTGCCGTGGACGATGGCGCCGATGGTCGTCGCACCGCTGGCCGGCCTGATCGTCGACCGGGTGGGTGCTCGGGTGCTGATCGCGACCGGTCAGGTGTTCCTTGCCACCGCGCTGGGCTGGATCGCCTTGATCACCAGCACCGAGGTCGGCTTCAGCTCGTTCGTCGTACCGTTCGTGCTCGCCGGTGTCGGGATGGGCCTCACCTTCGCACCGGCTTCGAGCGTGGTGATGCACAGCGCCGCCGAGGCGGACCGCGGTGTTGCCTCAGGCACCAACAACACCATCCGCGAGGTCGGCGTCGCGATGGGCGTCGCCGTACTCGCCTCGGTCTTCGCCTCCGCCGGCTCCTACGAATCACCCACCCAGTACGTCCACGGCCTCGTCCCCGCCGTCTGGGTAGGAGCCGCCATCGTCGCCGTCGGTGCGGTGGTAGCCGCGGTAGCTCTGCCCGGCCGCCGGCGCTGACACAGTCCGAGCAGCTGACCGAAGTCGAGGCCGAGCAGGACAGCCTCGCCTTCGGTCAGCTTTTTGGGGGAGGGGGCTGACTAAGGTTGGGGGGTGCTTGATGCGGAGGATGTGCGGCGGATCGCCTTGTCGTTTCCGCGGACGGTGGAGAAGCAGCGGTGGGGGCATCCGACGTTCGATGTCGCGGGGCGGATGTTCGTGACGGTGCCGGACGACCAGACCTCGTTCGCGGTGAAGTGTCCGCGGCTGGAGCGGGCGGAGTTGATCGCGGCGGAGCCGGAGAAGTTCTGGGTGCCGCCGCACGAGGCGGGGTCGAGCTGGGTGCGGGCCCGGCTGGGCGCGCTGGAGGACGAGAGCGAACTGCGGGACATCCTGTTCGACTCCTGGCGCCAGGCCGCGCCGGACGGGCTGGAGTACGAATAGGTTCGAGGTTGCCCGGATGCGCGGGTAGGGTCGGCCGGGTGACGGATGCAACCACATCGACCAGTCCGATCGACCAGATCTCCGAGCGGTATCTGGAGGACTACGTCGAGCTCTCGCCGACCTCGGCCACGTTCATGGGGATCGAGGGCCACGACCACCGGCTGCCGGACTACTCGCCGGCCGGGTTCGAGGCGCTGATCGAGCTCAATCGGCGGTCCATCGCCGCGGCCGAGGCGGTCCAGCCCGGTACGCCGCGCGAGGAGGTCGCCAAGGACGCGTTCCTGGAGCGGCTCCGGCTCGAGCTGGAGACGTACGAGGCGGGCGTACCGCAGTACGAGCTGAACGCGATCGCGTCGATCCCGGCCGAGGTGCGGCAGGTGTTCGACCTGATGCCGACGGCGACCGAGCACGACTGGGAGATCATCGCGATCCGGCTCAACCAGGTCGGTACGGCGCTGGACGGGTTCCGCGACTCCGTGAGTCAGCAGGCTGCCGCCGGCCGGGTGTCGGCCGTTCGCCAGGTGAACGACCTGGCCAACCGGATCGCCAGCTGGGCGGGTGCGGACGGTGAGGACTTCTTCGCCGGGTTCGCGGCGAAGGCACCGGACGGCGCGATCAAGGCGACCGTCGAGGCTGCCGCGGCGGCCGCGCGCAAGGCGTACGAGGGATTCGGTGAATGGCTGCGGACCGACCTCGCTCCGCAGGCCCCGGCCCGGGACGCGGCCGGCCGCGAGCGGTACGAGCTTGCCTCCCGCAACCACCTCGGTGCTGCCGTCGATCTGGAGGAGACCTACGCCTGGGGCTGGCAGGAGCTGGCCCGGATCGAGGGCGAGATGCAGACGATCGCCGCCTCGCTGAACAACGGCGACCGCAGCATCGAGGCCGTCGCCGCGCTGCTCGACAACGACCCGGCCCGCAAGATCCACGGCAAGGAAGCGTTCCGCGACTGGATGCAGCAGCTCGCCGACACCGCCGTCCGGGAGCTCGCCGGGACCCACTTCGACATCCCCGACTCGATCCAGCGGATCGAGTGCATGATCGCGCCGACCTCGGACGGGTCGATCTACTACACCGCGCCGAGCGAGGACCTGACCACCCGGCCGGGCCGGATGTGGTGGGCCGTGCCGGCCGGTGTGGAGGACTTCGCCACCTGGCGCGAGGTCACCACCGTGTACCACGAAGGCGTCCCCGGGCATCACCTCCAGGTCGCGCAGACCATGCTCCGCAGCGACCAGCTGAACCGCTGGCAGCGCATCGGCTGCTGGGTCTCCGGTCACGGCGAGGGCTGGGCCCTGTACGCCGAACGGCTGATGGAGGAGCTCGGGTATCTCGAAGAGCCCGGCGCCCGGCTCGGCATGCTCGACGCGCAGGGCTTCCGGGCCGCCCGGGTCATCGTCGACATCGGCATGCACCTGGAACTCCAGATCCCGCGCGACAACCCGCTCGGGTTCCGGCCGGGGGAGACCTGGAACGCCGAGCTCGGGTTCGAGTTCCTCCGGGCGTACTCGCGGATGGAGACGGAGTTCCTGCGGGCGGAGCTCAACCGGTACCTCGGCTGGCCCGGCCAGGCGCCGTCGTACAAGGTCGGCGAGCGGATCTGGCTGCAGGCTCGCGAGGAGGCCAAGGCGCGGGCGGGGTCGTCGTTCGACCTGCGAACCTTCCACTCGGAGGCGCTGAATCTGGGCTCGATCGGCCTGGACCCGCTGCGCCGCGCACTCGCCCGGCTGTGAGCACGGCGGTGGACTCGACTGTGGAAGCTGCTGAGAGTGCTGTTGCCGCGGGCAAGCAAAGGCCGCGGTTCATCCTCGCGTCGGCGTCGCCGGCGCGGTTGCAGACCCTGCGCGACGCCGGCGTCGAGCCCGAGGTGATCGTCTCCGGGGTCGACGAGGACAACGTCACGGCCGAATCGCCGGGTGAGCTGGCGCGGACCCTGGCGACGTTGAAGGCGCGCGCTGTCGTCGCCAACCTGGACGACCACGCGACCGTGCTCGGTTGCGACTCGGTGCTCGAGATCGACGGCGTCGGCTACGGCAAACCCGGTACGGCGGAGGTCGCGCGCGAGCGGCTTCGCGCGATGCGCGGACGATCCGGGATCCTGCACACCGGGCACTGTCTGTTCGACACCACCACGCGGCACGAACTGCGCGAGCTCGCCTCCACCACGGTGCATTTCGCCGACCTCACCGACGACGAGATCGACGCGTACGTGGCGACGGGCGAGCCGCTGGTGGTGGCCGGCTCGTTCACCGTCGACGGGCTCGGCGGACCGTTCGTCACCGGTATCGAGGGCGACTACCACAACGTCGTCGGTGTCTCTTTGCCCTTGCTGCGAAGGATGTTGGCCGAGGTCGGCATCCCCTGGCCGGCCCTGTGGCAGACGCCCCCACCGTTCGAGTACGACGAGGCCGAGGCAGCCCGGTACGACGAGACGCGCGGCGGTACCGAGCGAGCTCAGGCGGCCGCCGCTGCCGTCCACTCGCTGCTCCCGGGCGGTGGCCGCGTCGTGGAACTTGCCGTCGGCACCGGAATCGTCGCTGCCGAACTGGTTGCTCTCGGCAACCTCGTGCACGGCGTCGACCTGTCGACCGCCATGTTGCGGCACGCGAAGGTGCGCCTGCCCGGCCACGTCGCCGTAGCCGACGCCGGCCGCCTGCCTTTCGGCGACCGCCGCTGCGACGCGATCGTCGCCGTCTGGCTCCTCCACCTGCTGGAGGACAGCGACCCGGTGCTGGCCGAGGTGGCCCGCGTACTCCGGCCTGGCGGCGTCTTCGTCACCACCACGGAGAAGACGGAGTCCAGCCGCTACGCCTCCGGCCGAACCCCGGCCGACCGCCGAATCCAGGACGCGCTGCCCCACCTGATCGCCCGCGCCACGCAGTACGGCCTGACCCTCGACGGCGCCACCACCTTCCCCGGTCCCACCAAGGGAACGGTGCCCCCGGCCACCTACCCGCTGGTCCGCTTCCGTCGCTCGCTCAGGTGATGCCGGCTTTGGCGTCCAGGAGTTGGAGTAGGTCGTGGGCGGCCAGTTCCACCTTTTTGTGGCGCCATTCTGAGGCTCGGTAGACGGAGGCGATCAGCGCCGTGCGGTGGATGCGGCGGAAGTCGCCGAAGACGAAGGCGTAGCGGGCCTTCGTCTCGTCGTTGGCGCCGTCGGTGAGGCCGAGGTGCCAGGCGGCGTACTCGGCCCAGGAATGCTTGTCCAGAAAGGCGTTCTGGTCGTCGGCGTGCGGCTGCACCTCGCCCCAGTCGCTGTCGAGCACGTACTGCCGGGCTTCGATCAACTTCCGGGCATGCTCGACCGCCGCGTCGTTGACCTCGTATTTGGCCATGGGACCAGTGTTTACGGATGAGCGCTTGCGCGCCACCTGCCGGGGCCAGGGCGGAAGGGGGAGCGGGCGTTGCGCCAGTAGGTGGCCCAGTTGCTCGCGCGGGTGGTGTCGGGCGCGGCCGCCGGTGCGGTGGCGCGAGCGGTGACGACGGCGATGAGGGCGGCCAGTTCCTCGGGACTCGGGTCGCCCTTGACGACACGGAGTACGGGATCAGTCATTTCCAAGGCTCCGATCACAGCGGGATGTTGCCGTGCTTCTTCGGCGGGAGGGTGTCGCGCTTGGTGCGGAGGAGCCGGAGGGCGCGGATGATCTCGGAGCGGGTCTCGCTGGGCTTCACGACGGCGTCGATGTAGCCGCGCTCGGCCGCGATGTAGGGGTTGGCGAGATGGTCCTCGTACTCCGTGATCAACTGCTGCCGCCGGGTCTCCACGTCCTCCGTCGCCGCGAGTTCGCGCCGGTGCAGGATGTTGACCGCGCCCTGGGCGCCCATCACCGCGATCTGGGCGGTCGGCCAGGCCAGGTTGATGTCCGCGCCGAGGTGCTTGGAGCCCATCACGTCGTACGCGCCGCCGTACGCCTTGCGGGTGATCACGGTGATCATCGGGACGGTCGCCTCGGCGTAGGCGTAGATCAGCTTGGCGCCGCGGCGGATGATGCCGTTCCACTCCTGGTCGGTGCCGGGCAGGAAGCCCGGTACGTCGACGAAGGTCAGGATCGGCACGTTGAACGCGTCGCAGGTGCGGACGAACCGGGCCGCCTTCTCCGACGCGTCGATGTCCAGGGTGCCGGCGAACTGCATCGGCTGGTTCGCGACCACGCCGACCGGGCGGCCCTCGACCCGGCCGAAGCCGACCAGCATGTTCGGGGCGAACAGCGCTTGGACTTCGAGGAAGTCGCCGTCGTCCACCACGGCCTCGATCACCGTGTGCATGTCGTACGGCTGGTTCGGCGAGTCCGGGATCAGCGTGTCCAGCGCGGCGTCGCTCTCGCTCACCTCGAGGTCCGCCGCGAAGTCGTACGCCGGCGGGTCCTCCAGGTTGTTCTGCGGCAGGTGCGCGACCAGGGCCTTCACCCAGTCGATCGCGTCCTCCTCGTCGCTGCCGAGGTAGTGCGCGTTGCCCGACTTGGTGTTGTGCGTCCGGGCGCCGCCGAGGTCTTCCTGGCTGACGTCCTCACCGGTGACGGTCTTGATCACGTCCGGGCCGGTGATGAACATGTACGACGACTCGTCGACCATCACGGTGAAGTCGGTCACGGCCGGGGAGTAGACAGCGCCGCCCGCGCACGGCCCCATGATCAAGGAGATCTGTGGGATCACTCCGGAAGCACGGACGTTGCGGCGGAAGATCTCGCCGTACAGGCCGAGGCTCACCACGCCTTCCTGGATCCGCGCGCCGCCGGAGTCGTTGATGCCGATCAGCGGGCAGCCGATCTTCATCGCCAGGTCCATCACCTTGACGATCTTCTCGCCGAACACCTCACCGAGGCTGCCGCCGAAGACGGTGAAATCCTGCGCGAACACGCACACCTGGCGGCCGTCGATGGTGCCGAAGCCGGTCACCACGCCGTCGCCGTACGGGCGGTTGGCGTCCAGGCCGAAGGCGGTGGACCGGTGGCGGGCGAACTCGTCCAGTTCGGAGAAGGAGCCCTCGTCCAGCAGCAGCGCGATCCGCTCCCGGGCGGTCTTCTTGCCCCGGGCGTGCTGTTTCTCCACCGCGCGCTCCGAACCGGCGTGCACGGCCTCGTCCAGCCGGTGCTCCAGGTCCGCGAGCTTCCCGGCGGTGGTGTGGATGTTCACGGTCTCTCCCATAAGCGGGCAGCCTAACTTCCTGGAGCCGGTTCGTGTGCTGTGACGTCTACCGCAACGTTACTGCGCAGTACGCCGGCCCGGCGGGACGCAGGTCTCAGTGCGGGCCCGCGGCGAAGAGTTTGGTCAGCCGGGCGGCCAGGGCCAGGTCGCCGCGGACCGAGAGGCGTTGTTTGAGGACGGCGGTGACCGGGTCCTCGTTGCCGGTGACGATCTTCAGCAGCGTCGCCGGATCGGTCCGCACCGAGATCTCGGGCTGGGCGGCGCGCCCGTCGAGTACGTCGCAGCGCCCGTCGTGCACGCGGATCAGGTACTCGTCGACGCCGCCGTCGCCGGCCCCGGTGATCTGCCAGGCGATGACGGCCTCGCACCCGGTCGCCCGGGCCGGCCGGAGGTACTCCGGCATCCGGCGGAAGATCTCGCGCAACGCGACCTCTCGCACACCCCCGATGAGTCGATGCCGGAGCTCCCGCTCCGAGGTCCGGTCGACCAGCCGGGCCAGCTCACCCGGCTCGAGGGCGGCGAGATCACTCGCCTCCAGCCACCGAGCAGTGCCACCTTCGGCCACCCGAACCTCCCCGGCGGTGATCGGGAAACCCGTTCCGGACCGGCCGGGCGAGTTCCTACCAGACCGTAGGAATTTCCTACGACCTGGTAGCTTTGTCAAGTGGTCAGCCCCGAAGAACCGGTCGCGGACTCCCCGCGCCGCCGGGCCGCGCACCTCGGCCCGGAGCGCCGCCGGCCGATGATCCTGGACGCCGCCCTGGAGGTCTTCTCCGAGCGCGGCTACGCCGGTACGACGATGCAGTCGGTGGCGGACGCCGCCGGAGTGACGAAGCCGGTGGTCTACGACTCCTTCGCCAACCGCGACGAACTACTGCTCGCTCTGCTGGCTCGCGAGGAGCAGCACCTGGTGACCTCGATCGTCGCCGCGCTCCCGGCCGATCCGGCCGTCGGTACGCCGGAGGAGCACGTGCTCGAAGGCCTGACCGCGTTCCTGCGGTCGGTGGCGAAGTCGCCCCAGTCGTGGCGGATCGTCTTCGGCGCGCAGTACGGTGCGGCCCCGGTGGTGTCCAACCGGGTCCGGGCGGCCCGGGCGTTCCTGGTCGAGGGCCTTCGCCTCACCTTGCTGAAGTCGTTGCCCGGGGTCACCGATCCGGACGCGAACCTGCCGGTGCTGGCCGAGATGCTGGCGTCGATGACCGAGAGCTGCGCCCGGATGCTGGTCGTCGACGGCACCGACCGCACCCCCGAGGAGCTGGCCAGGACGGTGTCCCGGATCGTCGCCGGCGGCTTCGGCCGGGTCTAGGGTGATTACTGTCGCGTCATGTGAACGCGGTGTGACGATCCGCGCCCACTGTGCGGACCAGGCGGCAAGAGACCGCCCGCCCAGATATCGTGGGCGAACGTGACCGAGACCGGCAGTCAGGCGAACGCCCGCACCCGTACCCGCGCACGTTTCGAAGTCCCCGAGGAGCTGCGCGCCGACGTGCGCCTGCTCGGCGAGATCCTCGGCCGCGTCCTGGTCGAGTACGCCGGCCAGCCGCTGCTCGACGACGTGGAGAAGCTCCGGGAGCTCACCATCGCCGGCGACGGCGAGGCGGCCGAGAACCTGGTCGCCTCCTGGCCGCACGAGCGTGCCGAGGACGTGGCTCGCGCGTTCACCTGCTACTTCCACCTGACGAACCTCAGCGAGGAACTGCACCGCGCTCGCGTACTACGTGAGCGCGACCGCTCCTCGGACGCGCCGGCCGTGTCGGAGCTGGCCCAGGCGGTCGAGCAGATCTCCCGGGACAGCGGCGAGCAGCAGGCTCGTGCCCTGCTCAACGGGCTGGAGTTCCGCCCGGTACTGACCGCTCACCCGACGGAGGCCCGGCGTCGCGCCGTACTGGCCACCATCCGGCGCATCTCCTCGTTGCTGGAGGAGCGGAGCGACCCGCGGGCCGGCGACAGCGAGCTGTCCGAGAACCAGCGGCGCCTGGTCGAGCAGGTCGACATCCTCTGGCGTACTTCGCAGCTGCGGACCAGCCGGCCCACTCCGCTCGACGAGGTCCGGTCGGCGATGGCCGTCTTCGAGGAGACGCTGTTCGATGTCGTGGGCAACGTCTACCGGCGGCTGGACGACGCGCTGGCCGGTGACGAGGCCGGCATCCGGCAACCCGTGGTCGCGCCGTTCGTCCGGCTCGGCTCCTGGATCGGCGGCGACCGCGACGGCAATCCGAACGTCACCGCCGCGATCACCCGCGAAGCCATGCAGATCCAGGCCGATCACGTACTCCGGGCGCTCGAGCGGGCCACCGACGAGCTCGGCCGTGCGCTCACCCTCGACTCGTCGACCACGCCGCCGTCGGCGCCAGTGCGGCGGATCCTGGAGGATGCCCGCGCGGTCAACCCCGCACTGATCGCGGACATCGAGACCAGATCGCCTTCGGAGCCGCACCGCCAGCTGCTGCTGCTCGCTGCACGTCGGCTGGCAGCGACCCGGGCGAGGGACGCCGACTTCGGCTACCCGCGCGCTGGCGACTTCCTGCACGAGCTGAAGGTGCTGCAGGACTCCCTCGTGTCAGCAGGGGCGCCGCGTCAGGCGTACGGGCAGCTGCAGCAGCTGATCTGGCAGGTGAGCTCGTTCGGGTTCCACCTGGCCGAGCTGGAGGTACGGCAGCACTCCTCCGTCCACGCCAAGGCGTTGGAAGAGGTGCTGAGCGGTGGCGAGCTGTCCGATCAGACCGAAGAGGTGCTGGCCACGCTGCGGGTGATCGGCCAGATCCAGCAGCGCTTCGGCCCAGAGGCCTGCCGTCGGTACGTCGTGTCCTTCACCCGCAACGCGGGCGATCTCGCCGCTGTCTACGAGCTGGCCGACGCCGCGATGGACGGCCGGCCGATCGAGCTGGACGTCGTACCGCTGTTCGAGACCGGTGAGGACCTGCAGAACTCCGTGGAGGTGCTGGACAACGCGATCCAGCTCACCCGGGTCCGGCACCGCCTCACCGCGAACGACCGCCGCTTCGAGGTGATGCTCGGCTACTCCGACTCCGCCAAGGACGTCGGCCCGGTCTCGGCCACCCTCGCCCTGTACGACGCGCAGGCGCGGATCACCGCCTGGGCCCAGCGCAACGCGATCCGGCTCACCCTCTTCCACGGCCGCGGTGGGGCCCTGGGACGTGGCGGCGGCCCCGCGAACCGCGCTGTGCTCGCGCAGGCGCCGGGGTCGGTCGCCGGCCGGTTCAAGCTCACCGAGCAGGGCGAAGCGATCCCGGCTCGCTACGGCAACGCCGCGATCGCCCAGCGCCACATAGAGCAGGTGACCGCCGCGACGCTGCTGGCGTCGACTCCTGCCATCGAGGAGCGCGCTCTGGCGGCTGCGGACCGGTTCGCCGTGGTGGAGAAGACGCTCGACGAGGCTGCGCGTACGGCGTACCACCGGCTGGTGAAGGCGCCTGGCTTTGCGGAGTGGTTCGGGCGGGTGACTCCGCTGGAGGAGCTCGGGCAGCTGCCGCTGGGTTCGCGTCCGGCGCGACGTGGCGTGGCGGTGTCCTCGCTGGAGGACCTGCGGGCGATCCCGTGGGTGTTCGCCTGGTCGCAGGCCCGGGTGAACGCACCGGGCTGGTACGGGTTGGGTTCGGCCCTGTCCGCGGTCGGTGACGTCGCAGTACTGCAGGACGCGAACAAGAACTGGCCGCTGTTCCAGGTGATGCTGGAGAACGCGGAGATGTCGCTGGCGAAGACAGACCGGCGCATCCTCGGGCGCTACCTGGAGCTCGGTGACCGGGCGGACCTGAGCAAGCTGATGCTGGACGAGCACGAACTGACCACCGAGTGGGTGCTCAAGGTGCTCGGCGGCGACCGGCTGCTCGCTGGACGCCGGGTCCTCGGCCGTGCTGTCGAGCTACGCAACCCGTACGTCGATGCGCTGAGCTACCTGCAGTTGCGGGCACTCCGAACGCTGCGGACCGACGACTCGCTGGACGAGCAGCAGATCGTCAGGACCAGGCGGTTGCTGCTGCTGACCGTGTCGGGCGTTGCCGCCGGCCTGCAGAACACCGGCTGATGTTCGGCGATCTGGAGAGGCCGCCGCTGGACGCACGGTTCCTGCAGGGGCGCCTGGTGCGGCCTGGCTCACTGTGGACGCGTATCGACGTACTGGCCGAAACGGAGTCCACCAATGCCGTCGTGGCTCAAGCAGCCCGCTCCGGGGCGGCTGAGGGGCTGGTAGTGGCAGCGGAGTACCAGTCGTCCGGTAGAGGGCGACTGGGTCGGACGTGGACGACTCCGCCGCGCTCTGCGCTGCTGATGTCGGCTTTGCTGCGTCCTGCGGCTGTCCCGGCCGGTCGCTGGCCTTGGCTGGGTCTCCTGGTTCCCCTGGCCGTCGCGGCCGCCGTACGGCGGGTCGGGGAGATCCCGGCGAAGGTGAAGTGGCCCAACGACGTACAGGTCGATGACCGGAAGCTCGCTGGGATTCTCCTCGAGCGGGTGGACACGCCCGACGGGCCTGCCGCGGTGGTGGGCATGGGGCTGAACGTGACGCTCAGAGCGGACGAGCGGCCGACGGACGTCGCGACCTCGCTGGCCTTGGAAGGTGCGGCGACGACAGACCGGGCCACTGTGATGGCCGCGGTCCTGCGGGAGCTGGCTGGTCGCTACGAGACCTGGGTCGACGCAGCGGGGGATCCGGAGACGATCCTGCCGGACTACCGCGAGCTGTCGGCCACCTTCGGGCAATCGGTCCGGGTGGAGTTGCCCGACGGCACGTTCCTGGAGGGTGTGGCCTCGGATCTGGACTCCGACGGCCGGCTGGTGGTCCTCACCGCCGACGGCCCGCATCAACTGGCCGCCGGCGATGTGACCCACCTGAGGCTTACTCGGTGAAGATCTTGGCCGCGGTGATCAAGGTTTCGATGATGCCGTAACCGAGCAGGACGGCGACCAGCAGCCAGGAGACGACCAGGCGAGGGGTCTGATTCATTGCGCTGCCTCCTTGGCTTCCACGCCGGCGGTCTTCTCGTGGTACCGGTCCGCGACCGGCCGGATCAGCAGGTTGGCGACGAACCCGACCGCCAGCACCCCGACCATCGTGAACAAGGCAGGCCGGTACGCCGAAGCGGTCAGGGTGCCCGGTTTGCCTTCGCGATCGAGGAACCCGTTCACGATCAGGGGCCCGGCGACACCGGCGACCGACCAGGCCGTCAGCAGCCGGCCGTGGATCGCGCCGACCTGATAGCCACCGAACAGGTCGCGCAGGTACGCCGGGACGGTCGCGAAGCCGCCGCCGTAGAAGGAGATGATGACCGCCGCGAGCAGGACGAAGATCGCCGTGTTGTTGTGGCCGACGGTCGCGAGCAGCGCGTAGAGCACGATGCCGACGCCGAGGTACATCGCGTAGATCGGCTTGCGGCCGATGAGGTCCGAGGTCGTCGACCAGGCGAATCGTCCACCCATGTTGAAGATCGACAGCAGGCCGACGAAGCCGGACGCGGCCGCGACCGCGACGGTGGACCTGCCGTCGGCACCGCGGAAGAAGTCCTGGATCATCGGACTGGCCTGCTCGAGGATGCCGATCCCTGCCGTCACATTGCAGGCCAGCACGATCCAGAGCAGCCAGAACTGCGGGGTCCTGATCGCGTTCGCCGCTGACACGTTCGCGGTGGTGACCAGGGTTTTCGCCTGCACCGTCGACGGGTCGAAGCCGTCCGGCTTCCAGCCGTCGGCGGGGACCCGGATGTTCACCACGCCGAACATCATCACCAGGAAGTAGCCGATCCCGAGGGTGAGGAACAACGCGACGAGGGCATGTCCGCCCGCGACCGACGCGGAGTTGCCGGGGTCGTAGTTGTCGTCGTACAGGCCGAGCAGTTGGCGCGACAGCGGGCTGGCGACGAGCGCGCCGCCGCCGAAGCCCATGATCGCCAGGCCGGTCGCCAGACCCGGGCGGTCCGGGAACCACTTGATCAGCGTCGACACCGGCGAGATGTAGCCGATCCCGAGGCCGATGCCGCCGATCACGCCGTACCCGAGGTAGACCAGCCAGAGCTGACCGGTCCCGATGCCGAGGGCGCCGACTCCGAAGCCGGCGGCCCAGAAGCAGGCCGAGGTGAACATCGCCTTGCGGGGGCCGTTGCGCTCGACCCAGGTGCCGCCGACGGCGGCGGACAGGCCGAGCATCACGATCGCGATACTGAAGATCACCCCGATCGCGGTCTGGCTGGCGTCGAAGTGTTTGACCAGCGAGGTCTTGTAGACGCTCGTCGCGTATGCCTGGCCGATGCACAGGTGCACCGCCAGCGCGGCCGGGGGGATCAGCCAGCGGCTGTACCCCGGTGGCGCGACCGTGTGCTCCCGGTCGAGTACCGACAAGATGCCCATCACGGCTCCTAAGTCGTCGAGCCCCCCAGATCGGTGACGCATCCCCCTCGCGCATCTTGGCGGACTGTATGCATTTTGTGAAGTCTTCAATCACCGTGTCGGACCGGTTCCGCCCGCGGCTGGGCCGGTACCGCGGCCGGCCGCGCCTCGTGTCGACCGGCGACAGCGAGCCCGAGAACTGTGAGACTGGGGGTATGGCGATCTCGGCGAAGTTGTTGGGTGAGGACGAGTACATCGTCGTCAGCACCCGGACGCACTGGAAGGCGCTGATCTTCCCGGTGTTCCTGCTCCTGGTGGTGGCGGCCGGCGGTGGCTTCCTGGCCGCGATCGTGCCGGACGGCAGCATGCAGACCGCGGCCCGGATCGCGATCGGGGTGGCCGGCCTGCTGATCCTGCTCGGGTTCGCGGCGAAACCGTTCCTGAACTGGTTGTTCTCGACCTACACGCTGACCAACCGGCGCCTCATCACCCGGCACGGCATCCTCACCCGGACCGGCCGGGACATCCCGCTGATGCGGATCAACGACGTCTCCTACGAGCACGGCCTGATCGACCGGATCCTCGGTTGCGGCACCCTGCA
Source organism: Kribbella voronezhensis (assembly GCF_004365175.1). Classification (NCBI taxonomy): domain Bacteria; kingdom Bacillati; phylum Actinomycetota; class Actinomycetes; order Propionibacteriales; family Kribbellaceae; genus Kribbella; species Kribbella voronezhensis. The sequence goes on along the minus strand of NZ_SOCE01000001.1, from coordinate 2,269,781 downwards.
GATCGAGTCGGCCGGCGAGCGCGGCCAGGTGATCCTCCCCGACGTTCCGCACGTCGAGCACATGCACCTGCAGATGTCCGACCTTCTCTTCGGCGGCCCCGAAGGCAAACCCGGCGACGGCATCCTCGACGACGAAGCCCCGCCCGAGCACCTGCAGCGCCGCCGCGACCCCGCCCCGGCGCCCGAGCCGGACGCCCAGACCCTCTTCAACTCCGAAGACAACGACCGCCGCTGACCGTCCTCGCTCACGTCATGATGCGGGTCAGTGGAATTGTGAGTGCTACCGACGCCAGCAGGGATGCGGCGGCGAAGGTGGTGATGGCGGGCGCGGGTGAGGTGAGGTCGGCGAGGGTGCCGGCGGCGATCGCGCAGAGGCCGAAGGTCGTCATGCGCAGGGCGGACTCGATGCCGAGGACCTGCCCGCGCAGCTCCGGGGGAGTGAGCTCGACGAGCACCTCCTGCTGAGCGAGCGAGGCGGCGTACCCGCAGCTGCCGAGGGCGACCAGCGCGGCCAGTACGCCGAGCGGTAGGTCGGTGACGAAGGCGAGAAAGGGAACCGCCAGTACGAAGCGGAGCCAGCGCGCTGCCACCCGGCGCTGGGCGCGGTTGAGGAAGCGGCCGATGACCAGGTCGCCGGACATCATGCCTGCCGCTCCGGCAGCCAGAAGCCAGCCGGCACCGGCACCGGCGTACGGCACGAAGAGTGCTTCACATCCGACGACGAGACCGTTCGGGATGGTGAGCGCGAGCAGCAGGGGCCTGGTCCGGCGCTCGCCCAGCAGCCGGCGATTGCCGAGCCAGGTCTCGGCGAGGCTGGTGCGAGCTGCGCGCCGCGGCGCGCGGTCGCTGAGACCGAATCGGAGCACCGGGATCGCGAGCGCCGAGAAGCCGGCGGCCAGCCAGAGCACCATAGCGGGACTCATTGCCTGGAGCAACAGTCCGGCGACGCCGAAGCCGGCGATCTGCATGGCGCCGACCGAGAGGTTCATCGCCGAACGGCCGAGCACGAACTGGTCGTGGGTGACGACGTCGTTCAGCAGCCCCCAGCGGACGCCGGAGCCGATCGACAGCCCGTAGGCGACGAGGAGAGCGAGCCCGAGGCGCGCGGCGGCGGGGAGCTGGAAGGCGGCCTGCGCGGCGACCGCGGTCGTCGACAGCAGTGCGAGGACGACGAGGATCCGGCGCGGCTGGGCGGTGTCGGCGGCCGACATCAGGGTCGAGACGCCGAGCACCTGCGCGAGCGACGGCCCGAACATAACGAGCGCGGCGAGCAGTGCCGACCCGGTCGCCGCGTTCACCATCAAGGCGAGCGTCAGACTGGTCATGGTCGAGGAGGCGTTGCCGAGTGCGCTTCCGGCCCACAGACCACGGAACTCGGCGTTCGCGAAGAGCTGCCGGTAGGTCGGGACGGAAGCGGCCGGCGCGGTACAGGAACTCATATCAGGAGCTTCGGTCGTGGTCCGGCGACCTCCTACAGTTTCGGGTGGAGGCGAAACCATTGTCCGAGTTCCTTGTCGACGCCGACACCCTGGCGACCGCGCGCTTCGCCACGTCCGAGCTCACCGAGACCGTGTCCGCGCTGAAGCTGCTGCTGCGACCCGTCGAGCCCTGGTTCCGCGCCTGGAAGGACATCCACCGGCCGGCGTTCGAAGAGCGGCTCGCCGCCGAGCCGGTCTGGGCGGCCTTACTGGACAGCGCTTTCGGCCGAAGCTGGACCGCTGACTTCCTGACCAGCCTGCCGCTCGATCCGGACGCTCGGCTGGCCGATGAACTCGACGCTCTACTGGCGCTCGACGACGAAGAGATCCGGGCAGATCTGCGCGTGGTCCGCTCGCAGTTGCCCGCGATTCTGGAGTCGGAGAGCGCTCTGGCCGCGAGGGCGGCAGAGCTCCTGACCTGGGTCTGGACGCACACGGTCGAGCCGGACTGGCCGCGCCGCAAGCGGATGCTCCAAGCCGACATCGTGTCCCGGACGTCGCGACTCAGCGAGCAGGGGTGGTCCGGCGTACTGCGAGGGCTTGGTCCCGATGTGCAGTGGCTCGGTGACGGACGCATCCAGGTGAACCGCTGGGACTATCCGGTCACCGATGTCCGTGGGCGTTCGCTGATGTTCATCGCCACCCACACCCAGCGAGTCAGCGTCAGCTGGCGGCTGCCGGACCGGTTCGCGCTGACCTATCCCGTCACCGGCATCTTCGCCGGAACCACCGTCCTGGCCGAACCACTGGTCGAACTGCTCGGCCGCAACCGCGCCCGCATCCTCACCGCCGCCACCGACCCGATCAGTACGACGGCACTCGTCGCGGCAACCGGTCTGTCCCTGTCCACCGTCTCCGAGCACCTCCACGTCCTGACCGCCGCCGGCCTACTCGAACGCCGCCGCTCCGGCCGCTCAGTCCTCTACTGGCAATCAGACACCGGCCAGCGCGTCACCCAGGCCCCACCGGCCAAGACCGCCGATGGATAGCTCCGTGGAACCTAGGGCTACGGCACGTGTGGGAGTGGTGACTGCAAGGTGAGCTCCCTGGGGGTCAGGTGTTCCGGTGCTCGCGTAGTGGGCGCAGGAAGTGGTAAGACGACGAGATGAAATTGCCCTCAGCACCCATTCTCTCGGCTGTCGCGGAGCCGCTTTATCGTGCGGCCGTCGAGGGCGGGAGGGCGAGCCTGGAGGTCCTGGCCGAGCGTGCCGGTATCGACTACGCCGCCGCTGCGGACGAGGTGCAGGCGCTGGCTGCCATCGGACTACTCGAAGTGAGTTGCGGGGAGATCGAGGCGGTCCCGCCGCGGATTCCGTTGGAGCAGGTGGCGGCCGAGCATGCGAAGGCTGCTGACGCAACTCGCCAGCTCGCCTCGGTTTTTGCCGACATCTGGAGCGAAGCCGGCGACCGCTCGAGTTTTGTGGAGGTCATCACGGACGAGGCGCGGTGCGCGGTGGTCGAGGCCAAGCTGATGGATGACACGGCCTCGACCGTCGACGGTTTGTGCATCGGCCCCGTCTCGCCGCGGAAGGCCCGGACCGGGATGGAGATCCCGCGGCCCGGCGTGGCGGTCGGATTCTTCGCGGCCATGGAACGCGGCGTCCGGGCACGCGGGCTCTATGGCGTCTCGGTGCTGGAGGACTTCGAAGGGCTTGCCGCAGTTCATCAGTGCATCGCGGTGGGCGAGCAGGCACGCGTCTTCGCCCAGGTCCCGCTCAACCTCATGCTGTTCGACGACAAGCGTGCGCTGTTGTCGGTTCCGGGCCAGAAAGGGGCCCGGCGGTCACTCGTCATCGTCCACGAGTCCGGTCTGCTCGACTCCCTGGTCGCCCTCTTCGACGTCTTCTGGCAGATGGGTGTGCCGCTGTCACCGGAGTCTCAGGTGGTCGACGCGTTGGGTGGTCCGGCTTCCGACGAGCAGCAGCTGCTGTCCTACCTGGCAGCCGGCCTCACCGATGAGGCGATCGCCCGCGACCTGGGCGTGAGCGCCCGCACGGTGGGCCGGCGGATCGCTCGGCTCGAAGAGGTGCTCGGCGCTCACAGCCGATTCCAGCTGGCCATTCAGGCGAGCCGGCGGGGCTGGATCTGAGTCGGTACAGCAGCACCTCCTCGAGCCCGAAGCGCTCGAGGAGGTGCCATTGCTCAGGCTGGTCCTTCCAGGTTTGCGATCACTCCGACACGGAAGCCGTGAACGCACCCGATCCGGAGTCGGCCTTCACCACGAGGCGGTAGGTGCCCGCCGTGTTGTTGTAGGTGAACGACTCGTCCGGGTTCGGGCTGATGCCTTGGGCAACCGTCACCCAGGACAAGCCGGACTGCTTCTGCAGGTAGACATCGAAGTCGCTGCCGGTCGGCCCGTCGAGGCAGACCTTGAGCTGGCCCGCGTCGCTGTCGCTGAAAGCGGCGAATGTCTTGGTGCCGCCCGCGGTGAGGGTGCCGCTGTAGTTGAGCGCGCCGTTGCAGGCGCCACCGCCTCCGCCGCCGGAGACGACCCACGAGAAGGAGACGGCGGCCGTCTTGCCCGCGGCGTCAGTGACCTTCGCCGTCACCGTGGAGGTGGCCGCGGCGGTCGGGGTACCGGAGATCAGCCCCGTCGAGGCGTTGACCGTGAGGCCCGCGGGGAGACCGGTCGCCGACCATGAGTACGGCGTGGTGCCGCCCGTCGCTGCGAGTTGCAGCGTGTCAGCGGTCCCTACGGTGCTCGTCTGCGCGCCGGGGTTGGTGACCGTCGGGGAGCCGGGGTCCGGGTTGGTCGTGCCACACGTCTCGGTCGTGGCCGCGACGGCGATGGCCGTGAACGCCTTTTCGACCGCCAGGCACTCTGCCGAGCCCTGGCCGTAGAGGTCCTTGGCGGACTTGATCGCGCCGGTCCGGGCGTTGGAGTACTTGCTCGACGACGTGAGGTAGGTCGCCAGCGTGCGGTACCAGATCTTCTCGGCCTTGGCGTGACCGATGCCGGTCACGGCCGCGGCGCCGGAACAGGTGGGCGAGTTGTAGCTGACCCCGTTGACCGTCTTGGCACCCGAACCCTCGGAGAGCAGGAAGAACCAGTGGTTGAGCGGACCCGAGGAGTAGTGCGGGTCGAGGGAGCCGAGCGTCGAGGACCAGCAGTCCTTCGACGCGCCGTCCTTGCTCGGCTTGTCCATGTACCGCAGCGGCGAGCCGTTGCCGTGGATGTCGATCTCTTCACCGATGAAGTAGTCCGGTACGTCGTTGGGGTTGTTCACGTAGAACTCGATCGCCGTACCGAAGATGTCGGAGGTCGCCTCGTTGAGTCCGCCGGCTTCACCGCTGTAGACCAGTCCAGCGGTGTTCTCGGTGACACCGTGGCTCATCTCGTGCCCGGCGACGTCCAGCTCGGTGAGCGGAGCAGCGTTGTTCGCGCCGTCGCCGTACGACATCTGCGTGCCGTCCCAGAACGCGTTCACCATCGCGTTGGCGAAGTGAACGCGTGAGCGGGCCCCGCGGCCGTCGTTCCAGATCCCGTTCCGGCCGAGCTGGGTCTTGTAGTAGTCGAACGTCTTCTGCGCGCCGTAGAGCGCGTCGACGGCGGCGGACGCACGGTCGGACTGAGCCCCGGTCCCCCACTTGTCGTCGGCGTCGGTGAAGAGGTCACCGTCCGGGCCTTCACCCGTGTTGGGATCGCCCTGGTTGTGCACGTCGGTGGCCGTATGGCCGAGCGCGTCCCTCATCTCGAAACCGCCGCCCGACTTGGCGCTGGTGTTGATGGTGACGTTGCCGACGAAGATGCCGTCGCCGGTGCCGGTCTTGATCTCGTCGTCGGTCAGGAGCACGGCGCCCGTGCCGGCGTCGACGTAGGTGTGCAGCCGGGTCGGAACCTGGTTGGCACGGATGCCGGTGGTCAGGACGTCGTACGCCAGCTTGGGACCCTGGTCGGTGACGAGGACGACCAACTCGTTCCCGGCGGACGTCTCGTTCTTGGTCGCCTGTGCCGCGGCGAGACCCTTGGCCTGGGCCGCGGCCTTGGAGATCTTCGGAGTCCGCGACGCGGGGGTGACGGTCTTGCGGCCGAGGTTGTAGGTGACGCCGGTGACAGCGCCCTTCGCGTCCTTGTGGGTGACCAGATCACCACCGATGACGCGCAGCCCGTCGAGCGTGCGCTGGTACCGCACGTGCGTGCCGCCGTCCGCGTCCTCGATGACCGCTTTGACGGTCAGCTTCTCGCCCGATGTCAGGCCAAGCGCGGAGGCACTCGCCGGCGCGTGCGCCTGCTCGTCGGCCGCCAAGGAGCTCGGGTCGTGGGCGACGGCGCCGGGAGATGTCTGGTCGGCGTGGGCGGCGAAGAAAGGCGTCATCACCAGCCCAGCGGCGAGAAGACCGCCGGTGGCGATCAAACTGGTTCTGGGTCGTTTCACAACTGCTCCTTGGGGGCGGGGTCGACGATCGGCCGACCTGTGTACGCCGGTTGCGTCCGGGACGTAGCGGCCGCGTCGGCGTTCGGGTGCTCTGAGTTTGAGCACGCCCCCTGGCCGGCGGAAGAGTTGTCGCTGGCGGAGATCGGCAGCGCCGATTTACGACATCCCGCGGCACCGGAACGGCATCGTTGCCGACAGCACCAAGACGGCAGTCGGTAGATCGTGCGTGTCAGGCGGGCCCAGGAGCCCGCAGCGCACAGGCGACGCTCCCCACCGGGAGCTGCGACGGAGGAGCCGCGGTTCAGGGTGGGTGGGAGCGGCGACGGAGGAGCTGCGTGGAGAGTTTGCCCCTTAGTACAAGGGGTTTTAGCTGAGGCCCTTGAGGAGTTGGCGGGCCATGACGATGCGTTGGACCTGGTTGGTGCCTTCGTAGATCTGGGTGATCTTGGCGTCGCGCATCATGCGTTCGACCGGGTAGTCGTGGGTGTAGCCGTAGCCGCCGAGGAGTTGGACGGCGTCGGTGGTTACGGCCATGGCGACGTCGGAGGCGAAGCACTTGGCGGCGGCGCCGAAGTACGTGAGGTCGCTGTCGTTGCGCTCGGAGCGGGCCGCGGCGGCGTACGTGAGTTGGCGGGCGGCCTCGATCTTCATGCCCATGTCGGCGAGCATGAACTGCAGGCCCTGGAACTCGGCCAGTGCCTTGCCGAACTGCTTGCGCTCCTTGACGTAACCGAGCGCGTAGTCGAGCGCGCCCTGGGCGATACCGAGCGCCTGGGCGGCGATCGTCACGCGGGTGTGGTCGAGCGTCGCCATCGCAGTAGCGAAGCCGGTGCCCGGGGCGCCGATCATCCGGGACGCCGGGATGCGGACGTTGTCGAAGTACACCTCGCGGGTCGGTGAGCCCTTGATCCCGAGCTTCTTCTCCGGGGCGCCGAAGGACACTCCGTCGTCGGACTTCTCCACGACGAAGGCACTGATGCCCTTCGACCGCGCGTCCGGGTCGGTCACCGCGAAGACCGTGTAGTAGTCGCTCACCCCGGCGTTGGTGATCCAGCGCTTCACGCCGTTGAGCACGAAGTCCGAGCCATCGGCGACCGCGCGCGTCTTCATCGACACCGCGTCGGAACCGGCTTCGGGCTCCGACAGGCAGTACGAGAACATCGCGTCGCCGGCGGCTACCGGCGGCAGGTACCGGTCCTTCACCTCGTCCGAGGCGGACAGCAGCAGCGGCAGCGAGCCGAGCTTGTTCACCGCCGGGATCAGCGAGGTGGAGGCGCAGGCGCGGGCCACCTCCTCGATCACGATGACGGTGGCGAGCGCGTCCGCCCCGGCCCCGCCGTACTGCTCGGGGATGTGCGGAGCGTGGAAGTCGGACGCCTTGAGTGCGTCGTACGACGCCTTCGGGAACTCGGCGAGTTCGTCCACGTCACCGGCGTGCGGGGCCACCTTGGCGTCGCAGACATCGCGAACGGCGGCCCGGATCGCCTGGTGCTCCTCGGACAGCGCGTACAGCTCGAATGAGTTACTCACGAGTCACAATCTACGACGAAACCTCCGCCCGGGCGATCCACCGGACCCGGAAAGTGATCAAAAGCGCACCAGATGCAAACGCTTGGCCATGAGCCGGTCATGGACCGGCAATTGTGGTCGGTAGAGTCGCCCGCATGACTGAAGGCACGCCCACCACCAGCGAGCGACCGCTGCGGATCTCGGTGATCGGGACCAACTACCTCGGCGCCAACACGGCCGCGGGGATGGCCGAGTTCGGTTTCGACGTGATCGGGGTCGAGATCGACGAGCACCGGCTGAAGCTGCTGAACGACGGCAAGGCCCCGCTCTACGAGCCGGGTCTGGATCCGCTGCTGAAGCAGCACACGGACTCCGGCAGGCTGCGGTTCACCAACGACTACCGCCAGGTGGCCGACTGGGCCGACGTGCACTTCATCTGCGTGGGTACGCCGCAGCAGGAGGGCAGCGACGCCGCCGATCTGGCCCAGGTGAACTCCGTGGTCGACATGCTGGCGCCGCTGCTCACCCGGCCCTGCCTGGTGGTCGGCCGGTCCACCGTGCCGGTCGGCACGTCGAAGCTGGTCGAGAAGCGGTTCCACAGTGAGTCGCCGGCCGGTGAGGGCGTCGAGATCGCCTGGCAGCCGGAGTTCCTGCGCGAGGCGCACGGTGTCGACGACACGCTGCACCCGGATCGCCTCGTGTTCGGCGTACAGTCGCCGGCCGCGGAAGCGACGCTGCGGCAGGTGTTCGCGGCGCCGATCGACGAGGGTACGCCGGTCGTCGTCTGCAACCTGCCGACCGCCGAGCTGGTCAAGGGCGGCGCGAACGCCTTCCTGGCCACGAAGATCTCGTTCATCAACGCGCTCGCCGAGATGTGCGACGCGACCGGCGCCGACGTCACTCAGCTCGCCGACGCCCTCGGCCACGACAAGCGGATCGGCCGCGGCATGCTCAACGCCGGGCCCGGGTACGGCGGCGGCTGCCTGCCGAAGGACCTGCGCGCGTTCATGGCGCGCGCCGGTGAGCTCGGCGTGGAGGAAGTCATCACGCTGCTCCGCGAGGTCGACGACATCAACCAGCACCGGCGGGCCCGGGTCGTGGACGTCACCCACGAGCTCCTCGGCGCCGAGTGGGTCGGACGCAACGTCACTGTGCTGGGGGCGGCGTTCAAGGCGGGCACCGACGACGTACGGGACTCGCCTGCACTCGACGTGGCCGGGCGGATCCAGTTGCACGGCGCGACCGTCACCGTCTTCGACCCCGAAGCGATGGAGAACGCGCGCCGGGTGCGGCCCACCCTGCGGTACGCCTCGTCCGCGGCGGAAGCCTGCGAGGGCGCGCACCTGGTCCTGCACCTGACCGAGTGGCCGGAGTTCCGCGAACTCGACCCGGCCGCCCTGCGCGGTGCGGTGGCGCACCCGGTGATCGTGGACGCCAGGCTGTCGTTGGACGCCCAGAAGTGGCGGGACGCGGGCTGGACCTACCGCGCACCCGGCCGCCCGTAACGACGCAAATCCGAAGACAGCCGCAAGCCCTGGAACGAAAGGGCTTGCGGCTGTCTCGCGTCAGGCGACGGTCGCGTTCCGTAGTACCGGCCGGGTGAGTGCACCGAGGCCGATCAGGGCCGAGGCGACGGAGATGCCGAGGCAGACGCCGGTGATACCGACTCCGTTCAGGTCGGCGAACGAGCCGAGGACCGGGTTCATCACGACGAGCGCGATGCTCTGACACAGCAGTACGACGGATTGCAGGCGCGACTGGTACTCGCGCTCCACCGAGTTCATCAGCAGCGGCAGGACGTGACCGGTGAAGGTGCCCACCCCGACGCCGCTGACCACGCCGGCGGCGATCACCAGCGGCAGCGGGTGCAGGGACGACAACCCGAGCAGTCCGGCGCCGGCGATCAGCAGCCCGAACGCGGCCACCATGCCCGGCCGCGGGAAGGCGCCCTTGGCCAGGATCCGCAGCGCGATCATGCCGACCCCGAGACTCCGGCTGGCGACCAGCAGGCCGGCCGTCGCGGCGTTCCAGTGATGGTCGCGGGCCAGCAGCGGCAGCAGCAGGACGTCCAACGGCATCAACAGCCCGGCCGCCATCGTCATCATGATCAGCAGGGCCCTGGTCAGCGGCCGCCCGAAGGCCGTCCTCACGCCGTCCGAGATCGAGCGCAGCATCCCGGTCGTGACCCGCCTCGGCACCGTGATGGCATCCCGCAGGGACAGCAGCACGACGATCATCACGATGAACGTCAGCGCGTCGAATCCGGCCGCCGAGGTCAGTCCGGCCCAGTTCACCAGCAGGCCGCCGACCGCCGTACCGGTAACCGCGAAGATCACGCCGGTCACCTGAAAGCTGGCCAGCGCGCGCGGCACCTGCTCCGGCGGGACCAGCAGCCTCGGCATCGAGCGCGACGACGGCAGGAAGAACGCGTCGATCACACCGATCACCAGCGCCGCGGTGAACAGCAGCGCGACCGGCTCCCCGATGGCGATCGTGATCGGCACCAGCGCGGTGGTGATCGCGAACATCGCCGTACAGCTGACCAGCAACACTCGCCCCGCGCCGAACCGGTCGCCGATCGCCCCGCCGACCAGCAGCAGGGCTGCGCGCGGCGCCGCGGCCAGGAGAAGCACGAGCCCGGCGACGCGGCCGCCGTGCTGGCTGGCGGACCATCCGATCGCGAAAGTGATCGTCAGATCGCCGAGGAGGGACACAGCGGCGCCGAAGAGCCAGATCCAGTAGCGGACCGGGATGCGCTGTGTGTCCGGTTCTGCGGGCGGAGTCACGATCGACGACCTTAGACGACATTCGGGTGGATCACACGGCTACCCGCTCGCAGCCTGTGGAAACCGCCCGGGTTCAGGATTTACGCAGCTCTGCCGCGCCTTCACGGACAGTGTGCCCCTTCGCCTTTGCCATATCCGCGAGATCAGCCTGGAAAGCGCTCATCCGCTCCCGCAGCTTCTCGTCGTACGCCGCCAGGATCCGGACCGCGAGCAGCCCCGCGTTGCGCGCGTTCCCGATCGAGACGGTCGCGACCGGTACGCCGGCCGGCATCTGCACGATCGACAGCAGCGAATCCATCCCGTCGAGGTACTTCAACGGCACCGGTACGCCGATCACCGGCAGCGGGGTGACCGAGGCGAGCATGCCGGGCAGATGCGCGGCGCCACCGGCTCCCGCGATCAGCACCTTCAGGCCCCGCTCGTGCGCCGAACGGCCGTAGTCGATCATCTCCACCGGCATCCGGTGCGCTGAGATCACGTCCGCCTCGAACGGCACGTCGAACTCGACGCACACCTCGGCGGCGGCCTTCATCGTCGGCCAGTCCGAGTCCGACCCCATCACGATTCCCACGCTCATTGCTGGCCCCTATTCGTCGATGGTGCCGGTCAGGTACGCCGCCGCGTGCCGGGCGCGCTCGCGGACGTCGTCCAGGTCGTCGCCGTACGCCGTGACATGGCCGACCTTGCGCCCCGGCTTCACGGACTTGCCGTAGAGGTGCACTTTCAGCCCCGGATCCCTCGCCAGGCAGTGGAGGAGCCCGTAATGCATGTCCGCTGTGCTCTCGTCGTCACCGCCCAGCACGTTCACCATCACCGTGTACGGCGCTCGCGCAGCCGGCGATCCGAGCGGCAGATCCAGTACTGCGCGCAGGTGGTTCTCGAACTGCGAGGTCACCGCGCCGTCGATCGACCAGTGCCCGGTGTTGTGCGGGCGCATCGCCAGTTCGTTGACCAGCAGGCGGCCGTCGCGGGCCTCGAACATCTCGACCGCGAGGATCCCGACCACGCCGAGCTCCTTGGCGATCCGCAGCGCGGTCTGCTGGGCCTGCGCCGCCTTGTCCGGGGCGAGGCCGGGAGCCGGGGCGGTCACCTCGACACAGATCCCGTTCTCCTGCACGGATTCGACGATCGGGTAGGCGACCGCCTGCCCGTGGGGGGAGCGGGCGACGATCGCGGACAGCTCGCGGACGAAGTCGACCTTCTCCTCGGCCAGGATCGGCACGTTCGCCGCGAACGCCTCGTCGACGACCGGGTCCTCGGCGCTCTCGGCGACCCAGACACCCTTGCCGTCGTACCCGCCGCGGGTCGTCTTCAGGATGATCGGGAAGCCACCGATCCGTTTGGCGAAGTCGGCGATGTCGTCCCGGCTCGCGACCACCTGGTGCGCCGGCGCGGGCGCGTCGAAGGCGTCCAACCGCTGCCGCATCACCGCTTTGTCCTGGGCGTGCACGAGGGCGTCCGGACCGGGGCGCACTGCGATCCCGGCGGCTTCCAGCTCGTGCAGGAGCTCGGTCGGGACGTGCTCGTGGTCGAAGGTGACCACGTCGGCCTCGGCGGCGAACCGGCGTACGGTCTCAGGGTCGCGGTAGTCGCCGACGGGCGCGTCGGCGACGGCCTGGGCGGCCGAGACCGTCGGGCCCTCCGCGAGCACGCGCAGTTGGATGCCCAGCGCGACGGCCGTCTCCTGCGTCATCCGGGCCAGCTGTCCGCCACCGATCATGCCGACGACGGGGGTACCAGCCGGCAGGTCTTTACGCTCGAACTTCACACGCCGGAGCCTAATGTGCTGACCTGGCGACTGTGACGCTGGGCGGCGCCGGGCTGCCCGGATTTCGGCGGGGGCCCGATCGGCAGGTACCGTGAGAAGCTGTTCAGCCGCGCCCCGCGTTCACAGAGAGCATTCCGGTCCGTTGAAAATCGTCACCACGCTGTATCGCCAGGTCGAGCATCTGGTGCACGAAGTGGCCAAGTTCGGCTTGGTCGGACTGCTGGGCATGCTCGTGGACCTGCCGATCTACAACTGGCTGGTCTTCGACAACCCGCTCATCTTCGGTACGCCGGGCGACGGCATGCTGCACCACAAGCCGCTGACCGCGAAGGTCATCTCGGTCACCGCGGCCACCATCGCCACCTACCTGGGCAACCGGCACTGGACCTGGCGGCACCGCGAGCGCACCGGCCTGCACCGCGAGTACGTGCTCTTCTTCGTACTGAACGGCATCGGCCTGCTGATCGCCGCCGGCTGCCTCGGCTTCTCCCGCTACGTGCTCGACCTGCACAACGCGCTGGCCGACAACATCTCCGCCAACGTGATCGGCCTCGGCCTCGGCACCCTGTTCCGCTTCTGGTCCTACCGGAAGTTCGTCTTCAAGGAAGAGCTCGCGCTCGACGAAGCCGAGCACGAGCACGCCACGGACGACGCCGACAACACCGGCGACCTCCCCGCCGTTCGCTGATCCACCGCTGCTTTTCCGGCGGCCGGTGAATCCTTTCGGCCTGGTCGAGCCTCTTGTGTAGGTGCAGATCAAAATGAGGGATCACCAACCACGCGCCGACGACTCCTGGGTCACCGACCAGCTGATCGCTGCGGCGCAGCAGGGCGACGTCGAGTCGATCAGCGCTGTGGTCTACAGCGCGCATCCGCATGTGATGCGCTTCGCCCGCTCGCTGTGCGCGTCACCCCAGGACGCCGAGGATGCCGCTCAGGAAGCGCTGATCATCCTGTTCCGCAAGGTCGGCTCGCTGCGGGCTTCCGCCGCGCTGGCGTCCTGGATGTTCCGGATCGTCCGCAACGAGTGTCTGCGGCTGCTGCGCAACCGGCGACCCGAGGCGATCGACCCGTCGGGCGCCGACTCCGTGGAGGACGACGTACTTCGCCGGCTCGACGCCGACCGCGTGGCCGCCGCGATCGGCGCCCTCCCCGACGTGCAACGCCGCGTGCTGATCATGCGCGATGTCCAGGGCTACCCCGGCCGATCGGTCGCCGACGCGCTGGGGCTCAGCCTGGCGGCGATGAAATCCCAGCTGCACCGGGCGCGCCGCGCGGTACACGCCGCTCTGCGCGAACCAGACGTGTTCTGACGACCTGTGAGGGGAGATCTCATGCTCGAAATCGGTTCTGCCGCGCCATTGCTGGAGCTTGAAGACACCGAGGGACAGCGAGTGACGCTCGCTGACCTCGTCGCTGAGCCCGGCCGTCGGGGGGTGCTCGTGTACTTCCTGCGGTCCGCGTCTTGTCCGGTGTGCAACCTGCACGTCCGGAAGCTGATCAAGAAGGCCGACGAGTACGCCGGCGCCGGCGTACAGATCATGGTCGCGGTGCCCGAGGACCGCGAGGAGGCCGCTCGGTGGAAGGCCAAGGGCAAGATCCCGTTCCGGGTCGTGACCGGTCGGCGCGGCAGCCCGCACGAGGCGATCGGTCTGGTCAGGAAGCTGTTCGGCTCGATGCAGCAGTCGGGCAGCATCCTCGTCGATGCGGACAACGTGATCCGGCACGCTCACGGCGCCACCAATCCGATGAACAGCTACGACAGGGCGCGCATCGCCGCCGCGGTCGAGCAACTGCGGGTCACCTCGACCAGTTGACCGGCGGTGATCGGGCGTTGCGGGATGTCGCCCACCGGGCTGGTCAAGTGGTTGGCCGCGGGTCGGAGGCGCGTGTGAGGATGCGGCCATGACAGAGATCGCTGTTCGGGTGGGTGTGGCCGAGGACTACGAGGCAATGTCGGCGGTGTTCGGTACCGCGATGATGTTCGATCCGTCCGGCGACGACGAGCTTGGCAAGCGGCTGTTCGAGCCCGAGCGGGCGCTGGTGGCGACCGACGGCGAGGAGATCGTCGGAACGACCAAGGCGCTGACGCGGGATCTGTCCGTGCCCGGAGCAGTGGTGCCGGCCGCGCATGTCACCGGCGTCGGTGTGCGGGCGACGCACCGCAGGCGCGGCGTGATGTCGGCGTTGATCGGCCGCCAGTTGCGCGAGGTGCCGGAGGCGATCGCGGTCCTGTGGGCCAGCGAGCCGGGCATCTACGGGCGGTTCGGGTACGGCGCCGCCACGCGGGGAGTCTCGTACGAGATCGACCTGCACCGGGTCGGACCGCCCGTCGTACCAACGCGTCCCGGGGAGCTCGGCGAGCTGACCGTGGACGAGGCGTACAAGGAACTGCCGCCGCTCCTGCGCGCGCTGCAGGAGCGGCGACCGGGCGTGTCCGGCCGCTCCGAGCTGAAGTGGCAGAGGCACCTGGAGGACAAGAAGGAGGATCGAGGCGGCCGGACCGCGCGCCAGATCCTCGTGCACCGGGACGAGACCGGTGCGATCGACGGTTACGCCCTGTGGCGCGGCAAGATGAACTGGCAGGCAGCCGGCCCCACCAATGAGGTGCGGCTGGAGGAGCTGGTCGCGCTCGAACCCACGGCGTACAAGGCGTTGTGGAGCTACTTGCTGACCATGGATCTGGCCGCGACCCTCGCCTACGGGTACGCCGCCCTCGACGAGCCACTCCTGCAACTCGTCACCACCCCGACCGCCATGGGCCGACGGCTGGGCGAGTCGCTCTGGCTGCGGGTGACCGATGTGCCGCGCGCCCTCGAACAGCGCCGGTACGCCGCGGCGGTGGACCTGGTGATCGAGGTGACCGACGAACTGATCCCGGCCAACGCCGGCCGGTACCGGCTCACCGCCGACGGCACGACGGCCCGGTGCGCCCGGACGGACGACCCGGCCGACCTGACGATCCCGGTGGGAGAGCTCGGCGCCACGTATCTCGGGGGCCGTCAACTCGCCGAATTCGCGCTCACCGGTCGTGTCGTCGAGCACACCCCGGGCGCCCTCAACTCCGCCACCATCGCTTTCTCCTGGCCGGTCCACCCCGTCAGCATCGAGGTCTTCTGATCCACCGGCGAACTTCCGGGTGCCGCGCTGGTCCGAAGGGTGACGGGCCGAGCCGGTAGTACCGTCGGGCGGGTGCGGATTCTCTTTGTCGGGAACAGTTTCACCAGCAGGAACAACCTGCCCGGGCTCCTCGCCGCTCTGGCGAAGGAGCGCGGCGTGGTGGTGGAGCACCGGCTGATCTCGGCCGGGGGAGCGTCGCTGCGCCAGCATCTGAACGCGGGGAAGGCACTGACCGCGATCGCGGAGGGCGGGTTCGACACGGTCGTACTGCAGGAGCAGAGCACCTTGCCGGGCAAGAATCCCGCCCGAATGCACGACAGTGTCCGGGACTTCCACGCAGCTGTCGAGGAAGCGGGGGCCCGGACCGCGCTGTACATGACCTGGGCTCGCCTGCACGGTGCGCAACAACCGATCACGACGGCGTATGCCGGTATCGCCGCGGAGGTCGGCGCCACCCTCGTGCCCGTCGGAATGGTCTGGGAACGCTTTCTCCGGACCAACGACGAGCCGCTCCTGCACGACAAGGACGGCAGTCACCCGGCCCTCGCCGGCAGCTACCTCGCCGCCTGCGTCTTCCTGATCTCCTTGCTGGCCGAGGATCCTGTCGGTATCGAGGCCCCGGTGAAGGGCTTGCCCGCAGACACCGCCGCCCTGCTTCGTGGAGAAGCCTGGTCCATCTGCGAGGCCCTGGCCGGCGGGAACTGAGCGACCGCCGGTACGACGAAGTTCAGCAGGGCACCGTCGCGCTCGACCGCTGCGGCCGGCCAGCGACGCCGGATCATCCGGGCCACCCGGTCGTTGGCGGCGCTGACCACGAACAGGAACCGGGTCGCTCCGGTGTCGAAGGCATGACCGGCCGCGATGGTGAGCATCCGAAGCCCCAGACCACGGTTCTGCTCCGGTTCGCTGATCACGACGGCGAGTTCGGCGGTCGGCTCTGTGTCGTTGGCGGCCCAGGCCCACATCGCATGGCCGACGACGGCGTCGTCGCGGGTCGCCACCCAGGCGCAGCCGGCCGGCCGGAGCAGCCGTAGTACGAGTGAATCGCGGGGCGGGCGGCCGACCGCGGTCTGGAAGCGCATGTAGAGGCTGAAGTCCGTCAGTCCGGTCAGCATGGCCGCCAGGTCGTCCAGGTCCGCCTCGCCGGCGGTGCGGATCCGCGGTATCTGAGTCTGATTCACGGATTCAGGGTCGCCCGACTTGGCTGAGTCTGTCAAGGAGACTTATCCTCGGAGCATGATCCAGGAACAGGTCGTGCCCGAGGCGATGCGGTGGTCCACGGAGAACTGCACGATCTCCCGGACGATGGAGATCCTGGGTGAGAAGTGGATGTTCCACGTGCTGCGCGAGGTCTTCGTCGGAGTGCGCCGGTTCGAGGACATCAGGGCGCGGGCGGAGATCCCGCGCCAGGTGCTGACCGACCGGCTGGCCGCACTGATCGACCGCGGTCTGCTGCGGCGCGAGCCGTACCGGGTGGCCGGCCAGCGCGAGCGGTACGAATACCGCCTCACCCAGGCCGGCCTCGATCTCTACCCCGTGCTCGTCGCCCTGGTCCAGTGGGGCGACCAGTACCTGCAACAGGACGACGGCCCGCCGATCGTCCCCGAGCACCGCGGCGACTGCGGTGCGAAGATCAGCGTCGTACTGCGATGTGCCGCCGGCCACGAGCCGTCCCCGCGCGAGGTCGCCCTCCGCCCCGGCCCGGGTGCGCAACTGCGAACTGCCGAAAAACTTGCCTGAGGCATCTGACTCGCCCTCGCGCCCTTGCAGGTAACGAAGGCGAGTGATGTCATCAGCCCTGGCGAGCCTTCTGGCGGGGGTCCAGCCGGTTGATCACGTACACGCGCCGGCCGCGGCGGACCACCTGCGCGCCCCGCTTCGACTTCAGCGCCTTCAACGAACGTCGTACCTTCATCGCGCATCCTCTCTGTCTGCCCAATCAACACCAAGCGCCCCACAAATCTTCCCCGGTGTCGATTCGCGCGCGGGTGGTTCGACGCTGGGGTAGTGGCGGGGAGGCCGTCGCTGACGAGAAGGGGTGCGAGATGTCTTTTCAGGCCTACCTGGACAAGATCGAGGAGAAGACCGGGCTGACGCCGCGGCAGTTGCTGGAGATCGCCGAGGCGAAAGGGCTGGCGACGCCGCAGACCAAGGCCGGTGCGGTGGCCGACTGGCTGAAGGCGGACTACGACCTCGGCCGCGGACACGCGATGGCCTTGTTCCACGTGCTGAAGAACGGCCCGAAGATCAGCGCCAAGCACGTGAACTCCGGCGGGACCCACAGCGATCCCTCCGACACCCTCTGGCTGGACGGCAAGGCGACCAATCCGGCGCAGTGAGGGTCAGGTGAGAGCCTTGATGGCCGTGCGGAGGAGTTCTTCGGTGTGGCGGGGGCGGAGGGCCGTGATCGCCAGGGAGTCCATCGTGACGGCGTACTCGTCGAGGTCCTCGCGCTTGTCCAGGTAGACGGCGCTGGTGAGGTGCTCGATGTAGACGACGTCGGGCAGGTCCATCTCGCCGAACCGCAGGATGCTGAACGCGCCGCCGGTGGCCGTGTAGCCGCCGCGGTCGAACGGGATGATCTGCAGCGTCACGTTGTGCCACTGGGACACCTCGATCAGATACTCCAGTTGCGCGCGGAACACCTCCCGGCCGCCGATCGGGCGCCGGAGTACGGCTTCGTCGATCACTGCCCACAGGCGCACGGACCGCTTCCGCGTCAGCACCTGCTGGCGACCGGTGCGTAGCGCGACCAGGCGCTCGACCTCGACCTCGGGCAGCGGGCGGTCGCGGCCGAGTTGCACCACGGCCCGTGCGTAGTCAGGTGTCTGCAGCAGTCCGGGCACGAACTGGAGCTCGAAGGTACGGATCAGCTCGGCTGCCATCTCGAGCCCGAGATAGGAGTGGAACCAGGTCGGCGTCAGGTCGTCCCAGCGTTGCCACCAGCCCGGGTTGTTCGCCTGCTGGGCCAGTTCCAGCAGCCGCTCGCGCTCGTCGGCGTCGTCGAGTTTGTACAGCGTCAGCAGGTCGTCGACGTCGCGGACCTTGAAGCCGACCCGGCCGAGCTCGAGCCGGCTGATCTTGGATTCGGAGCCGCGGATCGCCCAGCCGGCATCGGCCCGGCTGATCCCGGCGTCCTCGCGCAGCCGGCGCAGATGTGCGCCCAGCATGATCCGCAGGGCGGTGGGCCCGCCGTACGCATCTTGCTCTGTCACGGAGTCTCTCCAGCTGTTCGTGTGCCCGCCGGAGGATCATTTCACGAGATTGCCGGATCCGGCTCGGACAGGCGCGCGCACAGCGCGTGAAACCCGCCGCGACTGCTAGTAAGGTCAGGCACCTACAGACCACCCCATCAAGAACGAAGGTCGCCGATGCCCGACGTTTCCAAGGCCCCCAGCTCCGCGCCTGTCGGCGTCGACACCACCAGGGCCAGCATCGCCCGCGTGTACGACGCGTTTCTGGGTGGCAAGGACAACTTCGAAATCGACCGCGAGGTACTGCGTCAGGTGGCCACCGTGGCCCCGCAGGTGACCGACCTCGCCTGGTCGAACCGCAACTTCCTGATCCGCGCGTGCCGGTTCCTGGCCGGCCAGGCCGGGATCAAGCAGTACCTCGACTGTGGCTCCGGCCTGCCCACCGCGGAGAACACCCACCAGGTGGTCCAGCGGCTGCAGGCCGACGCGAAGGTGCTGTACATCGACAACGACCCGGTGGTCCTCGCGCACGGCCGCGCACTGCTGGAGGAGAACGAGAACACACTGTTCGTCAGCGCCGACATCTTCGACCCCGAGGCCGTCCTCGGGCTGCCGGAGGTGCGGGAGTTCCTGGACTTCTCCCAGCCGATCGCGCTGATCCAGAACGGCACCATGCACCACTACCTGGGCGACGACGGCCCGGAGCTGATGCAGAAGTACATCGACGCCCTGGCCCCCGGCTCGTACGTCGTGATCTCGCACTTCCTCGACCCGCAGACCCCCGAGCACGCCAAGACCGCTCGGGCGCTGGAGGAGAGGTTCACCCACAGCCCGATGGGCTCGGGCCTGTTCCGTCCCTACGACCAGATCCAGGCGATGTTCAACGACCTGGAAATGGTCCCTCCCGGCCTGGTGCTCTGCGACGAATGGTGGCCGGACGGCCCTCGCGTCACGCCGCTCAGCCAGATCGAGGAGTGCATCGCGGGCGGCATCGGCCGCAAGCCCTGACGATCAGGAGTATTCCGACAGCAGTACCGCGGTAGTGCCGGGCTCCAACGCCTGGAAGGTGTGCGGAAGGTCGCCCGGGTAGGCGATGTAGTCACCCGGGTGGAGTTCCACCGGCTCGTCGGTCGGGCCAACGAGGGCCCGGCCGGTGCTGAGTACGACGTGCTCCACTACGCCGGGCATGTGCGGGTCGGAGTTCCGGCCCGGTCCCGGGGCGACCACGATCCGGTAGACGTCGCGCCGCGTGTTGGGCGGGCAGGAGGCGACCAGGGTCGCGCTGTAGTCGCCGTGTTCGGTGTAGACGGCCGGCCCTTCGTCGGCCCGGATCACCTGCACGCGCGGCTTCGGCGGGTCGACCAGTTGGCCGAACTGGATGTCGAGCGCGACGCAGAGCGCCCACAGCGTCTCCACGCTCGGGTTGCCGGTGCCGGACTCCAGCTGGGACAGCGTCGACTTGGCGACCCCCGCCCGCTTCGCCACCTCGGTGAGCGAGAGGCCGGTCCGCGCCCGCTCGCGGCGTAGCGAGGACGCGATCACCTCCAGTGGTGCTTTGCCGTCCATCAGTGTTCGCTCCATCGGTCCAACCGTTCGACTTGACGAACAAGTCGCTGACTGTTCATCATAAAACCCATGCGTTCGATATGGCGAACCCTCCGGGAGGATCTCGGCAAACCGCTGGCCCGCGACATCGCGCTGGTCTGCCTGGCCGACGGCGTCGTCGGCCTTTCGTACGGCGCGATCAGCGTCGGTGGCGGACTCCAGGTGTGGGTGCCCGTGCTGCTTTCGCTGGTCGTGTTCGCCGGCGCGTCGCAGTTCCTGTTCGTCGGCATCGTCGCCGCGGGCGGTAGCCCGATCGCTGCCACCATTGCGGGTCTGCTGGTGAACAGCCGCCACGTCGCTTTCGGGCTGGCGGTCAGTGACGTGATCGGCGGGGGCTGGAAGAAGCTCCCGGGCAGTCACCTGATGACCGACGAGAACGTTGCCTTCGCCCTCGGGCAGGACGACCTGAGGCGCAAGCGGGCGGCGTACTGGGTGTGTGGCATCGGCATCTTCGTCTGCTGGAATCTCGGTGTCTTCGCCGGCGCGCGGCTCGGCTCGGTGATCACCGACACGGACGTGTTCGGGCTGGACGCGGCCTTCCCCGCGGTACTGCTCGCTCTGGTGCTGCCGTCGCTACGAGACAAAGCGACGCGTACTGCGGCCTTGGCCGGCGTTGTGGTCGCGCTTGCTGCGACTCCGCTTCTTCCGGCCGGTCTGCCGGTCCTGTTTGCCCTTGTGGGGTTGGTTTTCTATCGCGTTCAGCAGCCGGTTGAGCAGGAGGTCGTCCGATGACGAATCCAGGTCTGCTGCTGGTCGCGGTACTGATACTTGCCGTGGGCACCTTTTCGTTGCGGATCGCGGGGCCGTTGCTGCGGACGCGATTCGAGTTGCCGGAGCGCGCGGAGAAGGTGATGTCGGCCGCGGCCGTGGTGCTGCTGGCCGCGTTGGTGGCGACGGCCGCGTTGACGGCCGGGCACGGTGCGGCGGGGATCGCCCGGCCGGCCGGGGTTCTCGTCGGCGGAGTGCTTGCCTGGCGCAACGTTCCGTTCGTGCTGGTGATCGTCGCCGCGGCTGCGACAGCGGCCGGCCTGCGGCTCATCGGCGTACCGTGACAGGAAAACCGGACCGGCTCGAGCCGGTCCGGTTTTCCAGGTCATCGCTGGGTCAGGTCGCCGCGCCCAGGACCTTGCCGTTCTTCGGGCGCAACAGGAACGCGCCGAGATAGAGGGCCGCGGCGATGATCAGCAGGCCGTGGAAGCCGATCAGCAGGCCGGCGTACTCCAGGCAGCCGCCCAGCATCGCGCCGAGCAGGTTGGCGCCGAAGCTCGCCGTACCGTCCGCGGTGTCGGTGAACCGCTTCGCGAAGATCACGTTCGCGGCGAAGATCGGGGTGAACGCGATCACCACCGCGACCAGCGCCCGCAACCCGACCGGCATCGAGAGCAGCCAGCTGTCCGGGAAGATCCAGCTCAGCAGCAGACCCGCGAACAGCACGACGAACATCACCTTGATCGGTGGGGTCTTGAACCGTCTGGTGACCTCGACGGCGGCCAGTACGGCGAGCAGCACGCCGGCGAACACGATCGCGTTGACCACCCACGTCGTACCGAACAGCAGCGCGAACCCGGTGATGCTCTTGGTCTCCAGCAACATGAAGCCGGCGCCGAGCAGGAACAGGTCGGTGTACGGCCGCATCCGCCGGTACGACGAACCGCCGCCCGCGATGCCGACGCCGATCAGGCCGGCCAGCAGCACCAGCCCGAGCGTGACGAGGTACAGCGACGGGATGCGGTCGGTGAACAGGTACAGGAACGGCCGGTTGTCGGTGGCCGGCGGCGGCGTGATCGCGCTCGGCCCGGGCCACGCGGCCGCGCAGGTCTGGTCAGCATCGGTCAGCCCCACGGTCACGACCGCCTGCTGCAGGCCGTCGCCGACCTTGTCCACACACGGCTTGTGCCCGAAGGCCTTCTCGGCCGTCGAAGCCAGCCGGTCGATCAGCCAGGTCTCGCGGTAGTAGTTGTACATCGCGAAGGCGCCACCCGGGTTCAGGTGGTCCTTGGCGGACTCGAAGGCCTGCTGGGTGAACAGGTAGCTCTCCAGCCGCAGCGAGCTCGCGCCGTTCACCAGCGTCAGCGAGTCCGGCAGCGCCAGCAGGATCAGGTCGTACTTCTTGTCGGTCCGGGACAGGAAGGCCCGGCCGTCGTCGATGTGCGAGGACACCCGCGGGTCCTGGTACGGGTGATCGGGGTTCTTCGCCTTGCCGATGTCGCGGATCCGCGGGTCGATCTCGACCGCGTCCACGTGCTTCGCGCCCTTCTTCAGCGCGATCGCCACGTCCGAGCCGGAGCCCGCGCCGATGATGAGCACGTTCCCCGGCGTCTTGCCGACGTTCGCCCGCTCGTACGGCAGGCCGTACTGCGGTTCCCACTGCAGCCGCGCGTCGGCCGGGATCGCCTGCTGGTGCGGTACGCCGTTCACCGTGATCGTGAGCAGCGGGACACCCTTCCACTCGTAGCCCGCGGTCTGCACCTTGTAGTACGGCGACCAGCTGTTCTCCGGGCGCGTCGACTCGTGGAAGAGCACGCCCACCATCACCAGCAGCGGCGCGAGCACCAGCGCACCACTGAGCGCGATCGCGGTCAGCTTCTGCTGACCACGAGGCCTCGGCACCATCAGCGCCACGAACATCGCCGTGACGATCAGGCCCCACCAGATCGGCGGCGCGCCCAGGAACGACAGCGCGGTGAAGGCGACGATGCCGACCAGGCTGCCGATCAGGTCGAACCGGTACGCCGTGAGGCGCGGCAGGTCGGCGAAGCACCGGCCGACCAGCTCGGCCGGTCCGGCCAGCACGACGGCCGCCGCGACGAAGATGATCGGCAGGATCACCCAGGTGGGCGGGCCGGTGGTGTTCAGGCTGGTGAAGTAGATGACGCTGGAGGAGGTGCCGCGGTTGACCGTCACCGGCTTCCACGCGATCACGGCCACCAGCAGGCCGAGCATGACGGGGGAGTAGTACGGCAGCCGCTTCGCCCGGCCGGAGCGCAGGATGCCGATCCCGATGCCGAGGAACGAGCCGAGCAGCACGAAGTTCGAGAAGTAGCTCAGGTGCACGACGTTGGAGCCGGTCCAGCGGATCAGCGCGAGCTCGAGGAAGAGCATCAGCGCGCTGGCCGCGACCAGGCGAGGCTTCACCCCCAGCGGATGCTGCCAGCTGTCAGGGGCTACTTGGCGGGGCGTGGAGGAGTCGACTGCCATGGGCGGGGACGTTACCCGATCGGGTGTGTCGGGCATCACCCCAGCAGGGTTTTCTGTGGACAAGCTCAGTACTTACCGTGGTGTCGACGCCACGGACGGCGACCGAGGTGGTGGTCGCCGTCCGTGGATCGTCGGTCAGTTACGGGTGGTGCGGGTGGCCGGCTTCACCAGTTGGCAACCGGTCTTGTTCAGGTCGATCGTGCGGGACGAGGTCAGGCAGGTGTAGAACCACCAGGTCTGCTGGCCGTACGCCGCGCCCTGGTCGACCGTGACGTTGCCTCCTGCATCGACCTCGCAGGGGTTGTTCACCGTGCAGCGCTCGCCGTCCTCGTTGCCGGTGTTGTTGATCCCGATCACCTCACCGGTGCTGGTGCTGACGATCGGCGATCCCGAGGTGCCGCCGATGGTCTCGCAGCCCGGCTGCTGGTACTTGATCGAGTTTTTCCAGGTCCAGTTGCCCTCGCGCAGGGTCGGGATGGTGGCCTGCACCGAGCAGGTGTAGATCCGCTTCCAGTAGCCGGAGACGACGGCCATGCCGGCGCCGTCGGCCGGGGCCTGCTTGGCCAGGGTGAGCGGGGTGACGTTCAGCCGGGACTTGATCGAGGCGTAGCTCTCGTTCACCTCGTACAGGATGACGTCGGTCTTGGTCATCGTGCCGTAGAGGATCCGGCTCGCGCGGACAGTGCCGGCGTTGCTGGAACTCGGCCGCAGCAAGGTGATCTGGCGGCTGGAGGACCGGTTCAGCAGCACCTGGCCGGGGCTCAGGAAGCCGTTCTCGTAGCAGTGGCCGTTGGTGAGCACGAGCGCCTTGTCGGTGGACAGCGACTCGGCGTACCGGACGAGGGAGGCAGAGCAGTTGCTGAGGGCCGCGATACCGGTGAAGTCGGTACCTGGTGCGGCGACCTGGGACGCTGCAGGGGCTGCGGTGGCAGCCCCGGCCTCGAGGGCGTAGGCCTGGCTGCCGCCGAGCAGCAAGGCGCTGACCGCGACGGTGGTCGCGGCAACGGAACGGAACAGTCTCATGGGCGGTTTCCTGTCCTCACGACGGAGCTCGCACTTGGGCGATGCAAGCAGGGCGTAGTCGCCTTAGGACTCTTCGTATCGGACTTCCGGTACTCCGAACCATCACAGACTGATGAAATTCGCCGTTGGTAGGGCGCATGCAGGGGTTTACCTGCGCGAAGGCCTGGCCCCAGGGTGGCGCCTGCGGTGCGTGGTGAGACTGTTACCCTTCGTTCCTGGATCCGCCCGCCTCGAACCATGCCGGCCGCCGGTACGTCGTACTGATGTCCGGTGGGTACGAGAGGCAGGGCGGCGCGCCTGATTTCGGCGACCGTCCGGCCATGGCCATACTGAACGGCGCGCGACGTGCGGCTACGGGGGCCGTCCCGGTCGAGGATCGGCAGCCGCGCCGTACGGAGAACGGAAGGACGACATGCCGCAGGAGAAGCCTGACCTGCGCAACCTCGCCGAACCGGTGCGGTTCAAACGCGCGTTGACGTTGCTGCTGATGACCCTGGTGCTGCCCGGCTCCGCTCAGATCGCGGCCGGCAGCAAGCGGGCCGGGCGCTGGGCCTGGCGGGTGATCTTCGGCATCGTCGCGATCATCGTCTTCCTGGTGCTGCTGTCGCTGGTCTGGCGGTCCGGCACGATCAACCTGCTGGTCTCCCCGAAGACGCTTCGGCTCGTGCAGATCCTGCTGATCCTGCTGGCGATCGGCTGGGCCGCGTTGTTCGTGGACGCCTATCGGCTCGGCCGGCCGCTCACGCTGGAACGCAACCACCGGCTGACCGCGAGCATCGTCGACGGCGTACTGGTCGTGCTGGTGATGAGTGTGCTGATCTACGGCAGCACGATCGTGTCGGCGCAGCGTGATTTCGTCGCGAGCGTGTTCGGCAACGGCCAGAAGTCGAAGGCCGACAAGGGCCGCTACAACGTGCTGCTGCTCGGCGGCGACTCGGGCGCGGACCGGATCGGCACCAGGCCGGACAGCATCACGATGGCCTCGGTGGACGCCGAGACCGGCCGGACCGTCCTGATCGGCCTGCCGCGGAACATGGCGAAGATCCCGTTCCCGGCCGGCACCGAGATGGCCAAGCAGTTCCCGCACGGGTTCGAGTGGAAGAACTGCGGCCACGACTGCTACCTCAACGGTGTCTACACCTGGGCGATGGGCCACAAGCAGTTCTTCCCGGGCGTCAAGGAGCCCGGCCTGCTGGCCACCTCGCAGGCGGTCGAGGGAATCACCGGGATGAAGGTCAACTACTACGTGCTGATCGACATCGCCGGATTCCAGCACCTGCTCGACGCGGTCGGCGGGATCACCGTCGACGTCGGCAAGAAGGTCCCGATCGGCGGCATCGGCGGGCCGATCAAGGGCTACATCCAGCCGGGGCGCAACCAGCACCTGGACGGGTACCATGCCATGTGGTTCGCGCGGTCCCGGGCGGGGGCCAGTGACTACGAACGGATGACCCGGCAGAAATGCGTGATGACCGCGATGCTGAACCAGTTGTCGCCGCAGAAGGTGCTGACGAAGTTCCAGGCCATCGCCTCGGCCAGCAAAGAGGTGGTCCAGACGAACATCCCGGCCGGCGAGCTCGGGACGTTCACCGACCTCGCGCTGGACTCCAAGAAGCTGCCGGTGTCAAGCTTCTCGCCGGTCCCGCCGCTGATCCACACCGGCGATCCGGACTTCGCGCTGGTCCGTACGAAGGTCGCCGAAGCGATCAGTAAGTCCGAAGCGCTGGACAAGGCGGCCTCGGACGGCAACGGTAAGAAGTCGAACACTCCGAGTAAGGCACCAACCAAACCCGCTACCTCCGGCAAACCCACCGGCAGCCCGTCCAAACCCAGCACCGACGTCGACGACGTCGCATCGATCTGTAAGGCCTGACCTGACCATGGCTTTGTCCCACTGGCCCCCGGTGTCCGTCGTGATGCCGGTCCTGAACGAGGAACGTCACCTCGAGGAAGCGGTCGGCCGCGTCCTCGACCAGGAGTATCCCGGCGAGCTGGAGGTGGTACTGGCGATCGGTCCGAGCAAGGACCGGACCCAGGAGATCGCCGACCGGCTGGCCGACGCCGACAAACGCATCACGATCGTGCCCAACCCGACCGGCAAGACCCCGGCCGGGCTGAACACGGGGATCTCGCACGCCCGCCACGACATCGTCGTACGGGTCGACGGGCACGGCGTCCTGACCCAGGGGTACATCACCCGGGCGGTCGAGGTGCTCACCGAGAGCGGGGCCGACAACGTCGGTGGCGTGATGGCGGCCGAAGGGCGGACGTCGTTCGAGATGGCGGTGGCGTGCGCGTACCGCTCGCGGCTAGGTCTGGGAGCCTCCACCTTCCACCAGGGCGGCAAGGCGGGCCCCGCGGACACGGTGTACCTCGGCGTCTTCCGGCGTACGGCGCTGGAGCGGGTCGGGGGCTTCGACGAGTCGATGCACCGGGCCCAGGACTGGGAGCTCAACTACCGGATCCGCAAGACGGGCGGACTGATCTGGTTCAGCCCGGATCTGTCGGTGACTTATCGGCCGCGCTCGTCACTGGCCGCGGTGGCGAAACAGTTCTTCCACACCGGCCAGTGGCGCCGCGAGGTGATCCGCCGGCACCCGGAGACCGCCAACAAGCGCTACCTGGCGCCACCGGTCGCCGTCGGTCTGCTGGCGGTCGGGACCATCCTGGGCATCATCGGCCTGGCAACCGGTGTGAGCTGGCTCGACCTCGGCTTCCTCGCGCCGCTCGGCTACGCGTTGCTGCTACTGGCGGGATCGGCCATGGAAGGCCGCTACCTGCCCTGGAAGGCCCTCTTCTGGCTGCCCCTGGTCTGCGCCACCATGCACGTCTCCTGGGGACTCGGCTTCATCATCGGCCTCCAAGAACGCCCCGCCGGACCAGCTCTCACCAACCCCGGCACTGCTTAGTACTACGCCGACGCAGGAACCCGCTCCGCGCCGCTCCTGCGTCGGCCGCTTGACCCACCCGCTCCGGATCGCCGCTCCTTCGTCGCGGCTCGAACTGACGTGCTGGGCACCAGAGCGGTGGGACTCAGGTCGCTTCGCGGCGTGTCCGTATCGAGCCAGCCGGCGCGCGGTGACAAACCCCGGCAGACCGGACTCTCAGCAGCATCCGATCTCATGCCCGGGAGACGCCGCCAAGGTGTCAAAACCTGAGCCGCTCAGCCGGACCGGCCTGTCGTACATGGCCGAGTGCTGAGCAGGTCCGCGGGAGGTCGGGTGGGTGCGCTAGTGTCCGCAAGCATGTTTGGTGTGCGCGGTCGGACGGGACAGTTGGCGTGGTACCGGACGGATGAGGCGGTGGCTGACGTTGCCTTTCTGCATGGGTTTTCCGATTCGGCGCAGTGCTGGGTGCCGTTACTGACGGCGATGCCTGGGGTTCGGGCGCTTGCGATCGATGCGCGGGGGCACGGGGAGTCCGGGCTTCCCGAGGAGCCGGTCGGCTATGACGGGCAGAGTGGCGATGCCGCGCTCGTGTTGTCGGGGCAGCCGCGCGACGGCGGGGTGGTCGTGGTCGGCCATTCGATGGGCGCGATGTCGGCCGCCTACCTGGCCGCGTCGAGGCCGGACCTGGTTCGTGCCGTTGTGTTGGAGGACCCGCCGACCGGAGAGCGGCCTGCCGGCCAGAAGAACGAACATCACGACGAGGAACCGGGAACCGTGCCGAGGTGGCTTGCTGACCTCCGGGCGCTCGATCTGCCGGCTCGGATCGCGCGGGGCCGAGCCGAGGACCCCGGCTGGCCCGAGGACGAGCTCGAACCGTGGGCCGTGTCGAAGCCTCAGGTCAACGCGCACCTGTTCGAGCTACCGTTTCAGCCGCCGTCCCCGCTGACCGACCTGCTGGCCGCGATCACGTGCCCGGTACTGCTGATCCACGGGGACACCGAGCGCGGCTCGCTGATCTCCACCGAGTACGCCGAGCGCTGCGCTCGAGCGGCGGCCGGCGAGTTCCGCGCGGTACAGATTGCTGGTGCCGGCCATTCGGTGCACCGCGACAACCGCGCGCAGTACGTCGCGGAACTCACGGCCTTCCTCGACCGGCACCGCTGAGCCCACAGTAGGTGCTCAGTTCGAGGCCGCTTCCCAGGTGAAGCCGTCCGGGTCGGTGAAGGCTGCGTCGCTGGTGATCGCGAGGCGGTGGGAGCCGGTGCCGTCCGCGGGGACGCCGGCGTCCTTGGCGAGGGCGCTGCGACCGTAGAGGGCCAGCTTGATGCCCTTCGGGGGCGCGGCGAACTCGACGTACTTGCGGCCGAAGCTCCGCGCGACGCTGAGCCCGTGCTCGAGGTAGAACTGCTTGCTGGCGGCAACATCCTCGGAGCCGATCAGCAGCACGATGTCGTCGACCTCGCGGGTCGCCGGGCCGGTGTCCTTCTTGGCCGACGTAGCGACCTTCCAGAGCGAGCCGTCGGGGGCCTGTACGACGCCGCCGTACCCCCAGAGGTTCTTCTTGGCGGGTTTGACGACGGTCGCGCCCGCGTCGACGGCGCTCCCGAGCAGGCTGTCGACGGTCGACGGCTGGGAGACCACGAGCGACAACGTGTACGCCCGGAAGCCGCTCGTGGGCGCATCGGTGGCACGGACGCGGATCCGGTCGCCCAGCCCGAACGCCTTGGCGTAGAAGGCCTCTGCGGCCATCGGGTCGGGGGATTCGAGGGTGATGGACGCGATGGAAATCTCGGTGAGGTTCATACCGACAACGCTAGGCGCGCACCGTCACCTGACGCTTCTTGATTCCTGACCACCTTGCCGACTCGCTGCACCAGCGCCTTCGTGGCGCCGAGCCAGGGTGCCTAGGGGAATGGTGCGGCCGTTTTTCCCGTAGTACAAGCAAAAACCGCCCAGCCGCGAGTGGGCTGGGCGGCGCTTGCGGGGTGGTTCAGCGCTTGCCGGTGGCTTCTTGGTTGTAGGCCTCTACTACTTCCTTGACGTCGCCGTCCATGCGCAGGACGCCCTTGTCGAGCCAGATGGCGCGGTTGCAGGTGTCGAGGACGACGTCGAGGCTGTGGCTGACCAGGAAGACGCAGCCGGCCGAGGAGCGGAGTTCCTTGATCTTCTTCTCGGAGCGCACCCGGAACTCGGCGTCGCCGGTGGCCAGGGCCTCGTCGACGAGCAGGATGTCGTGGGTCTTGGCCGAGGCGATCGCGAACTTGAGCCGGGCGGACATGCCGGAGGAGTACGTCGACATCGGCAGGTCGATGAAGTCGCCGATGCCGGAGAACTCGACGATGTCGTCGTAGCGTTCCTCGATCTCGGCCAGCGTCATGCCCATCGCCAGGCAGCCCAGGACGACGTTGCGGTCGCCGGTGAGGTCGTTCATCATCGCGGCGTTGACGCCGAGCAGCGACGGCTGGCCGCCGGTGTAGATGGCGCCCGAGGCGGGCGGCAGCAGGCCGGCGATGGCGCGCAGCAGGGTGGACTTGCCGGAGCCGTTGCGGCCGATCAGGCCGATCGCGTCGCCCTTGTACGCCGTGAAGCTGACGTTCTTGACCGCGTGCACCTCGCGGATGGTGGGCCGGTCCTGGCGCTTCAGGATCCGCCGGAACGCGCTCGCGGCGGTGCCCTTGCCACCGGACGCGGTGACCTTGTAGATGATGTTGACGTTGTCGGCGATCACCGTCGGGACAGCATCCGACGCGGCGGCGTACGCCGTCGCCTTCGGAGCTGCCGTCTCAGCCACGGCCATACCTGTCCTCCGCACGCCAGAAGTAGATGAATCCGCCGACCAGCGAGATCCCGGCCCAGATGATCGAGATCTCCCACGCGTGCGGGAGCTGGTTCTTCACGTGCTCTTCCAGCACCGCGCGGCGGGCGATGTCGATGTACGCCGAGATCGGGTTCAGCGACAGCACCTGGATCACCCAGCCGGGGGCGTGCAGGCCCTCGAGCTTGGCCGGGATCGAGAAGAAGATACCGGACGCGTACAACCAGGTGCGGGTGATGAACGGCAGCAGCTGGCTGATGTCGGTCAGGAACGCGCCGAGCCGGGCGAAGACCAAGGTGGCGCCGATGTTGAACAGCGTCTGCAGGAACAGCGCCGGGATCAGCAGCAGCCAGTGCCAGTTGGGTCCGGTGGAGAAGCCGACCATCAGGAACAGGATGCCCATCGACAGGAACATCTGGTTCAGCTCGTTCACCACGTACGCCAGTGGCAGCGTCGCGCGCGGGAAGTGCAGCGTGCGGATCAGCGACATGTTCGCCGAGATCGCCCGCGAACCCTCGGTCATCGAGCGCTGCGTGTAGCTGAACACGAACATGCCGCAGATCAGGAACGACGCGTAGTTCTCGATCCCGTTCTTGGTCCCGAGCAGCACGCCGAACGCGAGGTAGTACACCCCGGCATTGAGCAGCGGGGTGAGGACCTGCCAGATCGATCCGAGCCGGGCGCCGGCGTAGACCGCATAGGTCCGCGCGCGGGCGTAACTCACGATGAACTGACGACGGCCCCACAGTTCGATCAGGTAGGTCCGGAGCGACGGTCGTGCCGAGCTCCTGGACAACCCATAACGCTCAGCCATGGCCGCGAGTTCTGCGGTCTTGGCCGACTCAGCGGCGGTTGACATGCGGGCCAATCTACTGGGCTCGGGGCGTGAATATGACATCGGAGCCCCCTGAACCGTTTCAGGCGCGTCGCAACCGGCACTCACTGTCACCAGTTTCACACGGTGACGAAGGAAACGCGGGTAGTTCCGGGGCCCGGATCAGGCGGTCAGCCGCCTGCGCAGTACGTCGAGTCGGGCGCTGCTGAGGCCGCCGTGCAGCAGGTAGCCGACGGGTCCTCCGTACGCCGAGTCGAGGTGATCCAGGATCGCCACGATCGACTCGGCCCGGGTGTCGCGGAACTCGAGCAACTCCGCGTGCAGCGACTCGTCCGGTTCGGCGGCGAGCTGCTCGGCCATCGCTGACGCGAGCCGTTCTTTCGTGAGGAAGTAGTCGGCAACGATCTCCTCCACCGGTACGCCGGCGACGCTCAGCGCGAGCGCGACAACCATCCCTGTGCGGTCCTTGCCGCCATGGCAATGCACCACGACCGCACCCGGCGGCGCCTCGGCGATCGCCAGGACCGCTTCGGCGAACCGCTCCGGGCGCCGGTCGAGCATGTCGATGCAGACCTTCACGATGGTGTCCAGGCCGTCCCCGGGTTCGGCCGGATCCTGAACCGGTACTCCGTATCCGAGTTCGTCCTGGCTGAACGGCGTCGGCGACTCGCCGACCTCCGCCGGGGAGCGCAGATCCACGATCCGGCTCACTCCGGCGCGTCGTACGGCGTCGACGCCGGCGGGCGACAAGTACTGCAGGCTGTCGGCGCGAATCAGCACGCCCGGGCGGATCCGACCCCCGTCGTCCGTCGGCAGGCCGCCGAGGTCGCGCACGTTCCGGCAGTCCGGCCAGTCCAGATGAGGGCTCACGACTACCTATCCTCACCGCTCGCCACACGGACCACCAGTCAGTCGAGCGCGACGCCCTCGGGTGTCAGCGATCCGTCCGGGCTGATCCGGGCGAGGACCTGGTCGTCGAAGGCGGCCACCTGTTCGGCGATGCCGTCCGTCGTCAACGCGGACTCCTCGAGGATCGTGATCCGCCCAGGCCGGGTCTGCGGCGCGTACTCGACGATCGCGGTGAACTCCGCCAGCGAGAAGCCGAGGTCCGACGGCCGCACCGGCAACGCGTGCCTGGCAAGGCAATCCACCGTCGCATGGAACCGATCCGGATCGCCCCGCAGGAACCAGGCGAACGCAGCCCCCAGGCCCACCTGCTCCCCGTGGTAGCCGCGCCGCGAAGCATGCAGCAGGTCGATCGAGTGCGAGATCTCGTGGCACGCGCCCGACGACGGCCGCGACGTACCGGCGACCACCATCGAGATGCCGGACAGCACCAGGCCTTCGGCCAGGGTGGCCAGGAAGTCGTCGTCCGCGACGTTGCCCGGATGGTTCAGCACTGCCTGTGCCGAGGTCCGGGCGAGCGACACCGCGAGGCCGTCGATCTCCTCACCGTGCCGGCGATGGGCCGCTTCCCAGTCGGCGATCGCGGACAGGTTCGACAGGATCTCGCCGATCCCGGACCGCACCGAGCGCTCGGGCGCCTGGCCGACCAGGTCGAGGTCGACGAGGACGGCCAGCGGCGCCGGTACGCCGTACGAGCCGCGGCCGGCGTCGTTGTCCAGGGTGCTGATCGGCGAGGCGATCCCGTCGTGCGCCAGGTTGGTGGCGACCGCGACCATCGGCAGCCCGAGCCGTGCGGCCGCGAACTTCGTCACGTCCAGCACGGTCCCGCCGCCGACGCCGACGATCGCGTCGTACCGCTTGGTCCGGACCTGCTCGACCAGCCGGATCGCCGCGTTGATGGTGCCGCCCTCGACGGAGTACCAGTCGGCGCCGGCCAGGCCGTCCGCGAACGTCTTCTGCACGGTCGGTCCGTACGTCGAGCCGACCGCGATCGCGACCCGCCCGGAGGTGGAGATCCGCTGGTCGGCCAGGATCGTGCCCAGCTCGGCGAGAGCACCGCGGCGTACGTCGACGACCAGCGGCGCGGTGACCATCCGGGCTAGGAGGGGCATACGATCTCCCGCGCCCGGGCCAGGTCCTCGTGGTTGTCGATCTCGACCCAGTCGACCTTGCCGATCGGGGCCACGTCGATGCGGCGGCCGCGGTTCGCCAGTTCCTGGTAGCCGTCCTCGTAATACAGGTTCGGGTCGCGCTCCCAGGTGGTTTTCAAAGCATCCGCGAGGTCCTCGGCCGCGGACGGCTCGATCAGGGTGAGCCCGATGTACTCGCCGGTCGCCTCCGCCGGCTCCATCAGCTTGGTGATCCGCTCGACGCCGTTGGCCTCGGACCAGATCACCTTCATCTCCTCGTCCGCCAGCGACTTCACGGTGTCGAGGGCGAGGATGATCTGCTGGTCGCCGCCGCGGGCCTCGAGCAGCGTGTGCTCGACCGAGACCGGGTGCACGGTGTCGCCGTTCGCGAGCACCATGCCCTGGCCGAACAGGTCACGGGCACACCACAGCGAGTAGGCGTTGTTCCACTCCTCCGCCTTGTCGTTGTGGACGAGTTCGAGCGTCACGCCGTACCGGCTCTCCATGTCCTTCCGGCGGTCCGCGATCGCCTGCGCGGCGTACCCGACGACGATCGCGACGTCGGTCAGCCCGACCTCGGCGAAGTTGGCCAGCGTCAGGTCGAGCACGCTGGTCTCCGCGTCGATGGGCACCAGGGCCTTGGGCAGCGTGTCGGTGTAGGGGCGCAGGCGGCGCCCGGCTCCGGCGGCGAGAACGAGTCCGATCATCCCCGGATGCTACTGCCCGGCAGCCGGATGGACCGTGGATGAGAGGATGCCGGGCATGACATGGCTCGTGACTGGTGGTGCCGGGTACATCGGATCGCATGTGGTGCGGGCGTTCCGCGCGGACGGGATCGACGTCGTCGTGATCGACGACCTGTCCAGCGGGAAGGC
The DNA here is from genome assembly GCF_004365175.1 of Kribbella voronezhensis. NCBI lineage: Bacteria > Bacillati > Actinomycetota > Actinomycetes > Propionibacteriales > Kribbellaceae > Kribbella > Kribbella voronezhensis. The sequence continues at coordinate 2,236,275 of NZ_SOCE01000001.1, read as the reverse complement.
CGAGTTCCTGGTGGAGGGCGTCCCGTTCGTCGAGGCGAACCTGCTCGACGCCGACGCGACGCGTAAGGCGCTCGAGGGGGTCAGCGGAGTCGTGCACCTGGCGGGCTACAAGTACGCCGGGGTGTCGGTCGAGAAGCCGATGCACACCTATACCCAGAACGTCACCGCGATGGTCACCCTGCTGACCGCGATGGCCGAGACCGACGTCCGCAACATCGTCTTCTCCTCCAGCGCGGGCGTCTACGGCACCCCGAAGGACGAGGTCGTCACCGAGCAGACGCCGCCGGACCCGCAGAGCCCGTACGGCGAGACGAAGCTGATCGGCGAATGGCTGCTCGCGGACCAGGCCAAGGCGGTGCCGCTGAACCACACCTCGCTGCGCTACTTCAACGTGGTCGGCTCCGGCGACCCGAAGGTGTACGACGCGAGCCCGTACAACCTCTTCCCGATCGTCTGCAACATGCTGACGCAGGGAAAGACGCCGGAGCTCCACGCCGGCCACCCGACCCCGGACGGCACCTCGATCAAGGACTACGTGCACGTGTCCGACCTGGCCCGGGCCCACGTCGCCGCGGCGCGGGCGCTGGACTCGGGCAAGACCCTCGAGCCGGTCTACAACCTGGGCAGCGGCACCGGTACGTCGGTCCGCCAGATCATGGATGCGGCCCGCCGGGTCACCGGCATCGACTTCACCCCCACCGAGGGCCCGCGCCGTCCTGGCGACCCGTCGCGCGTGGTCGCCTCCGGCGAGCTGGCCGCCCGGGACCTGGAGTGGAAGAACATCCACACCGTCGACGAGATGTTCGCCTCCGCCTGGGAAGCCTGGCCGAAGGGCTGATCAGCCTTTGACGGCGTCGAAACACGCGGCCGGCACGGTGAGCGAGACCTCACCACGCCGGTTGAGTTCCTGTTCGACGGCGTCGAGGACTTCCTGGCCGGCGATCGCGAGCCAGCCGTCGAGGAAGCCCAGCTTGATGAAGTAGTGGTTCAGCAACGCCGTACCGTCGGCGAAGCGCATCCGGAACTCGGTGCTGGCCACGACGCTCGCGGTGAAGCCTGCCCGCTGCAACAGCTCGAGCGTGCCGTCGACGTCGGCTCGATGCGCGATGTGGTCGTCCAGGGCCTTCCCGTCGTACACCGAGCGGAAGGCGTCGTAGAACTCGGCCATGTGCCCGACCAGGTTGGTACTGAGCAGCAGGCGACCACCTGGCCGGAGTACGCGATGGCACTCGGTGAGGACCGCGGCGGCGTTGTCGAAGTTGTTGACGCCCAGGTTGGAGACGACGACGTCGACCGAGGAGTCCGGGAGGTCGAGCGCCGAGGCGTCCGCGGTCACCAGCTCGACGTTGGTCAAGCCGAGGTAGTCGACCTTGCGCCGCAGTACCTCCATCGCCTCGGCCCACGGATCGACCGCGATCACCCGGGCCGCCGCGCTGCGCTGGGCCAGTTCGACGGTCAGGAAGCCGGTGCCGGCGCCGAGGTCCACGATCGTCTGGCCGCGGCGCAGCGGCACGTGCTCGAGGATCAGCTGCCCGAAGGGCGCCGACCACAACGGCAGCTCGTCGTAGTTGTCCGCGACCGGGTCTCCCATGGCCGCGACGATACGGCTCCGGGCCGGTGCCAGGCAGGGAATTTCGCATCGGGCGCAATATTCTGGCTGGCGCTCCCGGGCGGCTGTATGTTGTGCCCCAGCCACTACAGCTCGTCGCCGACGGGCTCTGATCGAGGGGTGCGATCCGCATGAGTTACGAGTCCCTGCCGCGGTTCCTGGCGAAGATCGACCTCTTCGAGGGGCTGCCGGCCGAAACGCTGACCGACCTGATCGGCCGCGGCACGACCCTGACGACGCCGGCCGGTGCGTCGGTGGTGCAGCAGGGCGGCGACGACAACGGCCTGCAGGTCGTGCTGGAAGGCTCGGCCGAGGTGACCGTCAACGGCGAGGCGCGGCCCGCGCTGGGCGTGGGGGACTACTTCGGCGAGATCTCCCTGCTGGACGGGCAGCCGCGCTCGGCGTCCGTGGTGGCCGGTCCCGACGGGCTGACCACGTTCGCCCTGTCGTCGCTGGCGTTCGCCCCGGTGGTGAAGGAGAACCCGGACGTCGCGCAGACGTTGCTCAAGGCGCTGTGCGGACGGATCCGCTCGCTCGAGGCCGCCCAAAGGGCCTGAGCGTCAGGCCCGAGAGTAGCCCGGGGCAACCAATGGCCTCCGTCACGGAGCGCAAGGTCGTCTCGGTGCTGTTCTGCGACCTGGTCGGTTTCACGGCCGCCTCGGAGTCCGCGGACCCCGAGGACGTCCGGCGCTGGCTGCTGCCCTACCACCAGTTGCTGCGCGACACCGTCGAGCGCTTCGGCGGCACGGTCGAGAAGTTCGCCGGGGACGCGATCCTGGCGGTCTTCGGCGCTCCACGCTCCCGCGAGGACGACGCCGAGCGGGCCGTCCGGGCCGCTCTGGCGATTCTGGACGCCCTGGCCGCGACGGGAACGCTCGAAGTCCGGATCGGGATCGACACCGGCGAGGCGCTGGTCGAGCTGGGCGCCAGACCCGAGCTCGGCGAGCCGTTCGTGACCGGTCTGGTCGTCAACGGGGCCGCCCGGTTGCAGACCTCGGCGCCCGTCGGCACGGTCGTGGTCGGCGCGGGTACCTACGCGGCGACCAGCCGGGTCTTCGCCTACGAACCGCTGGAACCCGTTGCAGTCAAGGGACTCAGCCACCCCCTCAGCCGATGGCAGGCAGGCAAGCCGCGGGCCCGCTTCGGCGCGGACGTGATCCGTGACCTCAGTACGCCGCTGGTCGGGCGGCAGCGTGATCTCACCCTGCTCCGGACCTCGTTCGACAAGGCCGTCGCGGAACGCGCACCCCAGTTCGTCACCCTGCTGGGCGAACCAGGGATCGGCAAGTCCCGGCTGGTCGCCGAGCTCGGTGCCGAACTGGACCGGCGCGACGAACTGGTGACGTGGCGCGAAGGCCGCTGCCTGCCGTACGGCGAGGGCCCGTTCTGGCCGATCGCGGAGATCTTCAAGGCGCAGGCCGGCATCCTCGACACCGATCCGCCGACGGCGGCCGCCGAGAAGCTGGAGGCGATCCTGCCCGAAGGCGCGGACCGGTCCTGGTTGCGAGCCAGGGTCCGGCCGCTGGTCGGCGCCGAGACCGGCAGTGTGCCGACCGGCTCGGTGACGCAGGAGGAGTCGTTCGCCGCCTGGCGTCAACTGATCGAGGGATTCGCGGAGCACGCCCCGACGGTGATCGTGCTGGAAGACCTGCACTGGGCCAAGGACGCCCTGCTGCACTTCGTCGACCACCTCGTCGACTGGGTCACCGGCCTCCCGCTGCTGGTCGTCATCACCGCGCGGCCCGAGTTGCTGGAACGCGGCCCCCGCTGGACCCGCGGACTCCAGAACGCCCTGACGATCGGTCTCTCCCCGTTGTCCGGCAGCGAGACCGACCAGCTGATGACCCGCCTGCTCACCGACGGCGCCGTGCCGCCGGACACCAAGGCCGAACTGGTCCAGCGCGCTGACGGAAACCCCTTGTACGCCGAGGAACTCGCGCGGATGGTGAAGGACTCCGGCTCGGGCCACGCCACCGTCGACCTGCCGTCGGGAATCAGTTCGATCATCGCCGCCCGCCTGGACACGCTGGAGCCGGATCGCAAAGCACTGTTGGCGAACGCGGCCGTGATCGGCCGGGTCTTCTGGGCCGAGGCCGTCGCCGTCCTCAGCCACCGCGACGCGGCGGACGTCGTACAGGCGTTGCAGGAGCTGGCGCGGAAGGAGTTGGTGCGGCCGGTCCGGCAGTCGTCGATGGGTGGCCAGCACGAGTACACCTTCTGGCATGCGCTGACCCGCGATGTCGCCTACAACCAGGTGCCGCGAGCGGAGCGGGCGGCGCGGCACATCGCTGCGGCGGACTGGCTGGAAGCACAGTGCGCGACCCGGCAGGCCGAGGCGACCAACACCATCGCCCATCATCTGGAGACCGCGCTCGAGCTGTCCCGGGCCGTCGGCGACGACCGGGTGATCGAGGAGTTGTCACCGCGGGCCAGGCGCTACGACCAGTTGGCCGCCGAGCTGGCGATGAACGTGGACACCGCCGACGCGCTCAGGCTGCTCGACCAGGCTCTCGCGCTGACCCCGGTGGACGATCCGGAGCGGCCGGAGGTGCTGTCCCGCTGGGGCTGGGCCGCCTTCCTGTCCGGGCGGCTCGACGACGCGCTGGCCGCGTTCCGCGAGGCCGCCGCCGGATTCGATGCCGCAGGCAACGTGGTCGGAATGGCCCGGGCGTTGCGGATGTCCACCTATCCGATGAACAACATGGCCGAGCGGCTGGACACGATCAACCGGGTGGTCGCGATGCTCGAAGCCCTCGGGCCGAGCGAGGACCTGGTCGGTGCGCTGGCCGGGCAGGCGAGCATCCTGTCGGTCGCGGGCCGGCGCGACGACGCCTTCGCCGCGGCGACCCGCTCCCTGGCGATGGCGTCCGAGCACGGGTACGCCGTGCCGTACCGCGCGCTGGAGGCGCTCGGGCTGTCCCGGATCGCCAACGGAGACACCGGCGGACTGGTCGACATCAAGCACGCGCTGGCCGCCCTCCAGGAGCTGGGTCAGGCGCGCGACACCGCCGTCACCTGGCTCAACTACGGTTTCGTCGTCTGGCAGATCGAAGGTCCGGTAGCGGCGCTCGACTCGCTGCGGGAGGCTCGCGAATACACCGACCGGCGCAGGCTGGTGGAACTCGATCAGCAGATCACGTGCATGGTGCTGGAGTTGATGGTCGAGACCGGTGAACTGGCGGAGGTCGTCAGTGGTTGCCGGGAGCAACTGGATCATCCGGGCCCGGCGTTCATCCTGCTGCGCCGGATCGAGGTGCTCGCGGCGCTGGCCCGGGCCCAGTTGGAGCTCGGCCAGGAGGGCGCCCGGGAAGCCGCGGAAGAGGCGTACCAGCTGGCGATCAAGGTCGGCTGGCCCGATCTCGTGGCGATCTCGGGCGCACCGGTCGCCACGGCGCGAGCCGCGGCCGGGGACCGCGCGGGTGTCCGCGAAGTGATCCAGCGGCTGCTGGAGCTGGAAGAGCTGACCGGCAGCCACGAGTTCGCTGCGCGGCTGCCTGCTTATGTCCGCGCTGCTCTGGCGGTCGACGAGCCCGACATCGCCGCCGCGCTGACCGCCCGGCTGGTGCCGCTGTTGCCGATGTGGGAGTACTCGGTGAAGACAGCAGAGAGCCTGCTGGCAGAGCACCGCGGCGACCGTACGACGGCAGCGGCCGGCTTCGCCAAGGTCGCGGCCCACTGGAAGGCGTTCGGCAGCCAACTCGAACACAGCTACGCCATCCAGGGCCTGGCTCGCACCAGCCAGCCCTGATCACGAGCCGAGCGTGTCTGCGATCAGCGCGCCGACCTGCTCGAGTTCGATCAGGAAGCCGTCGTGGCCGTACGGGGACTTGATCAGGTGCAGCGGGCCGGCGTCCGGACGGGCCTCGACGAGTTCGGCGGACAGGCGCGCCGGATAGAGCCGGTCCGAGTCGACGGCCGCGATCACCAGGCGGCCGGTCAGATTCTCCAGCGCCTGGCGAAGACCGCCGCGGTCCCGGCCGATGTCGTGCGAATTCATCGCGCGCGTCAGGACGGCGTACGAGCCCGCGTCGAAGCGATTGACGAGCTTCGTGGCGTGGTGGTCGAGGTACGACTCGACGGCGAAGCGGCCGTCTCCTTGGGGTTTGCGCCCGAAGCGGCTGGCGAGTTCGTACTCCGACCGGTAGGTGATGTGCGCGATCTGCCGGGCGATGCCGAGTCCTGAGGTGGGAGCTGTTCCGGTCCCGTAGTAGTCACCGCCCTGCCACGCCGGATCCTCTTCGATGGCGGCGAGTTGCGGTGCACACCAGGCGATCTGCTCCGCCGTGGCATACCCGGTGGAAGCCAGTACCACGGACGTCGCGACCCGCTCCGGATACAGCAGCAGCCATTCGAGCGCCCGCATGCCGCCCATCGAGCCGCCGATCACCGCCGCCCAGCGGTCGATACCGAGCCGGGTGGAGAGTGCTGCCTCAGCGGCGACCTGGTCCCGGACGGTGATCGCGGGAAACCTGCTGCCCCACGCCTTCCCGTCCGGCGCGGGTGACGACGGTCCGGTGGAGCCCTGGCAACCACCGAGGACGTTCGCGGCCACGACGTACCAGTCGGCGGGATCGACAGATCGGCCCGGGCCGATCAGGCCGTCCCACCAGCCCGGGGTGGGTTGCCCCGGGCCGGCTGGGCCGACCACATGTGCGTCCCCGGTCAGGGCATGGCAGATGAGGACGGCGTTGTCCCGGGCGGCGTTCGGCCGGCCCCAGGTCTCATAGGCGATCACCACGCCAGGCAGCGAGTCGCCACTCTCCAGCACCAGCGAGCCGATCCCGGCAAGCTGCCGCCCGCCGGCCGGCTCCTCACCCCCTGCCGCCGGTCTTGGGTCAGGATTGTCCGTCCGCCACTCACCGGCCACCTGACCTGGTGTTTGGCCGACGCCCGCCGGAACCGGCAGCGCGTCGTCGTCCTGAGCACCGGTGTCCCGCCCCCGGGCGCCGATGCTCCACTCCCTGACGGACGCGGACGGACGATCCTGAGTCATCTGGCGCCGCGCCGGCTCAGGCCGACTTGGCGGCGGCGAACCCGACCTCGAGATCGGCCAGGATGTCGTCGAGGTGTTCGAGGCCGACCGCGAGCCGGACCAGCCCCGGCGTGACGCCCGAGGCAAGCTGGTCCTCGACGGACAACTGGCTGTGCGTGGTCGACGCCGGGTGGATCACCAGCGACCGGACGTCGCCGATGTTCGCCACATGACTGTGCAGTTGCAGGGCATCCACGAACCGCTTGCCCGCGTCCACGCCGCCCTTGATCTCGAACGCCACCACGGCACCGGCGCCCCGCGGCGTGTACTTCTGCGCGAGCGCGTAGTACGGGCTCGACGGGAGGCTGGCGTACGCGACGCTGTCCACCTCGTCGCGGCCTTCCAGCCACTGCGCCACCGCTAGCGCGTTGTCGAGGTGCCGCTCGATCCGCAGCGACAGCGTCTCCAGGCCTTGCGAGATCAGGAACGCGTTGAACGGCGACACGGCAGTACCGAGGTCGCGCAACCACTGCACCCGGGCCTTCAGGATGTAGGCCAGGTTGCCGAGATCGGAGCCGACGCCGAGCGCGGTGCCGTACGTGAGGCCGTGGTAGCTCGGGTCCGGCTGGTTGAAGCCGGGGAAGCGTTCGGGGTTCGCGGCATAGTCGAACTTGCCCGAGTCCACGATCACGCCGGCGATCGCCGTACCGTGGCCGCCCAGGTACTTCGTCGCCGAGTGCACCACCACGTCCGCGCCGTGCTCGAACGGCCGCAGCGCGTACGGCGTGGCGACGGTGTTGTCGACGATCAGCGGTACGCCGTACTCGTGGGCGACTCCCGCGATCGCCTCGAGGTCGAGGATCTCGCTCTTCGGGTTGGCGATCGTCTCGCCGAAGAACGCCTTGGTGTTCGGCCGGATCGCGGCTTTCCAGGACTCCGGGTCGCTCGGATCCTCGACGAAGCTCACCTCGACGCCGAGCTTGGGGAACGTGTAGTGGAACAGGTTGTACGTCCCGCCGTACAGGCTCGGGCTGCTGACCACGTGGTCGCCGGCCTCGGCGACGTTCAGCAGCGCGAGCGAGGTCGCGGCCTGCCCCGAGGAGACCAGTAGCGCGGCGGTTCCGCCTTCCAGGCTGGCGATCCGCTGCTCGACCGCGTCCTGGGTCGGGTTCTGGATCCGGGTGTAGATGTTGCCGAACTCCTGCAGGCCGAACAGGCTCGCGGCATGATCGGTGCTGTCGAAGGTGTACGACGTGGTCTGGTAGATCGGCAGCGCCCGGGCCAAGGTGGTCGGGTCGGAGGTCTGGCCGGCATGGATCTGGCGGGTCTCGAAGGACCAGCTGGGTTCGCTCATCGCACGGTGTCCTGTTCTCGGGGTACTGAGCCCTTAATGAACTAAGACTATAAACTCACTACACTTTGACGCTGCGTGATCGTCCACATGCTGGTCGCGGTGGAGGAGGCTCCTACTGCTCCTTGCGGAACGGGCCTTTCGGGGTCAGGTCCAGTGCCGACGGACCGGTGAGGACGCCGCCTTCCACCGGGAGGGTGTGGCCGGTGATCCAGGCGGCGTCGTCGGAGCCCAGGAAGGCCACGGCGGCGGCGATGTCCTCGGGCTCGCCGACCCGGCCGAGCGGGTACAACTTGGCGAGCCGGTCCAGCGCGTCGGGCTGGTTGTCCCAGTTCGGCGTCCGGATGGTGCCGGGGGCAACGACATTGAAGCGGACCCCGCTGGAGCCGAAGCGGGCGGCGAAGTTCTGGGTCATCGCGAGCTGGCCGGCCTTCGCCGCGGAGTACTCGAGGTTCCCGAAGGCCGCCAGGCCGTTCACCGAGCTGATGGTGACGACGTTGCCGCGCGTCTTCAGCAGGTGCGGGAGCGCGGCCTGGATGCTCTGGGCCGCGCTGACCAGGGTGAGATCGAGCTGGCGGTGCCACTCCTCGGCAGTGGTGTCCTCCGGCATCGCGGTGACGACGCACGCGCCGGCGTTGTTCACCAGCAGGTCCAGTCGGCCGAAGCGTTCGACCCCGGCCGCGACCGCCGCGTCGAGGTCTGCGCGCGAGGTGACGTCCACCCGGACTGCGAGGGCGCGGTCGCCGAGCTCGGCGGCGAGCTCCGCGACCTTGTCCTCCTGCAGGTCGGTGACGATCACCGAACCACCTTCGGCGGCGATCCTGCGGGCGACGGCGGCGCCGATCCCCTGCGCCGCCGCTGTGACCAGTGCGACCCGTCCGTCGAACCGCTGCATCAGTTGTCCTCCAAGACTCGATCGACCTTCTCGTCGGCGATCCGCCGGTCCAGCTTCGCCTCGTCCAGGTTGCGGCAGAGCACGATCGAGCCGCCGGCCGCGATCACTCCGACCAGCGTGCCGATGCCTTCCGGGCTGACCAGGCTCGCTGTCGTCAGCACCCGCTCGGCGACCGGCTTCGCGGCGGCGATCAGGTCCGCGTGCGTGCTCGTGTCGTACGCCGGGGAGTCGGCCGCGGGTGGGTCGAAGGGGACGAAGACGTCAGGGTGGTTGTAGACCTCTGCGCCGTAGTCGTGCACGTCGTCCGGAATCGGCTCCCGGAACCGGCCGCCGAGCGGGAGCAGCGCGGACGCGATCGTCTCGCGGCTGCCGCGGAGGCCGAAGTCGGGTCCGGTGATCGCGATCGCGCCCTCGCCGCTGGTCAGGCTCGCGCCTGCCGACCAGGTGGACAGCGCCCAGACGACACCGAGCCAGTGCGGTGGCAGTCCGATGGCGACGGTCTCGCCGGCTTCCAGGTCGTACTCGTCGACGAGCAGGTTCGCTGTCTTCGCCACCCAGTTGGCGGTGGTGAGCGCGCTCAGCTCGATCCGCTCGCCGGACGCGTCGTCGTAGTACGTGAGGAACGGACTGGCGCCGTCGCGGCGGACCGCGGCGCTGAAGAGTTCGGGAAGCGTTGCGGCCATGAGCGCAACCCTATGTCGTGCGTGGTCGGGGATGCGTGCCCTTTCCTCCCAGGCGTACCGTTGTCCGGGGTTCCGAGAAAGAGGACTGTCATGGCTGCACTGCTGGCGATGCCCGAGGGTGGCGAGTGGATCGTCATCCTGGTGATCGTGGTGCTGGTGTTCGGTGCGAACAAGCTGCCCGAGCTGACCCGCAACACGGCTCGCGCGCTGACCGAGTTCAAGAAGATCAAGAACGGGGACGACGAGTCGCCCGCCGAGGACGAGGCCGCCAAGCCCAAACAGGACAGCCCGCCGGTCTGAGTCCTCAACCCGCCACGGCGGCCGCGGTACGGAGCGCGTCGATCAGCTGGGCCACTGGGGTCGCGACCGGGCCGGGAAGCCGTGCCACGACGATCCGGCGGAGTTCCTGTGGGCCGCCATGGACCGGCAGGATGCGTACGCCGGCCGGCGCGGCGCCTGCGAGCGAAGGGGGCACCGTGGTGATGCCTGCGCCCGCGGCGACCAGGTGCAGCTTGGCCAGCCAATCCCGGGCTGTGTGGGCGATCTCGGGCCGCTCGTCGAGTCCCGGCCAGACCCCCATCAGCTTGTCCTCGCCCGAGGCAGGCCCGGCGATCCATCGCTGCCCGCGCAACTCGGCGAAGTCGATCGCCTCCCCACCCGCCAGTGGATGACCAGCCGGTACGGCGAGGCACAGCGCCCGCTCGACCATCACCTGGAGCTGGAAGGCGGGTGACTCGGCATCTGCCGGCCGGAACGGTGGCGCCGAGGCGAGCAGAGCAAGGTCGACGCTGCCGGCCCGCAACGCCCGGACCAGCGCCGGCGTCGATCCCTCGCGTGACGTGACCTCGAGCGCCGGGTGATTTCGCCGCAGCGCACTGATTGCCTTCGGCACCAGTACGGCGCCCGCGCTCGGGAACCAGCCGAGCCGGACCTTGCCGGCCTCCGCGGGCAGGCCGGCGAGTTCGCGCGCGGTCGTGTCGAGCTGGTCGAGGACGCGCGCCGCGGTTCGGAGTACGACCTGTCCTGCCGGCGTCAGCCGGACGCCTTCGCGGCGGCGTTCCAGCAGCGGGGCCTGGGCGGCGCGCTCGATCGAGGCGATCTGCCGGGAGACCGCGGACTGGGTGTAGCCGAGCGCGGTCGCCGCGGCCGTGAACGTGCCGCGCTCGGCGACCTCGCGGAAGACCCGCAGCGCGACCAGGGAGACGTCGGTGAAGTCCATGACTTTTCCGCATGCTACCTGTGCCGAAGTCTCGTTGGAATCATGGCTGACTCGTTCCTACCGTTGCTTCCATGAGACGCATCGCAGTAGTCACCGGCGCGAACCAGGGCCTCGGCTTCGCCCTGGTCGAAGAACTCGCCGCCCGGATGAACCCCGAGGACCTCGTCCTCCTCACCAGCCGCAATGCCGAGCGGGTCGCCGAAGCCGCCGCCCGGGTGCACGGTGTCGCGCAGGTCGAAGGCCGCGTGCTCGACGTCAGCGATCCCACGGCCGTCGCCGAGTTGGCGGCCGACCTGCAAACGCAGTACGGCGGTGTCGACATCGTCATCTCCAACGCCATCGCCCCGCTCAGTCCCGACCGGCCGCAGGCCGAACAGGCCGACCAGTTCATCGCGGTCGCGAACGGCGGCACGCACTCCGTACTCCGTTCCCTCGCTCCGGTACTCCGGCCCGGTGGCCGGCTGATCGTCGTCGCGAGTTCGCTCGGCACCCTCGACCAACTCGACCCGAAGCTGCACCCGCTGTTCGACGGTCCGTCGTTCGAGCAGATCGAGCGGACCGTCGAAGAGTGGCGGCAGTCGATCCACGCCGGAACGGCCGCCGGGCAAGGCTGGCCGGAGTGGGTCAACCTGCCCTCCAAGGTCGGCCAGGTCGCCGCCGTACGGGCCGTCGCCGCGCAACGGCGGGCCACGGATCTGGCCCAGAACACGCTGATCGCCTCGGTCTGTCCCGGCCTCGTCGACACCCGCGCCTCCCGGCCTTGGTTCGACGACTTCAGCGGGGCCAGGACGCCGGCCGAAGCCGCCGTACCGATCGTCGATCTCGTCCTCGCCGACCGGGTCGACCCGGCGACGTACGGCGAACTGATCCGCGACCATCAGGTGCTTTCGTGGACGGGGTCGGTGGAGGCGTCAGCATGATCAGGACGCCGTTCGGCTTCACCAGCACTGCCGCTGACGTCGTCCGCGGGGTGGACCTCGACGGCCGCCGAGTGGTTGTCACCGGCGGTTCGTCCGGCATCGGCGTCGAGACGGCGCGCGCCTTGGCGTCGGCCCGCGCGGAGGTGACCCTCGCCGTACGGGACATCGCCGCAGGGGAGCGGACCGCCAAGGACCTCACTGCAACCACGGGCAACGAAAGGGTCCACGTCGCGGAGCTCGACCTGACGAGCCTCGCGTCGGTGCGCAGGTTCGCCGCCGACTGGCAAGGTCCGCTCGACGTCCTGATCGCCAACGCCGGGGTGATGGCCTGCCCGGAGGAGTACACCGAGCAGGGATGGGAGTTGCAGTTCGCGACCAACCACCTCGGGCACTTCGCGCTGGCGACTGGGCTGCACGGGGCGCTGGCCGCTGCGGGCGATGCCAGGCTTGTCGTGGTCAGCTCGTCCGGTCATCAGCTCTCGCCGGTGGTGTTCGACGACCTGAACTTCGACTTCCGGCCGTACGACCGCTGGCTGGCCTACGGGCAGTCGAAGACGGCGAACGTGCTGTTCGCCGTCGAGGCGAGTCGTCGCTGGGCCGCGGACGGGATCACCGCCAACGCCCTGATGCCCGGGGCGATCTACACCAACCTGCAGCGGCACACCGATGGACGGGGGAGTGGTAAGACGCCGCCGGAGATGTTCAAGACTGTCGAGCAAGGCGCGGCGACCTCGGTCCTGCTCGCTGCTTCTCCTTTGCTGGAAGGGGTTGGCGGCCGCTACTTCAACGACTGCAACGAGGCTGAGGTGCTCGATCGGCGCAGCGGAACCCTGTACGGCGTGGCGCGGTACGCCGTTGACCCGGACAACGCCGAGCGCTTGTGGGCGGTGTCCGAGGCTCTGCTCGAGCGCGGGTGAGCGACGAGACTCCAGGACCCCCGCGATCCCGTGGACCCCGGAGTCCTCGTAAGGTCGGCGCATGTTGATCGTGGTCGGGCTGGCGCTCATCCTGGCGCTGACCGTGGCCACCGGGTACTTCGTGGCGCAGGAGTTCTCCTACGTCGCGGTGGACCGGAACCGGCTTCAAGGTCTCGCCGAGGCGGGTGACGCAGCCGCCGTACGGGCGCTCGAGGTCACCTCGCGGCTCTCGTTCGTGCTGTCCGGCGCGCAGGTCGGGATCACCGTCACGGCGCTGCTCGCCGGCTACGTCGCCCAGCCTTACCTCGGCACGGGGCTGGAGAACCTGCTCGGTTCGGCCGGTCTCCCCAAGAGTGTGTCGTTGTCGGTCTCGGTGATCCTTGCGTTGCTACTGGCAACGATCATCCAGATGGTGCTCGGTGAGCTGGCCCCGAAGAACCTGGCGATCGCCCGGGCCGAGGCGCTGGCGCTGCGGCTGTCCCGGTCCACCCTGATCTACCTGACCGTGGCCGGCCCGCTGATCCGCCTCTTCGACACCGCGTCGAACCGGATCCTGCGCCGGGTCGGGATCGAGCCGGTCGAGGAGCTTCCGCAGGGCGCCACCGCCCAGGAGCTGGACCGGATCATCGCCACGTCGTACGAGCAGGGCCTGCTGGACGAGGACACCACCCGGCTGCTCGATCGCGGCCTCGACTTCCGCGGCCGGATCGCCGCCGAGGTGATGATCCCGCGCGTCGACGTGATCACCGTGCACACCGACGACCCGCTGACCAGGGTGGTCGAACTGCTCGACTCCGGGCACAGCCGGTTCCCGGTGATCGCCGCCTCGGTGGACGAGGTGGTCGGCGTGATCGCGATCGGCGACGTGGTCGAGGTCGAACCGGCCGACCGTTCGCACGTCACGATCGGGTCGCTGGCGGCACCGCCGGTCGTCGTACCGGCCACCCTCTCGCTGCCCGGCGTGCTCGAGCAGCTCCGGACGGCGCATCGCCAGCTCGCGATCGTCGTGGACGAGTTCGGCGGGTTCGCCGGCGTGGTGTCGCTGGAGGACATCGCCGAGGAACTGGTCGGCGAGATCCGCGACGAGGACGACCTTCCCGAAGCCGGGCTGCTGGCCAACCCGGACGGGACCTGGGTCGTGCCCGGTCGCCGGCGTCTCGACGAGGTGATGGAGGCGACCGGGATCGCTCTGCCGGACGGCGACGACTACGACACCGTGTCCGGACTGGTGATGGCCCGGCTCGGGCGGATCCCGGTGGTCGGCGACGAGGTGGTCGTGGAGCTGCCGCAGCGCTTCGACCACGACGGCCGCCCCGCACCCCGCGAGCACGGCAAACTGACAGTGCAGACGGTACTGCGGCATGTCCCCGGCCTTGTCGTCCTGGAGAGGCTCTCGTGAACACCGCCGTCGCTCTCCTGATCTCGCTGCTGCTCCTTGTTTTCAACGGGTTCTTCGTCGCCGCCGAGTTCGCGCTGGTCGCGTCGAAGCGGCACCGGCTCGAACAGTTCGCGGCCGAGGGCCGGCGTACGGCGCGTGCTGCCCTTGCCGGAATCAGTGAGCTGTCGTTGATGCTCGCGGGCGCGCAGCTCGGGATCACCTTGTGCACGCTGGGTCTCGGGTCGCTGTCCGAGCCCGCGGTCGCGCAGCTGCTGCATCCGTTGTTCGAGCTGATCGGGGTGCCGGACGGCGTCGGCGAGGTGATCGCGTTGATCCTCGCCGTCGGCGGCGTCGGCCTGCTGCACGTGTTGCTGGGCGAGATGGCACCGAAGTCGTGGGCGATCAGCGATCCCGAGCGGTCGGCATTGCTGCTGGCGATGCCGTTCCGCGGGTTCACCTTCGTCTTCCGGCCGCTGCTCGTCGTACTGAACACGCTGGCGAACGCGTGCGTACGGCTGCTCAAGGTGACGCCGCAGAACGAGCTCGCGAATGCCCATGGTCCGGACGAGCTGCGGCTGCTGATCGAGTCGTCCGCCGAACACGGCACGCTGCCGGCGCCCGAGCACGAGCTGCTCACCGCGATGCTCACCCTGCAGAACACCACGGTCGACCAGGTGATGACGCCGACCTCGCGGCTGTCCACCGTGCCGGCTTCCGCGCCGGCCCGCGAGGTCGAACTGGTCAGCCGGCGCGAGGGACGCTCGCGGCTCGCCGTGGTCAGCTCCGGTACTGCGATCTGCGGCATCGTGCACGTCCGCGACGCGGCCCGCGCGACGACCGGAGGCGGTCACACGCTTCGCGCCGCCGAGCTGATGACCGAGCCGCTCCGGCTGCCGGCCGGTACTCCGGTCGCCGCGGCGATCCGCCTCATGCGGACCGAACGCTCCCAGTTGGCCGTCGTCGAGGAGGGTTCCGAACCGATCGGCGTGGTCGCTCTCGAGGATCTGCTGGAAGAGGTCATCGGCGAGTTCGACGACGAGACCGATCCGATCATCAGCGCCACCCGCCGGCCGCCCGGCTGAGCCCTCGGGTCTCGCGGCGGAGCAGCTCTCCCGGTCCCGCGGCACGGGCGGACTACCGTTGTCGCAACCAGTCGGAGGAGTAGAACAGTGCCTGTCAGTCGTCTCGGTCTCGTTGTGCACCAAGGCCGCCCGCTCGCCGTCCAGGCTGCCGAGGTGGTCCGTGACTGGTGCCGCCGGCATGACATCGGCTGTACCGACATCGATGTCTGGAAGCAGCACGAGGGCCGCCGCGGCGGGATGGACGAGTTGCACCACGCCGGCAATCCCGACCTGGTCGTCACCCTCGGCGGCGACGGCACCTTCCTGCGCGGTGCCCGGATCGCGGCGAAGAACGACGCCGCCGTCCTGGGCGTCGACCTCGGCAAGGTGGGCTTCCTGACCGAGGTGGCGTGCAGCGACGTCGAAGAGGCGCTGGAAGCGGTCCACCACGGCGGCGCCACCATCGAGGAGCGGATGACGCTCACCATGCGCGCCTCGCGGCCGCTGGAGATCCCGACCGGGATCGACGCGCTGCTGCGGTACGGCCACGGTCCCGCGCTCCCGCCGCCCTCGGTGCGGCCGGAGACCGTCGAGGGCGACGGCTGGGGCGTGGCTCTCGACGTGACCGCGCTGAACGACGTGGTGCTGGAGAAGCTGGCCCGCGACCACCAGGTCAGCATCGGCGTCTACCTGGCCGGGCGACTGCTGGCGTCGTACTCGGCTGACGCGTTGATCGTGGCGACGCCGACCGGCAGTACGGCGTACAGCTTCGCGGCCGGTGGGCCGGTGTTGTCGCCGAACCTGGAGGCGGTCGTCTTCACGCCGGTGGCGCCGCACATGACCTTCAACCGGACCGTGGTGGCGGCGCCGGACGAGCCGGTGGCGCTGCGGGTGCTGCCGCACTCGGGGCAGGCC
Organism: Kribbella voronezhensis; assembly: GCF_004365175.1. Classification (NCBI taxonomy): domain Bacteria; kingdom Bacillati; phylum Actinomycetota; class Actinomycetes; order Propionibacteriales; family Kribbellaceae; genus Kribbella; species Kribbella voronezhensis. The sequence goes on along the minus strand of NZ_SOCE01000001.1, from coordinate 2,220,355 downwards.
GCGGTCAGCATCGACGGTCAGTTGCGCGGCATCCTCGACCCGGGCGACTGGATCGGCGTCTACGGCTCCGTACGGCGGCTTCGGCTGGTCCGGCTTCGTCCCACCGACTTCTACGGGCGCCTGCGCGACCGCTTCCGGCTCACCGACGCCCCCGCGACCGGTATCGACGGCGAGTCGGACCGCTTCTGGGTCCCCGACAGCCCGGTGCCCGCCGACCTCGCCCACCTGCGCATCCCGACCGCTCGTACCGCGGCCGAGGAGACCGCCCGGCCGGTGCCCTGCCCGGTCAGCCCCACCGCCGGTACGCCGGCCGAGGCGCCCGCCGCTGACTAGCTGCCATCCGGTTCCAACGCAGGTTGACTAGATACCAGCTGGCTACTGGTCGGCTCCGGCGGCGGGTGGCTCGGTTCGCCCGGTAGGGTTCGTCCTCATGCGAAACGTGGTGATTCTGGCCGGCGGTTCGGGGACCCGGCTGTGGCCGTTGTCCCGGGTCGACAAGCCCAAGCAGGTGCTCCCGCTGGCAGCGGGGAACTCCCTGCTCCGAGTGGCGTACGACCGGCTCGCGGGCCTGGTCGACCCGGCCAACATCTACGTCTGCACGGTGGCCGCCCACACGGACCTGGTCCGCGAGCAGCTCCCCGAGCTCGGCGAGCACAACATCATCGGCGAACCGGTCGGCCGGGACACGGCGAACGCGGTCGGCCTGGCCTCGGCGGTGGTCGCCCGGCATGATCCCGACGCGGTGCTGGCGATCGTCGGCTCGGACCACCTGATCACGCCGGAGGCGGAGTTCCGGGCCGCGATCGAGAGCGGCTTCGAGCTGGTCGAGCAGCGGCCGCGCTCACTGGTCACCTTCGGGATCGAGCCGACCCACCCGCACACCGGGCTCGGGTACGTGGAACGCGGTGCGGCCATCGACGGCACTTCGGCGTACGTCGTGGACCGGTTCCGGGAGAAGCCGGATCGCGCGACCGCCGAGGAGTACCTGGCGACCGGGCGGTTCTGGTGGAACTCCGGCATGTTCGTCTGGCGGGCCGAGACCGTGCTGAGCGTGCTCGACGCGCTGCTGCCGGAGTCGGCCGCCCGACTGCGCCAGGTCGCGGCGGTCTGGGACACCCCGCAGCGCGACGCCGAACTCGGCGCGATCTACCCGGGACTGCGCAAGATCAGCGTCGACTTCGCGGTGATGGAGCCTGCTTCGCAGGGCAAGGTCGACGCGGACGTGGTCGTCATCCCGATGCCCGTGCACTGGCTGGACGTCGGTTCCTGGGCGGCACTCGCGGGCACCTACGAGGTCGATGCCGAGGGCAACCGTCACGACGGGACCGCGCTCAGTTGCCTGCTCGACTCGCACGACAACGTGATCGTCACCGACGACCCCGACCACCTGATCGCCGCGGTCGGCCTCACCGGCCACATCATCGTCCACACCCACGACGTCACCCTGGTCTGCCCGCTCGCGGACGGCGAACGGGTGAAAGACCTGGTCGCCCAGGTCCAGTCCGACCACGCGGCCCGCTACGTCTGACCCGCAGCTACCTCAGCGCAGACCTGGTTCTTGAGTGTCCTGGGCCGGGTACTTGTTGATGAAGGTGGTGAGGGCCTCGCCGCTGAGGTCGCCGCAGAACTGGCGGTGGCCGAAGGACTGGCCTTCCGGGCCGGCGCTCCAGTGCGCGAAGGCGATCTTCTTGCCGGCCGGCCAGGCGGCGCCTTCGGAGGCGTGGAACGGGGCGGCGATGAAGAAGCCACCGTCGGCCGCGTCGGGCAGCTTCGCCTTGGCGAGCTTCTCGATCTCGGCGACCTGCTTCTTGTCGTTGGCGATCTCGTCGCTGTACCAGAGCAGCGTGTACCCGTGCTCGAGGTTGTGCACCAGGTTCTCCACCGGCGGCCGGTCGTCGGCCGAGTAGAACTTCTTACTGAACGGCGCCCAGGTCTGGTAGTGCGGCCCGCTCGACGGCGGCGAGACGGCGTACGCGATCTTCTCGCCGTCCGGCCGGTGGTCCGCGGACTTGCCGGCCGGGTCGTTCGTCGGTGCGTCGCAGGAGGCCGCGGCCGCCTTGACACCGAGGGCGGCGATCGGCCGGCTCTTGGCTCGGGAGTCCTCGATCAGCTTGACCGCCGGCACCGCGATGATGCCCAGCCCGACCACGATCGAGACAGCCACGATCGCCCACGTCCGGCGCTTGTCGGACCGGGCCTGGTCGCGCTGCATCTTCTCGATCAGCTCGCGCCGCGACTGTGTTGCCTTGGCCATGCCACTCCCAGGATCGGTCCGCAAAGGCCGAAGACTAACCCAGCGGACCGGATCCGTGCCTGTCCGTCCGCACCGGCCCGGAACCGGGGATCAGCCGCCGTTCGGCTCCTGGGCGTCGGTCGACGGGTACTTGTTCATGAAGTCGGCGAGCGCGGCGCCGCTGACCGAGCCGCAGAACTGGCGGTGACCGAAGGCCGTCTTGCCGTCGGCGCCCATGCCGCTCCAGTGCGAGAAGGCGATGTTCTTGCCGTCGGGCCAGGGCAGCTGGCCGTCGGAGGCGCGGAACGGCGCGGCGATGAACTTGCCGTTCGAGCTGTCCGGCAGCTTGGCCTTGGAGATCTTCTCGATCAGGGCCAGCTGGTCCTTGTTCTTCGAGGTCGCCTCGTTGTACCAGAGGATCGTGTAGCCGTGCTCGAGGTTGTGCACCAGGTTCGGCACCGGCGGGCGGTCCTCGAAGGTGTAGAACTTCTTCCCGAACGGCGCCCAGACCGCGTAGTGCGGGCCCGACGACGGCGGGGAGACCGGGTACTGGATGACGGTGCCGTCCGGCTTGTGGTCCTGGGTACCGGAGGCCTTGTCGTCGGTGGGCTTGTCGCAGGACGCGGACGCGGCGGCCACCCCGAGGTCGGAGATCGACAGGTTCTTGGTCCTGGAGTCCTGGATCAACCGGATCGCGGGGTAGGCGATGATCGCCAGGCCGACCAGGATCGAGACGGCCACGATGATGAGCGTACGGCGCTTGTCGGACCGGGCCTGCTCACGCTGCATCTTCTCGATCAGCTCGCGGCGATCCTGCTTCTGAGACTTACCCACAGTGAATGGTCTTCCCTGATCATGGGCGGTCTCGGGCGCCGCCGTCCGCGTGCAGTGTACTGAGCCACCCTGAGAAGTTGCCTAGAAAACTATCTGGACCGTGAGCCGAACGTGACCGTCGCCTCACTGCCCGGACCGGTCCGTACGGCGACGCCGTACCCCTCGGCGTGCAGGAGCACCGCGAGCCGTTCCGCGATCACGCCCACCGCCACCGGCTCGTCCCCGAACACGGCGATCGAGTTGTCCAGCAGTTCGATGTGGACGTCCTCGTCGTCGGTCAGCAGCCCCGCCCACAGCTCCGGATCCACCTCCCGTGGCCCGGTCGGAGCCTTCCGAGCCAGTACTGCGGCCCGCGCTGCCTCCCGCGTGCCCAGGCTGAACAGGTCCAGCTCCGCATCTCTGACCAGCGCCCGCGCCCCGGTCCCGTGCTCCCCGACGGGGAGCACCACGTCCGACAACCCCCGCAGTACGGCGACCGGTACGCCGTCGGCCTTGCCCTTCACGAGTTCGCCGGCGCCCGCGATCTCGTCGGCGATGGCCGGCTCGGTCACGGCGAGCACATTGCCGTGAGTGTCGGTGCTGCCGCGGAGATCCTCCAGCACCTGGATCCCGGCCGCGCCGATCGCCAGGTCCGTCTGGCCGTTGCGCCACGGCCGGCCGAGGGTGTCGGTGATCACCACGCCGACGTTCACGTCGTACCGCTTCTTCCAGGCCACTCGCAGGGCGCGCGCGGACAGGTCCGGGTCGACCGGCAGCAACAGGACTGTGCCGGGCGCGGTGTTGGACGTGTCCGTGCCCGCGGCGGCCATCACCAGGCCGTGCCGCGTCTGCACGATCCGGGTGTCGCCCCGCTGGGCCACCACCCGGACGAGCTCCGCGTCGATCGCCTCGTCGCGGGTGCCGTGGGTGAGCCGGCCCTCGGCCTTGCTGATGATCTTCGACGTGACCGCGACGACGTCACCGTCGCGGAGGTCGGCCAGATCGCCGATCAGGCCGGCCAGGTCGCTGCCGGCGCCGATCTCGGGCACGCCGACGACCGGGTAGATCTCGAGCTGCTTCCTCATCGGCGGACGGCCTCGGCCAGGACCACCGCTGCGGTCGCGATCGCGGCCGTCTTCGGCTCGTCGTCCATCCACAGCGGCACGGCCTGCGCGTGGATCCCGGCCGCGGCGATCGACTCGAGCTGCGCCGCGTCGGAGGTGTCGATCAGCCAGCCGTCCAGTACGCCGCCGGCCGCGCGCGACCCGTAGTACCGGGCTACCGCGCCCGCGGTGGACTCCACCCCGATCGCCGCGAGGACCTTGTCGGCCATGCCGCGGACCGGGCCGGTCCCGATGATCGGCGAGACCCCGATGACCGGGGCGGCCGTCTCCCGGACCGCTTCCCGGATCCCCGGGACGCCGAGGATGGTGCCGACCGAGACCACCGGGTTGGACGGCGGCAGGATCAGCGCGTCGCACTCGGCGATCGCGTCCAGGACGCCGGGGGCCGGTTTCGCCTTGTCCTGGCCGATGGCGAGGATCTGGTGCGCCGGGACCTCCGCGTGCAGCCGGACCCAGTACTCCTGGAAGTGGATCGCCTTGCGGGTGCCCGGGTTCTCCGGATCGTCCACCACCACGTGGGTCTCGACCCGGTCGTCGCTCATCGGCAGCAGCCGGACCGGCAGCTCCCAGCGGGCGCAGAGCGCCTCGGTCACCGCGGCCAGGCCGTAGCCGGCGTCGAGCATCTGGGTCCGGACCAGGTGGGTGGCGATGTCGCGGTCACCGAGGCCGAACCAGGTCGGCTCGACGCCGTACGCCGCGAGTTCCTCCTTCACCACCCAGGTCTCGTCCTCGCGGCCCCAGCCGCGTTCCTTCGAGATGCCACCGCCGAGGGTGTACATCACCGTGTCCAGGTCGGGGCAGACCCGCAGGCCGAACAGCGTGATGTCGTCGGCGGTGTTGCCGACCACGGTGATCTCGGCGTCCGGCCGGGCCGCCAGCAGGCCGCGCAGGAAGGTGGATCCACCGACGCCGCCGGCAAGCACTGTCAATCGCATGAGGACAGTCTCCACGAGTCGTCAAAGCAACGAACCACCGCACGACTATGCTGCCGAGGGTCCGAACTATGTGCACAGTGTGTCAATCAAGTTGCACGGCCCCCAACATCCCGAGGAGCCCTCGTGGTTACCGACGCAACCAAGAAGCTCAGAGAGCCGGTCGCGTACATCCTGCTCGCCTTCGCCGCCCTCTGGGCGCTGGCTTCGCTGATCTCCCTTTTCGTCGGCGACGCCGGATTCAGCTCCAACAGCTCCGTGGTGCTGCATACGAATGTCGCACCCGCCTTCCCCGGCGTCCTGCTGATGATCGCCCTGGCCGCCTCGGTCTGGCTGGTCACCGAGGCAGGTGAGCAGACGCGGAACGCCCGCCTCGTCACCCTGGTGGCGCTGGTGGTCACCGGTCTGTACGTGCTGCTTGGCCTGATCGTCGTGTTCGCCGTCTTCGGCGACAGCTCGGACTCGGCCGCGGTCAAGTTCGTGAACTTCCTCTACGGCCTCGCCGGTCTCGCGCTGTACGGCGTGGTCGGTTTCTACATCCTGCGGCACTTCCAGGCGCTGCCGGCTCCGGTCCGCGCGCCGAAGGTCGGCCAGCAGGGCCAGTTCGCCGGCCAGGGCGGCCAGTACGCCGGCCAGCCTGGCGCGCAGTACGGTCAGCAGGGCGGCCAGTACGGTCCGCAGGGCCAGCAGCAGTACGGCCAGTACGGCGCACAGCAGGGTGGCGCTCCGTACGGGCAGGAGGCCGGTCAGTACGGCGCCTACAGCGCGGGTGCCGGCGCGGCCGCGGGTGCAGCCGGTGGCTACGCGGCAGCCCAGCAGGGCGGCGAGCAATGGCCGCAGGAGCAGAACTGGAACGCTGGTGGCGAGCAGCAGACCTGGTCGGCGTCCGACGCCGAGGCGCAGCCGCACACCGGTGCCGCCGAGCAGCAGCCGGCCGAGCAGGCTTGGTCGGCTGAAGGTCACGGCACCGAGCCGACCCAGCAGTGGAGCCCCGAGGGCGCACAGCAGTGGGGCGGTCAGGACCAGGCACAGCAGCAGTGGCCGCAGGAGCAGCAGTGGTCTGCCGGTCAGGAACACGGTCAGGAGCACGGCCAGGAGCACCCGCAGGAGGCCGCCCAGCAGTGGGCAGGCCAGGAGTACGGTCAGCAGGGTCAGCCCGAGTGGCAGGGCGCCGACCAGGGCCAGGCGCCGGCAGTGCAGGGCGAGAGCTGGTCTGCGGAGCAAGCGAGCTGGCAGCCGGGCGAGCAGTCCTGGCAGGCCGAGGAGGCGCCTGCCGCGACTCCTGCCGCTGACGCGCAGCCGGAGCCCGAGGCAGCCGACGAAACCCGTGTAGAACCGAGGGTTTCGGACCCGGCGAAGGACGGCGAGCCGGAGCAGCCGGGTCAGGGCAACCAGCAGGGCTGGTGGTCGCAGCCTTCCTGACAAGGCAGCAAGCCCTTGCCGAAGGTCCGCCGGAACTTTCTCCGGACGCCTTCGCGAGGCACCGGTTCGGAGCGAGAGGCCTGTGAACACAGGCCTCTCGTTCTTTTGCAGCCGTGTTGCGGATGATGCCAATAGCAGACCACGGCTTGACTTTCGTGGATTGCAGGAATGTAATTTCAACCGTGTCGTTCGTTGGACACTCGGTATCGGGGACCGTTTTCAAGCTAGTAGAACGGTCGAGGTCAGGCATGTGGGACCGCAAGCCCATATGTACAGGGGAACGAACAGGGTCGAGGAGGTCGTACCGTGACAGAAACGCTGATGGCGATTGTCGACGGTGAGGCGATCGAGGAGGAGCCGAACTGGCAGGAACGGGCACTGTGTGCCCAGACCGATCCAGAGGCTTTCTTCCCGGAGAAGGGCGGTTCCACCCGCGAGGCGAAGAAGGTCTGCCTCGGTTGTGACGTACGAGGCGAATGCCTGGAGTACGCACTGCAGAACGACGAACGCTTCGGGATCTGGGGCGGGCTGTCGGAGCGGGAGCGCCGCAAGCTGAAGAAGAGGGCCGTCTGATCCCTCGACGCGTGGTGGTGCCCTGCCACCCCGCCGTCGCCGGTGGCTGCTGCGCCGCAACGGAAAACTGAACACAGACTTCGTGTGAGGCCCCGGCCGGACTCTGTCCACCGGGGCCCGCGGCTGTGTACGGGTCCCGCGGTTGTGTAGGGGCACTGTCAGGGTTCGCGTAAGCTCAGTCCTCGCCGCGGCCTGAGCGGGTCGAGGCAGACCGTCCTACCCCTGAGGTGTCACTGCTCCGCATGGAACCAGAAGCTCCGGCCGGCTGGGATTTCTTCGACTCCGTCGATTTCCCGACCGACCTCACAGGCGACCCGATGGGTCGCGCACCGGTCCGGCACGTCGTCACCGCGGTCGTGGTCGGGCACGAAGGTGCCGCCTGGCTCCCGAGGCTGACCGAGGCCCTGTGGGCCCTCGGCCGCAGGCCGGAACGGCTGATCGCGGTCGACACCGGCTCCACCGACGAGACCGCCGAACTGCTGGCCACGATGCCCGCGGTCGAGCCCGTGGTGAGCCTGTCCGCCCGCACGGGCTTCGGTACGGCGGTCGCTCGCGGACTGGAGACGGTCGGGTTCGCCCCGGTCCCGTCCGCCGTCGGGCCGTACGGCGACGACGGCCACATGCCGGTGGTCGAGTGGCTCTGGCTGCTGCACGACGACTGCGCGCCGGCTCCGAAGGCGCTCGAACAATTGTTGCTGCAGGCCACAATGTCTCCGGACACGGCCGTCTGGGGACCCAAGCTGCGGTTGTGGCCGCGGGATCGCGAACTGCTCGAGGTCGGCGTCACCACGTCGCTCGGCGGCCGGCGCGACACCGGGATCGAGGTCGGCGAACTCGACCAGGGCCAGCACGACCAGCCGCGGAACGTGCTCGCGGTCAGCTCGGCCGGGATGCTGGTCCGCCGCGACGTCTGGGAGTCACTGAAGGGCTTCGACCCGCGACTGCCAATGTTCCGCGACGACATCGACTTCGGCTGGCGGGCCAGCCGGGCCGGCTTCAAGGTCGGCGTCGCGCCGGACGCGGTCGTCTACCACGCCCAGGCCGCCGCGACGGGTGAGCGGGCGCTGGCCGGCACCAGGCGGCACGCCTACCAGCTCGACCGCGCGCACGCCTACTACACCGTGCTCGCGAACGCTCCGAGCAGACTGCTTCCGCTGCTGATCCTCAGGTTCCTCCTCGGCGCCACCTTCCGGTCGCTGTGGTTCCTGCTCGGCAAGACACCCTCGGGTGCCGTCGACGAGTGGACCGCATTGCTGGGCACCGTCCTCGCGGGCGGCTGGACCCAGGCCCGCAAGGACCGCCGCAATCTGGACCAGGTCCCGTACGACGACATCAAGTCGCTCTTCGGCCGCTCCGTGCACGCGTTGCGGCACAACCTCGAAGAGACCGGCAGCACCATCTCCGAGCGGTTGCGCGAGGCCTGGGCCGACGAGCCCGAGGAGCAGGTCGTCACCACGGCTCGCCGGGCCAAGAGCACGGCCCGCGTCGCGGTCGACCAGCCGCGCTGGCGCCGCCAGTTGATTCGCCGGCCGTTCCTGGTGGTCTGGGCGGTCCTGTTCCTCGGCGCTTTCATCGCCGCCCGCAGCTTGATCGGCAGCGGCGTCCTGCGGTCGCACCTGCTGCTGCCTCCGCACGAGAGCCTCGGGTCCCTCTGGCACGCGGCCGCATCAGCGCCGCCCGGAGTGACTCCGCCCGCTTGGCTTTCCCAGTTCTGGGCTCTTTCGACTGTCACCTTCGGCCCGGCCGGAGCCACGAACGTGCTGCTAATGGGCGCGATTCCGCTGGCTGCCCTGGCGGCATGGGGACTGCTGCGCGCGTTTGTCGTCGACAGGGTTGCCCGAGCGTGGGGCGCAGCGGCGTACGGGCTGGCGGTTTTCACCAACGGAGCGGTTTCGCAGGGGCGACTCGGGACCTGTGTGGCGGCGATCGTGCTGCCCCTGCTCGGTGCCGCTGTGCACACCGTCGCCAGGCGTCGCCGGGTCGTCATTCAGGGCAGTTGGCGGGCCGCTTGGTTCGCCGGGATCTGCCAGGCCGTCCTCTTGGCCTTCACGCCGGCGCTGGGACTGCTGGCCGGGATCGCGCTGGTGGCCGGCGCACTGCTCGGGCTCGGCTGGCGGCGACAAGGTCGCCAGCTCGTCTTCTCGGTCTTCCTCGGGCTGGTGCTGGTCCTGCCCTGGACCATCCAGCTCGTGCTGCATCCGTCCCGCCTCGGCCAGGAGGCCGGTGGTCCGCCGACCGCAGCCGTGGGTCCTGGCGACAGCATCGCCCGCCTGCTGACCGGTACGCCGGTTGGCGCGCCTGCACCTTGGTGGTTCGCGGTGCCGCTCATTCTGGTGGCCCTGCTGGCGCTGACCCGCGAGTCGCGTCAGCGGTACGAGTTGCTCGGCTGGCTCGTCGCGCTGGCCGGCCTGGCCGGCACGTTGATCGCGAGCCGTCTCGGTGGTGGCAGTGGGCCGCTGATGTTCCTGATGAGCGCTGGGTGGATCGTCGCGGTCACCGTGGCTTGGGACTCCGTCGGGAAGTCTCGCGAACTCATCATCCAAGGTGTGCTCGGTGTGGTTCTGGTGACGACGATCGTCACGGCGGGCTTCTGGCTGGTACGTGGCGACGACGGCCCGCTCCGGCTAGGACCGGAGCAGGACCTCCCGGCGTACCTGCAGTCATCGCAGGGCCCGCCGCAGTACGCGTCGATCCTGGTGGTGCGCAAGGTGCCGAACAGTCCGATGCGGTACTCGCTGGTGCGCAACGGCGGGCCGCGGATGGGGTCACTGGAGGCTGCGCCGACAGCGGCCCAGACCAAGCCACTCACCGACGTACTGTCGACACTCGGTGGCGGCGGGACCGGCGAGGAGGGGCGGCAGTTGGCCGCACTCGACGTCGACTACCTGTACCTGCCCGCGCCCGTCGACCCGACGCTCATGTCGACGCTCGACTCGCTGCCAGGGCTGACCAGGGCGAGCGCCGAGGGTGACGACGCGTCCTGGCTGATCGACCGGTCGACGATCGACGGCAAGGCACCACTGAACGACACCACCCGCAACCTGTGGCGGGTGCTCGGGATCATCGCCTGGATCATCGCGCTGATCTCCTGCATGCCGACGGCCCGCCGAACGGTCGCGGTGCCGCACGGGACGCACGCCAGGAGGTCCTCATGACCGGCCTGCTGTCCGACCTCCGTGTCCGCATCGGTGCCTGCGTGCTCGCGCTGGCCGTCGTCGGTGGGCTGGGAGCGATCACGCACGCCAAGGCGCCGGTGACTCGAGCAGAGGGCGTCGAGGAGCCCACGCGGACAGTGGTGAACCGCACTGCGCTGGCCTGCCCGGTGCCCGGTCTCGGCGGCAAAGTGGCTTCCTGGGTGAACGCAGTAGCGCCGAGCCTTCCCGAGGACACCCCGACGGCCGCGGGCGACTCGGCGCCGCTGTCGATCGCGCCCCTGCCGTCCACATCCGACCCGGTCGGCTCGGTGCTCGCGCGCGGCAAGATCGCTTCCACTGCGCGTACGGCGAATCTGCAGCCGCTGTCGATCCGCGGTACAGGGCCGTTGGCCGCCGGCGCGGTAGCGACCAGTACGACGGTCGCCGAGGAAGGCGTCAATCGCGGCATGGCGAGCGTGCCGTGTCAGTTGCCGGGATCCGACTTCTGGTTCGTGGGTGCTTCGGGTGCTGTGAATCGCCGGGACGTGCTGGTGCTGACGAACCTGGACAGCGTGAACGCCGAGGTGAACGTCACCTTCTACTCGGCCACCGGCGTCCAGGACGTTCCGAACGCGCGCGGCGTCGTGGTGCCCGCTCGTGGCACCGCCGAGATCTACCTGGGCCAGGTGGTGAAGCTCCCGGATCTCGCCCTCCACGTGGTCTCCACCGGCGGCCGGGTCGCCCCGGCACTCCGGGACAACGCGAGCAGCGGCAAGACCCCGGCCGGAGTCGACTGGCTGAACACCTCGACCCAGCCGGCGCTGAAGGTGACCGTGCCAGCACTGGCCGGCGGGAGCGGCGTACGGGTTCTCACTGTGGTGAACCCTGGCGACCTGCAGGCGTCCGCGACGCTGACGATCAACGGGCCGAACGGACCGTTCAAGCCGGCCGAGTTGTCGACCATGCAGATCCCGGCCGGGTCGACCAAGGTGATCCGGTTGGAGGGCGTGCTGAAGAAGTACGCGTCCGCCATCACGGTCACCGCCGACCAGCCGATCACCGCCGCGACCCGGATGACGAACTCCGCGGTCACCGAGTTCTCGACCCTGGGCGCGACGGAGCCGCTGCGCGGACCGGCGTACGTCGTCCTGCCGCCCCACGATCAGCCAGTGGTCCTGCAGGTGACGGCACCGGGCGACACGGCCGGCGTCCGCTTCGAACTCCGCGACGCGACCGACAAGGTGATCCAGACCCGCTCCCTCGACGTCATCGGCGGGGCCACCAACGTGATCACCTTCAAACCGCAGACGAAGCCGACGTACCTGATGGTCGAGCAGCTTCGGGGCGACATCGTCGCCGGCGCCACCTTGATGCCCGCCGCGAAGGCGGACCCCGAAGACACACCGCAGGTAGCCGCGTGGCCGTTGACCACGTCGCTCGTCTTCCGCGCACAGCTGGGCGCAGAACCGGACACCAAGGCTGCGCTCAACTAACAGGCCAGCTTCGCGCGCCTTGCTTGGAAAGAAACTTGCAAATGGCGACGAAAAGTTTCCACTTGGCATCCCGGAAAAACCCGCTGCCGCTTGAGCCGCGACGAAGGACCGGCTACCTGGCGGCGGAGGTCGAGCGACTTGCGGCGGGCGGGTCAGGCGCCCGACGGTGAAGGCGTGAGGCGTGTATGCCGAACGACCAGGCCACCTGTTCGTCAGGCACGAGGTGCTGCCTACCGCTGTTCGAGCCGCGACGGAGGAGCGGCGATCCGGGGTGGGTGGTCGAGCGGCCGACGGAGGAGGGCGCGAAGCGGGTCGGCGTACGGAGGCTCAGTCTTCGTCGGTGTCGAAGTCGGGGTCTATTTGTTCGGGGGAGAGGGCCAGGACGTCGGCCAGTTCGAGGACGAGGGCGGAGCGGACCAGCCACGCGAGGCTGGTGCCGGAGCGTTCGGCTCTCAGTTCGATGGGGCGGCGGAAGACGATGATGCGGTAGGGCTCGTGGGACGTGCCGCCGGTGGAGTGGGTGAGGGGGATCTGACCTGCGTGCAGGTCGAGGTTCGGGACGTCCTCGATGGCGAACTCGACCCGGGCGACGACCTGGGGGAGGCGCTTCTCCAGGCGGGTCACCTCGATCGCGACGACCTCGTCGAACTGGGCCGCGGCCGACCGTTGCAGCGGTAGACCACGCGGCGCGAAGCTGCTCGGCCGGCTGATCGGTCCGAGCATGCCGCGCCCATGGCGGTCGATGTGCCTGCGATGACGGCGAGCCTCGGTCACGCGATCAGCCTAGTGGGGGTAGCGTCTGGACGTGAGCATCGCCAGGATCTGTTCGCGCGCCGCCTGCCATCGGCCGGCCGTGTCGACGCTCACCTACGTCTATGCCGACTCGACCTGCGTCCTCGGTCCGTTGGCCACGTACGCCGAACCGCACTGCTACGACCTCTGCGCGGATCACGCCGACCGTCTCACCGCCCCGAACGGCTGGGAGGTGATCCGGCTGGCTCCGGATCCCGCGGCGGCCGGCCCGTCCAACGACGACCTCGAGGCGCTGGCGAACGCCGTACGGGAAGCGGCTCGCCCGCTGCCGCCGACTCGCCCCGGACAGCCGGTGCCTGGTGCTCCGGTCGAGGTCGCCCGCCGCGGTCACCTCCGCATGCTGCGCGACCCGGACGACACCCCCGGCCACGACAACAAAGAACAAGCCTGAACCAGGCTGGGGCAGGACCGCCACACCATCAGTAGGCGCTCCGGCTGCGCTTCTTCGCGCCTGAAAGGGCCGCCGACTCACCGCACACCACCTGGTACTGATGGCGTGGCGGTCCGGCTCCCACCGACCTTGGCGTACGACGAACTCCCCCGAGCGCGGACGCACGACCGCGTTCCGTAGCGTGGGATGAGGTTGACGACGTTGTCATCGACTGACAAGACTCTTGCGCTGTGAACGATCAAAAACTACGCGTCGGAGTCGTCGGGCTGGGATTCGCCGGCCGGACCGCCCTGGAAGCCTTCGCCGAGCTGCCCGATGTCGAGGTGGTCGCGCTCGCCGGCCTGGAGAAGGACATTCTCGCCGACCTCGGTGAGAAGTTCCGGGTGCCGCAGCTTTTCGAGAAGTGGGAGGACCTGGTCGAGACCCCCGGCCTCGATGCCGTCAGCATCGGGACGCCGACCCAGTTGCACGCGCCGATCGCGCTGGCCGCCCTGGACAAGGGCCTGCACGTGTTGTGCGAGAAGCCGCTGGCCCGGACCGTCGCCGAAGGCCAGGCGATGGTCGAGGCCGCGAAGAAGGCCGGCAAGGTGCTGAAGGTGGTGTTCAACCACCGCGAGCGCGGCGACGTCGCGGCCCTGAAGCACCAGATCGACGAGGGCCAGCTGGGCCGCATCTACTACGCGAAGGCGCACTGGATGCGCCGCAACGGCATCCCCGGCATGGGCGGCTGGTTCACCAACCGCGAGCTGTCCGGTGGCGGCCCGCTGATCGACCTCGGCGTGCACATCCTCGACCTGGCCCTGCACCTGCTGAACGAGCCGAAGGTGACCACGGTCAGCGCGAACACCTTCGCCGAGCTCGGTCCGCGCGGCCGCGGCAGCTCCGCCAGTGTGATCCGGCCGACCGTCGACACGCTCGGCTCCAAGTTCGAGGTGGAGGACCTCGCCACGGCGTACCTGCGGCTCGAGGGCGGCGGTGCGCTGCAGCTGGAGACGAGCTGGGCGACGTACCGCGCTCCCGGCGACAACTTCGGGATCGAGCTGTTCGGTACCGAGGGCGGCGCGAAGATCGAAGTACAGAACTACACCAGTACCGACACGCTGCGGATCTTCACCGACGTCGCGGGCGTGCCCGCCGAGGTGCGGCCCGCCACCGGCGCGGGACTCGGTCACCGCGCGGTCGTCAGCGAGTTCGTCGCCATCGTGCTGAGCGGCGACTGGTCGGCGCACATCGGGTCCGAGGCACTCGTCCGGACCCAGGTCATCGACGCCTGTTACGCCTCGGCGCAGGCAGGACGAGAGGTCGTACTCGATGCTTAACGTCACCGTCTGGGGCGAGAACGTCCACGAGCAGGACGACGCCGCGGTTCAGAAGATCTACCCCGACACCATGCACGAGACGATCGCCGCCGGCCTGCGGGCGAAGCTCGGCGACGAGGTGAAGGTCCGTACGGCGTGGTTGCAGCAACCCGAGCACGGGCTGACCGAGGAAGTGCTCGCCGAGACCGATGTGCTCACCTGGTGGGGGCACCGCGCGCACGGCGACGTGGACGACGCCGTCGTCGAGCGCGTCCAGGAGGCGGTGCTGTCCGGGATGGGCCTGATCGCCCTGCACTCGGCGCATTTCTCGAAGATCTTCAAGAAGTTGATGGGTACGACGTGCTCGCTCGACTGGCGGTCGGAGGACGACCGCGAGCTGCTCTGGACCGTCGCCGCCGGGCACCCGATCGCGGCCGGCGTACCGCATCCGCTGGTGATCCCGCAGGAGGAGATGTACGGCGAGTTGTTCGACGTACCGCAGCCGGATGAGCTGGTGTTCGTCAGCTCGTTCTCCGGTGGCGAGGTGTTCCGCTCGGGCTGCTGCTACCGGCGCGGTCAGGGCCGGGTGTTCTACTTCCGCCCGGGCGACCAGGAGTACCCGACCTACCACCAGCCGGAGGTCCAGCAGATCCTCGCGAACGCCGTCCAGTGGGCCGCTCCGGTCGTACCGCGGCAGCTCCCGGACGTGCACCACCGGAAGACACCGGGCTGGTTCGACCAAGCCTGAAACACGGTAGAGGCCCGGGGCCGGATAGGGTCCACCTCATGGTTGACGTTGCTGCGATCTTCAAGGCGTACGACGTCCGCGGGGTCGTTCCGGACCAGCTGGACGAGGCGGTGGCCCGGGCGACCGGGGCGGCGTTCGTCGAGGTCCTGGACGTGCTCGCGGGCCCCGGGTCGGTGGTGATCGGGTACGACATGCGCCCGTCCAGCCCCGGGCTGGCGGCCGCGTTCGCCGAGGGTGTGACCAGCACCGGCGCCGACGTGATCGACATCGGCCTGGCCTCCACCGACCAGCTGTACTTCGCCTCCGGCCGGCTCCAGTTGCCCGGTGCGATGTTCACCGCGAGCCACAACCCGGCGAAGTACAACGGGATCAAGATGTGCCGCGCGGGGGCGTCCCCGGTCGGCTCGGAGTCCGGCCTGCGCGACATCGCGGACCTGGTCGCCAAGGCGGTGACCGAGGGACCGATCAGCGTCGCGGTGCCCGGCAAGGTGGTGCACAAGGACCTGCTGACGGCGTACGCCGATCATCTCAACGACCTCGTCGACCTGAGCGGCATCCGCCCGCTCAAGGTCGTCGTCGACGCCGGGAACGGGATGGGCGGGCACACCGTGCCGGCCGTGTTCGCGACCGGCCCGGTCGAGATCGTGCCGATGTACTTCGAGCTGGACGGCAACTTCCCCAACCACGAGGCGAACCCGCTGGACCCGAAGAACCTGGTCGACCTGCAGGCCAAGGTGGTCGAGGTGGGCGCGGATCTCGGGCTGGCCTTCGACGGCGACGCCGACCGCTGCTTCGTCGTCGACGAGAAGGGCGCGCCGATCTCGCCGAGCGCGGTCACCGGCGCCGTCGCCGTACGGGAGCTGGCCAAGCACCCGGGCTCGGCGGTGATCCACAACCTGATCACGTCCAAGGCGGTGCCCGAGTTGATCACCGAGCACGGCGGTACGCCGGTGCGCGCGCGGGTCGGGCACTCCTACATCAAGCAGAAGATGGCCGAGACCGACGCCGTGTTCGGCGGCGAGCACTCGGCGCACTACTACTTCCGCGATTTCTGGCGGGCCGACACCGGGATGCTCGCGGCACTGCACGTGCTCGCGGCGCTCGGTGAGCAGGACCTGCCGGCCAGTGAGTTGTTCGCCGTCTACGAGCGCTATGTGGCCTCGGGCGAGATCAACAGCCGGGTGGACGACGCGGCCGCGACAGTCGCCGCGATCGAAGACACCTACTCCGGCACTGACGGGATTACCGTTGACCATCTGGACGGTCTGACGGTCGACGCGGGGACGTGGTGGTTCAACGTCCGCGCGTCGAACACCGAGCCGCTGCTGCGGCTGAACGTCGAGGCTCCGGACGCCGCCACCATGGAGCGGGTCCGGGACGAGGTACTGGCCCTGATCACCGGCGCATCCACCCGAGAAGGAAACTGATGACTCCCCCTAACATCAACCTGGACCCCGACCTGCTCAGCATCCTGGTCTGCCCGAAGTGCCGCTCGGAGTTCCGGGTGGACGACGAGGCGAACGAGCTGGTCTGCACCAACGCGACCTGCGCCCTGGCGTACCCGGTCCGTGACGACATCCCCGTACTGCTGATCGACGAGGCCCGCGAGACCCGCCAGGAGAACTCGCAGGCATGAGCCTCTTCGACGACTCGCGGCTGGACGACCCCGCCGCACTCCGGGCGACCGATCATCTGCTGCGCCGCCTGGCGGGTGCGGGCGCTCGCGTCCGGGCCGAGATCGCGTTCTCCTCGGACGTGCTGGCCGGTCTGGGCAGCGACGGCTTCCGGCCCCGTGCGATCGTGGCCGCCGGTCGCGATGCCCGGCTGGTGCGAGCCGTGCTCGAGCCGGTCTGCCCGGTGCCGTTCGTGGCCTGGCCCGGTCCCGGCCTGCCGGGCTGGACCGGCCCGCTCGACCTGGTGATCGTCCTCGGCGGGACGTCGGAGGACTCCGGCGCGATGTCGGCAGCCTCCGAGGCCGTACGCCGTGGTTGCGGGCTGATGGTCGCGTCGCCGGAGGACTCGCCCGTCGCGCAGGCTTCGGCCGGCTCGCGGCACGCCATCCGGCTCCCGTCGCAGTCGGACGACCAGTTGGCCGCCGCCGTCGCAGTACTGCAGGCGCTGCACCAGATGGAGCTAGGGCCCGCGGTGGACGCGGACGCGGTCGCGGCGATGCTGGACGAGGTCGCCATCGAGTGCTCGCCGAACAACGACGTCGCGTCGAACCCGGCGAAGGATCTGTCGTTGATGCTGGCTGACGCGCTGCCCCTGGTGTGGGGTGGCTCGGTGCTGGCGGCTCGTGCTGCCCGTCGTGTCGTCGAGGCGATGCGGTTGGCCAGTGGGCGCCCGGCGCTCGCTGCCGACGCGGGACACCTGCTGCCTGTGCTTGCGAGCCAGCCACCGCGCGACGTGTTCGCGGACCCCTTCGACAAGCAGGAGGATCTCCGCCCCGGTCTGATCATCCTGGACGACGGGGTGGAGGACGAGGGCGTCATGGAGACCCAGCGGAAGCTGCAGGAGAAGGCCGAGCGGCACGAGGTCCGGGTGCATGTCGTCACCCAGGCCAACGGCACCGACGTGGCGCGCTACGCGGCCCTGACCCAGCACGGCCGCTACGCCGCGGCGTACTTGGGGATCGGCCTCGGCCGCTACGGCACGCCGGTCGACGACCGGTCGGCGCCAGGCAACCCCGCGGAGGATCCGGCGTGGTAGCTCGGCTGCAGAACACCATCCGGGACTACGCCTGGGGCTCGCGGACCGCACTCCCCGAGCTGCTCGGGGTGGAGCCGGACGGGAACCCGCAGGCGGAGCTCTGGATGGGCGCGCACGAGTCGGCGTCGTCGCTGGTCGGCGGCGAGTCGCTGTACCAGTTGGTGTCGGCCGAGCCCGCCGCAGTACTGGGTGAGGAGACGGCCGAGCGGTTCGAGGGACGGTTCCCGTTCCTGGCGAAGCTGCTCGCCGCCGAGCAGCCGTTGTCGATCCAGGCGCACCCGTCGCGGTCGCAGGCGATCGACGGGTATGCCCGGGACGAGGCGGCGGAGATTCCGCGCGACGCCGCCGACCGGAACTACAAGGACTCCTGGCCGAAGCCGGAGATCCTGATCGCGCTCGGACCGTTCGACGCGCTGGTCGGGTTCCGGCCGCTCGACGAGTCGGTCGCCTTGCTGGAGGCGCTCGGCGCTCCGGAGCTGCAGGAACTGGCCGATCTGCTCCGGGACGGGAAGTTGCGCGACGCGTTCACGCACTTCATGAGCTCCGACCGGGACTCCATCCGGCCGCTGGTCGCCGCACTCGGCGAGGCGTGCCGCCGGTACGACGGTACTGCGTGGGCCGTGGAGATCGAGACGCTCGACAAGCTCTGCGTGGACTTCCCCGACGACCCCGGCGTACTGGCCGCCCTGCTGCTCAACCGGGTCCGGTTGGAGCGGTTCCAGGCGGTGTACCTGCCGGCCGGGAACGTGCACGCGTATCTGCACGGCACCGGGTTCGAGGTGATGGCGAACTCGGACAACGTCCTGCGTGGCGGGCTCACCCGCAAGCATGTCGACGTACCGGAGCTCGTCTCCGTGGTCGACTTCGAGCCGCTCACCTCGCCCGTGCTGGAAGGCAGTGACGAGGCGGCCGGCGTCACGGCGTACGAGACCGGCTGTGAGTACTTCGCCGTCCGCCGGGTCGAGGTCGCCGGCGAGGTGGACGTGCGCGCGGAAGGTCCCCGGATCGTCGCGTGCGTTGAGGGAACGGTGACGGTAGGTGCTGAGGGCACCGAAGACACCGTCGAGTTGTCCACCGGTCAGTCGGCGTTCCTCCGAGGACCCGAAGGACCCTGTAATCTGCGGGGTTCCGGCACGGCTTTCGTCGTGTCCACAGGCTGAAGCCCCTTATTTCACTGGAGGATCACCGAAATGGCAGGTGGCGGTAACAAGGCCGTCGTCGCGGCGCTGCTGGCGAACACCGGTATCGCGGTCACGAAGTTCGCCGCCTGGGGGCTGACCCAGTCCGCCTCGATGCTGGCCGAGGCGATCCACTCGCTCGCCGACGCGGGCAACCAGGTCCTGCTGCTGGTCGGTGCGAAGCGGGCCAAGCGGGAGGCCGACGAACTGCACCAGTTCGGCTTCGGCCGCGAGCGGTACGTGTACTCCTTCATCGTCGCCATCGTGCTGTTCAGCGTCGGTGGATTGTTCGCGCTGTACGAGGGCTACCACAAGGTGCACGAGCCGCACGCGATCGAGCACTGGAAGTGGGTGCCGGTCGCCGTCCTGGTCGCCGCGATCGCGATGGAGTCGCTGTCGTTCCGTACGGCGATCGTCGAGGCGAACAAACTGCGCGGCTCGGTCGGGTGGACCCGCTTCGTCCGCAACGCAAGGGCTCCTGAGCTGCCGGTCATCCTGCTGGAGGACTTCGCCGCGCTGACCGGCCTGGTGCTGGCCCTGATCGGCGTCGTGCTGACTCTTGCCACCGGCAACGGAGTCTTCGACGGCCTCGGCTCGATGGCGATCGGCGCCCTGCTGGTCTGCGTCGCGATCTTCCTGGCCATCGAGATGAAGTCGCTGCTGCTCGGCGAGTCCGCGACCCGCGAGGTCCAGTCGCACATCGTCACCGCCATCGAGAGCGTGCCCGGTGTACAGCGGTTGATCCACATCAAGACGCTGCACCTAGGCCCGGAGGAGCTCCTGGTCGCGGCCAAGCTCGCAGTAGCCCCCACCACGGACGCGGCTGTGGTGGCCGAAACCATCGACGCAGCCGAACGAGCGATCCGCGCGGCGGAACCGATGGCGCAACAGATCTACCTGGAGCCGGACATCTACAGCGAGACCTACACCCCAGACGAACGCCCCGCCGTCCCCGAGGCCCCTTCCCACTAAACGCACCCGCTTCGCGCCCTCCTGCGTCGGCCGCTGGTCCCACCCACCCCCGGGTCGCTGCTCCTGCGTCGCAGCTGGTTGCTTGACCAGCAGTCCGCCGGCTCGCTACCGCAACCGCCGCTGGCTCCAACGGCTACTGCGTTGTGTTCGCGTGGGTGTGCTCGTGGAGTTGGTCCAGCCGCTGAGGCGTCGTAGTTCGGTGCAGGCGTCTTGGGGTGAGGTGTTACTCCATCGACTGCAGGATGCGGTCGAGGGTTTGGCAGCCCATTTTGCTCATCGTCGGGTTGGTGTCGACGTAGTACCAGACGACGCCCATCGCCTGTTGGAATGCCCAGGCCTTGCCGCGCTCCCACTCGAGGTCGTCGCAAGCCAGTGTCCGTCGGAGGACATCGCGCGGGCCGGCCTGCAACAGGTGCCACGCGCCGACCAGATCCAGCGCGGGATCGGCCGGGCCGAAGCCGCCGGTGTCCAGTACGCCGCTGAGCCGGTCTCCCTCGACCAGTACGTTGCCGGGAATCAAGTCACCATGGCTCATCACATCGGCACTCGTGCGCGGCAGCTCCCGGAAACGGCTCCACAGTCGGCGCAGCGGGGGCACGTCGAGCAACCCCTCGCTCTCCTCGAAGCACTTCGCCATCCATTCGTCGTGGTCGGCGAGTACGCCGCCACGACCTTCGCCGCTGAAGAGTCGTCCTCGTGTGTCGGCCTTTCGCAGGGCTGCGATGAACGCCCCAAGGTCCTCGGCAAAAGCGTTCGACCCACTGGCGTCGGCGTGGAAGGCGATCGTTCCCGGCAGCCAGGTCTGCACCGACCACGGCATCGGGTACCCCGCTCCCGGCCTTCCCAACGCGACGGGTTCGGGGACGGGAAACCGAGACACCTGTGCGAGCTCCGCACTCGCCCGGGCTTCCCGTTCCAGAACCGCCAGCACCTCGGCAGCATCGGCCAGCCGCAGCGGGAAGCGCGCAGACAGGTCGTCCCCTATCCGGAAGATGGCGTTGACCGTCCCCGTCGACGGCAGGCGTCGAATCGCCTGGCCGTTCCACTGCGGGAACTGCTCCTGGATCAAGGTCGCAACAACTTCGGCGGTCACGTCCACTTGGTCAACGTGCATGTGGTTCTCGCAGGCCCTTCCACTAGCCCAATCCGAACAGCCGGAAGCAGCCCAGCTCAAGGAACGACAACCAGTATTCCTACGCCCGGCTACAGAGCAACCGAGATTTTGGCGACCCACCGACGATGGTGGTGGTGAGCGGTCTCAGGCCGCCAGTGCTTCGCGGAGGGTGGAAGGCTTGTCCGAAGGTGTCGCGGATAGCGCTGTCGTCCACGACAAACGGGCGCTCGGTTATGTAGCTCATCTCGGCAAACTCCCGCCACAGCGGATCGGTGAAGGACAACAGCGCTCCTCCTTGGACGCGGCCCGCATCTGGGCACTGCAGCATCTGGACCTGCCCATCTCCCTGCACGACCTGGCCGGCCGGGCCCAGGTCAGTGTGCGGACGCTGACCCGCCGGTTCACCACCGAAACTGGTGTGACGCCGTTCCAGTGGCTACTCCAGCAGCGGCTGCTGCGTGCCCGCGAACTGCTGGAGACCACCGATCTCACCGTCGACCACGTGGCCCGCCGCAGCGGCCTCCGCTCCGGCGAGTCCCTCCGCCAGCACCTGAACCGCCACCTCGGCATGACCCCAGCCGCCTACCGAGCCGCCTTCACCCAACGCCCGAGGATGAGCACCGCTCAGAGTGCGTGAGGACCGGCTCCGTCCGACAGGGACGACCTCCTGCCGTTGCCGTGAGTACTACGGCGCGCTGGCCCCAACAACCAGTTCCTGCGGGACTGGCGCTCAACACACAACCCCCGTAACAGTCGGAGCCAGCGACGCTCGCGGCAGTCGTTGCCGTGAACGCTCCGGTCGTCGACAAGCGCCAGCTCCCCGGGGGATTTGGGCTTGACCCGCAACGCAGTAGCCGTTGAAGCCAGCGGCGGTTGCGGGAGCGGCAGGCGGGGTGCTGGTGAAGCGTCTAGCCGCGACGGAGGAGCGGCGTCCTGGGGTGGGTGGGTCGAGCGTCTGACGAAGGAGGACGCGACGCGGGTTCAGCGGGGGCGGTTGTGTGGGGGTGGGAGAACGCCGGAGCGGCCGAGCCAGTGGAGGGCGCGTTCTCGGTCTATTTCGGCGGGGCTGGGTGGGGTGGAGAGGCGGCCGGTTCGGTAGCCGAGGTTGCGGATGTCGGCGGCTACCGAGGGTTCGGCGAGGGCTCGGAGGGCGAAGGCGAGGGCGGCCGGCGTCACGTCGTACCGGTGTTCCAGTTCGAGCGCGAGCCGGACCGCGGCGAGGTCGCGGGCGTCGTACTGGCGTTGGGTGCCGCGGCTGGCGCGGGAGCGGGGGAGCAGGCCGAGCGCCTCGCGATAGCGCAACATTCTGGGGGTGGTGCCCAGCCCGCGGGCTGCCTCAGTGATCCGCATGACACCAATCTTGACATTTCAGTGTCAGGAAAGCCCGTTCCGGTGCACCTGCCACCCGCGCGACCCCTAGGCTCGACCCGTTGACCTCAACCGACACCCTCAAGGGAGCGGCACCGCATGACGTTCGATTACAAGGTGGCAGATCTCGGACTCGCCGAGTTCGGTCGCAAGGAGATCCGGCTCGCCGAGCACGAGATGCCGGGCCTGATGGCGATGCGCGCGCAGTACGGCGACAGCAAGCCGTTGTCCGGCGCCAAGATCATGGGCTCGTTGCACATGACCATCCAGACCGCCGTGCTGATCGAGACGCTGACGGCGCTCGGCGCGGAGGTGCGCTGGGTCTCCTGCAACATCTTCTCCACCCAGGACCACGCGGCCGCGGCGGTCGTCGTCGGCCCGGACGGTACCGCGGACGAGCCCAAGGGTGTCCCGGTCTTCGCCTGGAAGGGCGAGACGCTCGAGGAGTACTGGTGGTGCACCGAGCAGGCGCTGAAGTGGCCCGGTGCTGACGGCCCGAACATGATCCTGGACGACGGCGGCGACGCCACCATGCTCGTCCACAAGGGCACCGAGTTCGAGAAGGCGGGCGCCGTACCGGACCCGTCGACCGCGGACTCCGAGGAGTACGCCGTCGTCCTGACCACGCTGACCCGGACGCTGAAGGAAGACCCGCAGCTCTGGACCACGATCGGGGCCGGCATCAAGGGCGTCACCGAGGAGACCACCACCGGCGTGCACCGGCTGTACGAGATGCACAAGGCCGGCGCGCTGCTGTTCCCGGCGATCAACGTCAACGACTCGGTCACCAAGTCGAAGTTCGACAACAAGTACGGCTGCCGGCACTCGCTGATCGACGGCATCAACCGCGCGACCGACGTGCTGATCGGCGGCAAGGTCGCGGTCGTCTGCGGGTACGGCGACGTCGGCAAGGGCTGTGCGGAGTCGCTGCGCGGCCAGGGCGCCCGGGTCATCGTCACCGAGATCGACCCGATCTGCGCGCTGCAGGCGGCGATGGACGGCTACCAGGTCACCACGCTGGACGACGTCGTCGGCATCGCCGACATCTTCGTCACCACCACCGGCAACAAGGACGTCATCACCGCGGACCACATGTCGCGGATGAAGCACCAGGCGATCGTCGGCAACATCGGCCACTTCGACAACGAGATCGACATGGCCGGCCTGTACAAGACCCCGGGCATCGAGCGGGTCACGATCAAGCCGCAGGTCGACGAGTTCCGCTTCGCCGACGGTCACACCGTGATCATCCTGTCCGAGGGCCGGCTGCTGAACCTGGGCAACGCCACCGGTCACCCGTCGTTCGTGATGTCGAACTCGTTCACGAACCAGGTGCTCGCGCAGATCGAGCTGTTCGTGAAGACGAACGAGTACCCGACCGACGTCTACGTGCTGCCCAAGCACCTCGACGAGATGGTCGCCCGGCTGCACCTCGACGCACTCGGTGTGAAGCTCACCGAGCTGTCCAAGGAGCAGGCCGAGTACCTCGGCGTACCGGTCGAGGGTCCGTACAAGTCGGACGCCTACCGCTACTGAGTCACCAGTACGACGTACGCACCGGCGCCCCGCGAGCTGCTCGCGGGGCGTCGCTGCGTTCTCCGGGCCATTCCCTGCCGGGAATTGAGAGTGCCGCGACCGCACAGCAGGATCAGTGCTGTCGAGAAAACACTGTCAGGCAAGGAGAAATCGATGATCGACAGCAGCACGCGTGACCTGGTCGCCCGGTACGTCGGAGTCTGGGGCGAGCCCGACGCCGAGCGGCGCCGCCGGACGATCGAGGAGCTCTGGACCGAGAACGGCACCCACCTGCTGCACCCGCCGGAGGAGATCCGCGCGGCCGCGGGTGGGCTCGGGTTCGCGGCGACGACGCTGACGGCGACCGGGTACGACGAACTCGAGGCCCGGGTCGCCCGCAGCTACGAGGAGTTCGTTGCTGACGGCAAGTACATCTTCCGGCCGCGGGACAACGCCGTACGGCTGGACGACCTGGTCAGGTTCAGCTGGGAGATGGTCTCCACCGCCGACGGCGAGGTCGTCGGCGAAGGACTCGAGATCCTGCTGATCGACAGCGATCGGCGCATTCGCACCGACTATCAGTTCCCCAATCCCTGAGTCAGCAGGGCGGCGGTCTCGGCGTCCGCGGGGAGGAAGGCTTCCAGCTTCAACTCGGCGACGGTCACGTCGAGGGCGGTGGCGAAGGTGGTGATCGTCGTCGTGAGGTGCAGGTCGCCGCGGGGAGAGCGCAGGTGCATGGGCGCGGCGAAGCCGACATGGTCGGGGCCCGGCTCGACATGCGGGACGTAGGCGGCCAGTTCGTCGCGGAACTCGCCCGGTGGCAGGCGGTCCAGGATGTGCTGGGCCCACTGGGAGAGATTGGCGATCCGCGGCGCCACGCCGTCGGGGTGCAGCGACAACCGCAGGACGTTCACCGGTGGTTCGAGCAGCTTCTCCGCAACGCCTTCCGTGAACAGGCTGAAGGCGTCGTTCGCCAGCACGAGGTTGTGGTCGGCATCGACGACGATTGCGGGGTACGGCAGGTGTCCGGCGAGGATGTGGTCGAGCGCCGATCGCACGTGCTCCAGTGCGGGGTCGTCCAGTCCGGTCTGCGGATAGACCGGGGCGTAGCCGGCGGCGAGCAGCAGGTCGTTGCGGTCGCGGAGTGAGAGTTCCAGCGATTCGCCC
This sequence comes from Kribbella voronezhensis, assembly GCF_004365175.1. Lineage (NCBI taxonomy): Bacteria > Bacillati > Actinomycetota > Actinomycetes > Propionibacteriales > Kribbellaceae > Kribbella > Kribbella voronezhensis. The sequence continues at coordinate 2,195,358 of NZ_SOCE01000001.1, read as the reverse complement.
AGGCGGACGACCATGGTGCGTCCCGGCTGCGAACGCCCGGACTCGATGAAGCTGAGGTGCCGCTGGGTGGTGCCGGCGCGGAGCGCGAGGTCGAGTTGGCTGAGGTGTCGTTCCTGCCGGGCCGACCGGAGGGCCTGAGAGAAGTTCACCCCACGCAGTCTGCCTGGCGCCTCAGACAGTTACGACCACTGATCGGGTTCGCTACCCGGTGCATGCCAGCCCTGCGCGTTGACCTTCGTCGGCTCACCTTGCGGTACTACGCGCGCAGGCGGCTGGGGGTAGGGCATGCCTTGCGGGTGCAGCTGGGGCTGTGGGGCCGGCGGCAGGGCGCCGTACGGGCTGGGCGGTGCGTACGCGGTGCCGAAGGGTCCGGTGTAGGCCACGAATCGAGGGCCTTGGGTTGCCAGCCGGTTCAGTTCGCGGCGACGGCGCTCGGCCAGTACTGCGGACAGGAACGCGGGCGACGAGAGCTGCACGGGCGGTGCTGGTGCCGTCACTCCGCCGACACGGAAGGCGAGCGCGTCGCCGAGCGCGATCCGCGCGCCCGGCTCCAGCTCGGTGTAGCGGGCGAGGTACTCCCGGGCCGTGTTGGCCAGCTCGTCGGAGAGCCGGGACAGCTCCAGTGAGTGCGCCCACTGCACCAGATGCGCCGGTACGAACAGCGGCGGGGAGGCCATCGGCTGGTGCCGTTCGCGGATCACCACGGTGCCTGCGACGAGGTCGCCGATCCGCTTGCCCTGCTTGTTCATCAGGCTCGTCACGATGCCCGGGCTGGCGGCGAACCACGGCGCGAAGTCGACGAACAGCCACAGCAAGGTCCGGACCAGCGCATGCCGGAACCGGATCGAGCTGCCGTCGTCGCGGACCACCTTGAGGCCGAGCATCAGCTTGCCGAGCGTGCGGCCGCGGGTGAGCGTCTCCATCACCACGCGGTAGCCGACCAGCACCAGCAGCAGGACGAAGAAGACGATCGCTCCCCTCAGCGCCGGGCTGGCACTCGTGAGCAGGAAGCCGAACAACGTGGTGAACAAGATGGCCAGCACGATCCCCTGGATGACCACGTCGATCGCGCAGGCGAGGGCGCGGGTCGGCATCCGCGCGATCCGCACCTGGAGGACGACTGCTTCCCCCGTGACCAGCTGAGACACGTCCGCCTCCCTCCTGCGACCAGTGTCCTGCATAGCAGGGCCGCTGCGTGCCCCCGACCCCGCCGTACGGGAGACTGGGCGGGACCGGACGGAGGGGGCGGGATGGACGTAGAGGCATTCGTGTCGGTTCACCAGCCTCAGTGGGACCGGTTGGCGCAGCTCACCCGGCGGCAGCGACGGCTGACCGGTACCGAGGCCGACGAGCTCGTGCTGCTCTACCAGCGCGTCGGTACCCATCTGTCGGCCCTGCGAGCAGGGGGAGCCGACCCGGTCACGGTCGGGCGGCTGTCGGGCCTCATAGCGGACGCCAGGGGTGCCGTCACCGGCGTACAGGCTCCTGTCTGGCGTGACATCTCGCGGTACTTCCTGGTGAGCTTCCCCGCAGCGCTGTACGCCTCACGTCGCTGGTGGCTGACCATCGGCCTGTTGTTCTACGTAGTTGCCGCGTGGATCGCGTGGCGGATCATCGCGCACCCGGAGCTGCTCGACTCCGTCGCGACACCGGCGCAGATCCAGCAACTGGTCGACAAGGACTTCGCCAGCTACTACTCCGAGAATCCGGCCCAGGACTTCGCGCTGCACGTCTGGATCAACAACGCGACCATCTCCGCCGCCGTGCTCGCGATCGGTGTGCTGCTGGTGCCCACCATGTTCGTGCTGTGGAGCAACGCGGAGAACCTCGGCGTCGTGGCCGGCGTGATGATCAGCCACGACAAGGCAGGCGTGTTCTTCGGCCTGATCACTCCGCACGGCCTGCTCGAGCTGACCGCCGTGTTCGTCGCCAGCGCGGCCGGTCTGCGGCTCGGGTGGTCGTGGATCGCACCGGGTCCACGGACCCGGATGCAGGCACTCGCCCAGACCGGCCGCGCGACGGTGGGGATGGCGATCGGCTTGGCGGTGATCCTCCTGGTCACCGGGATGATCGAAGCCTTCGTCACCCCGTCGCCGCTGCCGACCGCCGTACGGGTGGGGATCGGTGTGCTCGCCGAGGCCGGGTTCTTCGTCTACGTCTGGACGCTCGGCCGGCGAGCCTGGAAGGCCGGCGAGTACGGCGACGTCGAGGAAGCCGATCGCGAGGCGACTGCGCCGGTCTCGGCCTGAGCAGGCGTTTGCAGGGGGGTACCAAGACCGTATGAGGACCGCCCAGCAAGCCCAGCAGAGCCGCGTCTACGACTGGTCGATCACCGTCGGCCTGATCGCCTACGGTCTGGTGTATCTGCTCATCGGTTGGATCGCCCTGCAGATCGCGTGGGGCGGCACGTCGGAACAGGCCTCCCAGCAAGGAGCCCTGCAGGAACTCGCGAGCAAGCCGTTCGGGACGGCATTGCTCTGGATCGCCGCCATCGGCCTGTTCGCGCTGGTGATCTGGCGGGTGCTGCAGCTTGTCTACGGACACCTGAAGACCGACCGGAAGGTGTCGGCCGTCGGCCGCGGCATCGTCTATCTCGTGCTGGGGATCAGCGCCATCAAGATCGCCACCGGCGGTAGCGGCGGCAACCAGAAGGCGTTGACCGCGCGGGTGATGGCCCATGGTTCCGGCCGCCTCCTGATCGCCGTCGCCGGCCTGGTCATCCTCGGGATCGGCCTCTACCAGATCTACAAGGCCTGGAAGAAGAAGTTCCTCGAAGACCTCAACGGTGGTGTCTCCAGGACAACGATCCTGCTCGGGCGGCTCGGCTACCTCGCCAAGGGAATCGCGTTCGCCGTCACCGGTGTGCTCTTCGTCTTCGCTGCGATCGACTACGACCCGAAGAAGGCCGGCGGCCTCGACACCGCCTTGCGCACACTGAAGGGCCAACCGTTCGGTACCGGCCTGCTCACCCTCGTGGCACTGGGCTTCGCCTGCTTCGGCGTCTACTGCTTCGTCTGGTCCCGCAACGCCCGGCACTGATCCAGCCCGGCGGTGCCAAGCAACGGAAGTATGACAAAACCGGTAAATCGTTGACGCACTACCGCTCGATGGTGTGGTTTTCTCCCACAACCACACCAGGGCGGAAGGTGCGTGCGGCGGATGCGGAAAGTGATCTGTGCACTGGCGGCGATGGGGCTACTGGCGCTCGGCGGGCTGACATCCCCGGCGGTGGCGGCGGAGCCGGCCAAGCCGAAGGTGATCAGGGTCGGCGCGACCCAGGCGATGGACTCGATGAACCCGTTTCTGGCGGTCCGGCTGGTCTCCTCGTCGATCCACCGCTGGATGTACGGCTTCCTGACCGTGCCGGACCCGAAGACCCTCCAGCCGAGCCCCGACCTGGCCGAGTCCTGGACGACCTCGCCGGACGGGCTGACCTGGACCTTCAAGATCCGCGCCGCGAAATGGTCGGACGGGCAGCCGGTCACGGCCGACGACGCCGCCTGGACGTTCACCAAGATGATGACCGACGACGGGGCGAAGACCGCGAACGGCCCGGCGGTGGAGAACTTCGCGAGCGTCACCGCGGCCGGCCAGGACCTCACGATCAAGCTGAAGGCCCCGCAGGCGTCGATGCTGGACAACCCGGTCCCGATCATGCCCAAGCACGTCTGGGAGAAGGTCGGCGACATCTCGAAGTACGAGGCCGACGACTTCCCCGCCGTCACCAGTGGTCCCTACATCGCGGTGGAGCAGAAGAAGGACCAGTACGTGAAGCTGAAGGCCAACCCGGACTACTGGCGCGGGCCGGCGAAGATCGACGAGTTGCAGGTGATCTTCTACGACAACCCGGCCGCCGCGGTCGTCGGGCTGAAGAAGGGCGACATCGACCTGATCGGCCGGCTGGCACCGCCGGACTTCGAGGCGCTCAAGGGTGACCCGAACATCGTCCAGTGGAACACCCAAGGCCGCCGGTCGTCGTACCTGCAGGTCAATCTCGGCGCCACCACCAGCGACAACAAGCCGATCGGCGACGGCCATCCCGCGCTGAAGGACCAGCGGGTCCGGCAGGCGCTGCACTACGCGATCGACAAGCAGAAGCTCGTCGACGAGGTGCAGAACGGTCTCGCCGTACCGGCCGACGGGTCGATCGTGCCGCCGATGTACAAGGACTTCTTCTGGTCCGCCAGCGGCGATCAGAAGGTCACCCATGATGTTGCCAAGGCCAACAAGATTCTCGACGACGCAGGTTACAAGAAAGGTGCCGACGGCATCCGGACGATGCCGGACGGGTCGCGGAAACTGCAGTTCCGGTTCAGCATCCACACCGACACACCGATCGAGGACAAGCTCGCCGAGTACCTGACCGGCTGGTTCAAGGAGATCGGCATCACGCTGACCACCAAGCGGCTCGACTCGAGCAAGTTCACCGAGGAGACCGGTACGACGGCGTTGTTCGACCTCGCCATCAGCGGCTGGTCGGTGAACCCGGACCCGGAGGAGGTGCTGGCGACGCACCTCTGCAGCAGGCGTCCCACCGCTTCGGGCCAGGGCGGCGGCACCGAGTCGTTCTACTGCGACCCGCAGTACGAGGCGCTCTATCAGCAACAGCAGAAAGAGCTCGACCGGCCGAAGCGGGCCGAGATCATCAAGCAGATGGAGCAGCGGCTCTACACCGACGCGCCGGTGATCGCCCTCTACTACCCGAACGACCTGGAGGGCTACCGCAAGGACCGGATCGCCAAGGTGACTCCCATCCCCGAGGACAAGGGCATGCTGTACGGCGGCAGCGGCTACTGGCCGTTCTACACGCTGGAAGCGGTGACGTCCGGCGGCAAGGACGACAGCGGTTCGAACACGGGCCTGTACGTCGGACTGGGTGCCGCTGTCATCGTGCTGGCGGGAGCCGGGCTGTTCCTGGCTCGTCGTCGCCAGGGTGTTGCGGACGACCGCGAATGACCGGTCTCTTGCGAGTGAGCCGATGACGGTCGCGCAGCCCGCGGCCGAGGCGATCGAGGAGGGCCCCGCCCGGCACGGCGTACTGCGGTATGCCGCCGCCAAGGTGGGTGGGGCCCTGCTCAGCATCGCCATGGTGATCGTCGCGACGTTCTTCGCCTTCCGCCTGCTGCCGGGCGATCCGGTTCGGGCGCTGGCACAGGGACGCAACATGACGCCGGAGCAACTCGACCTCGAGCGGCACCGGCTCGGCCTGGACAAGTCGCTGCCCGAGCAGTTCGTCCATTTCGTCAACCAGACGGTGCATTTCGACCTCGGCGTCTCCTACGAGTACAAGCGGGCGGTGGTCGACCTGATCGGCGAGCGGATCGGGTCGACGCTGCTGCTCACCGGTACCGCGCTGGTGATGGCGGTCAGCCTTGGGATCTGGCAAGGCGCCCGGGCCGGCTGGCGGCCGGGGAGCCGGTTCGACAAGATCTCCACCGGGATCTCGCTGGTGCTCTGGTCGGTCCCGACGTTCTGGCTCGGGCTGCTGCTGTTGATGGTGTTCGCGGCCGGGATCGGGCCGATCCCGGGGATCTTCCCGACGCGGGGGATCGAGAGTGTGGATGCGCCGTCGGGCTTCGGCTATGTGCTCGATGTCGCGAAGCACATGGTGTTGCCGTGCCTGACGATGGTGGCCGTGGTGTACGCGCAGTATCTGCTGGTGATGCGGTCGTCGGTGATCGACGAGGTGGGGCAGGACTACGTGACGACGGCGCGGGCGAAGGGATTGCGCGACGACGAGATCCGCCGGCGGCACGCAGTACCGAATGCTCTGCTGCCGACGGTGACGCTGGTGTTCATGCGAATCGGCTTCGTGGTCGGCGGTGCCGTCACGGTCGAGGCGATCTTCAGTTGGCCGGGGCTCGGGCAGTTGTTCTACGAGGCGATCCGGGTGCCGGACTTCACGTTGATGCAGGGCACCTTCCTGTTGATCACCGTGTCCGTCATCTTGATGAACACCCTGGCCGACGTCGTCTATCACCTTCTCGACCCGCGGGTGAGGTCGGCATGAGCATCGCGTGGACCCGCAGACGCCTTGCATTCGGACGGTTCTGGGCCTCCTTCCGGACCCACAAGGCCGGTGTGGCCGGCCTGATCGTACTGGTGGTCGCCGTGCTGCTGGCGTTGGTCGCGCCGCTGTTCATCGACGCCGGAGTGACGAACGTGGTCAGCGGAACCGGCGCGAAGCTGGCGCCACCGAATCTGGACGACCCGCTCGGCACCGACGAGTCGGGGCGGTCGATCCTGCTGATGATCTGGTGGGGATCGCGGACCTCGTTGCTGATCGGATTCCTGGCGGCCCTGCTCAGCATGGTGATCGGCACGGTGTTCGGGATCGCCGCCGGCCATTTCCGCGGCTGGATCGGCGCGATCGTCATGCGGATCACCGACTGGTTCCTGGTGCTGCCATCGCTGGTGACCGCGCTCGTGCTGGCAGCGATCCTGGGCGGCAGCACGCTGACGATCATCGCCGCGATCGGCGTCACCTCCTGGCCGTCGACGGCCCGGCTCATCCGCGCGCAGACGTTGGCGGTGGAGGCGCGCCCGTACATCGAACGCTCACAGGCTCTGGGCGGCGGCCACTGGCACATCACCACCCGGCATGTGCTGCCGAACGTCGCACCGTTGCTCCTGGCAAGTACGACGCTGGAGGTGGCGAGCGCGATCGTCACGGAGTCGACCCTGGCGTTCCTCGGCGTCAGCGCGAACAAGACCTCCTGGGGAACGATGCTCCGCGGCTCGTACGACTGGGGCGCGGCGACCTCGGGTGCGTGGTGGTACATCCTCGTCCCGGGTCTGTGCATCGTCACCGTCGTGATGGCGTTCACGCTCTGCGGCCGGGCGCTGGAGACTGTGCTGAACCCGCGACTCCGGAGGGCGGTCTGATGAGTCTGCTCGAGGTGGACCACCTGTCCGTCACCTATCGGATCGCGTCGGGCGACGTACCCGCGGTACGGGGTGTGTCGTTGTCGCTGGAGGCCGGTGAGGCGGTCGGGATCGTGGGCGAGTCGGGTTCGGGGAAGTCGACGCTGGCGATGGCGTTGCTGCGGTTGCTGCCGAAGGATGCCCGGACCGAAGGACGCATCCTGCTCGGTGGCGAGGACGTCCTGGCGATGAAGTGGGGACGGTTGCGCGCGGTGCGATGGGCCGAGGCGTCGATCGTGTTCCAGGGTGCGCAGCACGGGCTCAACCCGGTGCAGCGGATCGGTGACCAGATCGCGGAACCCCTGCTCGTGCACAAACTCGCCACGCCTGAGAAGGCCCGCCTGCGGGTCGTGGAGTTGCTCGAACAGGTCGGACTCCCGGCCTGGCGTGCCCGCAGCTATCCGCACGAAGTGTCCGGTGGCCAACGGCAACGGGTGATGATCGCGATGGCACTCGCTTGCGAACCGCAGTTGATCATCGCCGACGAGCCGACCACCGCGCTCGACCTGATGGTGCAGGCGCAGGTGCTGACCTTGATCAAGGACCTGATCGCGTCGCAGGGGATCTCGTTGCTGATGATCTCGCACGACCTGTCCGTGCTGGCCGACACCTGCGACCGGCTGGCGGTCATGTACGCCGGACGCGTGGTGGAGACCGGTCCTTCGAGTGGCACCTTCCGGCACCCTTACAGCCAGGCGCTCGCGGCGGCTTTCCCGACGGTCGGCGATCCCGCCTCTCGCCTCGCGCCGCAAGGCCTCGGCGGCGATCCGCCGGATCCGCAGCGGCTCCCGTCCGGCTGCGTGTTCCATCCGCGTTGCCCGGTGGCGCTCGACACCTGCTCGACCGTCGACATCGACCTCCGCCCTGCGGGCGACCGGCGTACGGCGGCCTGTGTGCTGGTTCTGGAGGAGTCTTGCTAACGGCAACCGATCTGCGAGTGGAGTTCGCCTCGCGCGGCCGACCCGCCGCTCGCGCGGTGGACGGCGTCAACCTGGCGGTCGGCGCCGGCGAGATCGTCGCCCTGGTCGGCGAGTCCGGCTGCGGCAAGACGACCCTGGCCCGCACACTGCTCGGGCTCGAACGCCCGACCGCCGGCACCGTCTCGTACGACGGAACCCCGTTGTCGTACCGGGCCAGGGCGCTCAAGGCCTATCGCCGCGAGGTACAACTCGTCCTGCAGGACCCGATGGGTTCGCTCAATCCGCGCCAGACCGTCTACGAGGCCGTTGCCGAAGGTCCCCGCATCCACGGCCTTCCCGATGAGGAGAAGGTGGTCGCCGAAGCCCTTTCCCGCGCCGGTCTGCGCCCACCGGAACGCTTCTTCCTGCGGTACCCGCACGAGCTCTCCGGTGGCCAACGGCAACGAGTCGTGATCGCCGGCGCACTCGCGCTCGATCCGAAGGTGCTGATCGCCGACGAGCCGGTCGCCTCGCTCGACGCCTCCGTCCGCGGCGAGATCCTGGCCCTGCTGCTCCGCCTCCGCGACGACCTCGGCCTGTCGGCGCTGGTCGTCACCCACGACCTCGGCCTCGCCTGGAACATCGCCGACCGGGTAGCCGTCATGTACCTCGGCCGCATCGTCGAGTCCGGCCCCACCGAAGAGATCCTGCGAGCCCCCCAGCACCCCTACACCCAGGCGCTCCTCTCGGTCCTCCCGGAGTCACCGGAACGCATCGTCCTCACCGGCGAACCCCCGGACCCCACTCGAATCCCCACCGGCTGCCGCTTCCACCCCCGCTGCCAGGTAGTTGCCGCCGGCAACCCAATAGCCACCACGTGTCAAACTACCCTCCTGCCCGTTCTCCCAGCCGTCCCCGAACCCCAGTCGGCCTGCCACCTGACGCCTTAGAGTCGGCCGGCCTTCTTCAAGGCTAGGTAGGTGTCGGCGAGGGCTGGGGCGATGTGGTCCGGGTTCTCGTCGACGACTGTGACGCCGGCTCGGGTCAGGACGGCGGTGACGCGTTCGCGGTCGAGGCGGGTTCGGGCGGCTGAGGCGGCGCCGTAGATCTCGATCAGGTCGGCGTGGGATTCTTCCATCTCCGTGAGGCGAGGATCGGCGACGGAGGCCAGTACGACGACGTGCCGGCGCAGGAGCGGGCCGATGACGGGCAGCAGGGACTCCTCGATGACGGCGGGGTCCAAGCCGGTCAGCAGTACTACGAGCGAGCGCTGGCCGAGCCGTTCCAGGACCTGCGAGACGACGACCCGGAAGTCGGTCTGCACGAGCTCGGCGTCCACGTTCGCCAAGGCGTTCACGAACGACGGCAGGACGTCCTCCGGAGCGGGCCGTCGTACGTCGGCGCGTACCTCGGAATCGCAAGCCAGCAACGAGACCCGGTCGCCCGCCCGGGTCGCCAGAGCGGCCAGCAGAAGCGCGGCATCCATGGCGTGATCGAGACGGGGTGCGTCGCCGACCCGGCCGGCCGACATCCGGCCGGAGTCGATCACGATCGCGACCTGCCGATCGCGCTCGGGACGCCAAGTACGCAGTACGACGTTGCCGCGTCGGGCGGTGGCTCGCCAGTCGATGCTGCGCACGTCGTCGCCCGGCACGTAGTCGCGCAGCGAGTCGAACTCGGTGCCCTGACCCCTTACCAGCAAGGCGGTTCGGCCGTCGAGCTCACGCAGCCGGGCCAGCCGCGACGGCAGGTGCTTGCGCGACTTGAACGGCGGCAGCGCCCGCACGGTCCACGGCACGTTGTGCGAACCCTGCCGTCCCGCGAAGCCGAGCGGCCCGATCGACCGCACAGTCACCCTGTACGCCTGCCTGTCCCCACGCCGCGTCGGCACCAGATGCGTCGTCAGCCGACGCCGCTCACCGGTAGGCAGGTCCAGCTGATGCGGCGCATCCTGTACTCCGGCCGAAGGCGGCCAAGCGTCCCGCAGCAACCCCTTGACCCGCCGCCGCGGATTGGCGACCAGCAACGTCACCACGGCCTGCTCACCAAGCCGTACTGCGGTATCGCCCTCGCGGCTCAGCTGGAGCCGCCGTGGCGATCCAGCAAGCAGTATGTCGACCAAGCACACCAGCACAACGACGGCAACCACTACGCCGACGCCCGCCCACCGTGGCATCAGCAGCGCGACGAAGACCACGCCCGCCGCAGCCAGCGCACCAGCCCGCCCGGTGACAACCATCAGCCCACCATCACCGGGGGACCGGCACAGTAGCCAGCACGCTCTCCAGTACGGCGTCCGCCGTGACCCCTTCCAGCTCTGCTTCAGGACGGATCTGCACTCGATGCCGCAGGCAAGGACGCGCCATCGCCTTGACGTCGTCGGGAATCACGTAATCCCGTCCCGACAACCACGCCCACGCACGAGCAACCGCCAGCAACGCAGTAGCGCCACGCGGCGACACCCCGAGCTGCAACGACGGCGACTGCCGCGTAGCCCGGCACAGGTCCACCACGTACGCGAGCACATCGTCGCGTACTGCGACCCGCCGCACCGCCGCCTGTCCGGCCAGCAGGTCCTCCGGACCGGCGACCGGACGCAACCCGGCAGCCACCAGATCGCGCGGATCGAACCCTCTTGCGTGCCGGGCCAGTACGGCGATCTCCGCATCCCGCGGCGGGATGTCCAGCGTCACCTTGAGCAGGAACCGGTCCAACTGTGCCTCGGGCAACGGATACGTGCCCTCGTACTCGATCGGGTTCTGCGTCGCGGCGACCACGAACGGCGACGGCAGCTTGCGCGGCGTACCGTCCACGGTGACCTGGCGTTCCTCCATCGCCTCCAGCAGCGCGGCCTGGGTCTTCGGTGGCGTCCGGTTGATCTCGTCCGCGAGCAGGATGTTGGTGAAGACCGGACCCTGGCGGAACTCGAACTCACTGGTCTTCGCGTCGTACACCAGCGAGCCGGTCACGTCACCGGGCATCAGGTCCGGCGTGAACTGGACCCGCTTGGTGTCCAGCCGCATCGCCATCGACAGCGCCCGCACCATCAGCGTCTTCGCCGTACCGGGGACGCCCTCCAGCAGGACATGACCACGACACAGCAGCGCCAGCACCAGGGCGGTGACGGCCGTGTCCTGACCGACCACTGCCTTGCCGATCTCGGTCCGCAGCTCGACCAGGGCCTGCCGAGCCCGCTCCGGAGTCACCTCGGCAGTGGTGGAATCAGCACTTGACGCTGACTGTGCAGTCACGGGCGTCTTACCTCCTGGGTCAGCAGGTCGAGCTCTTGGGACAGGGACATGAGGGCGGCGTCGTCGACCGGTGGCCAACCGTAGAGCAGTTCGTACAGCATCGCCGGATCGCGACCGGTGCGGGCGGCAACAGTCGTGACCACTGCCGCGGGTTCGGCACGTCGGGGGATGCCGTGCGCCTTGTGCAGCTTGCCGATCGCCGACTCGCGCAGCGCCGCGGCAGCACGGTCTCTGGCACGGGAGCGCCGGTAGAGCCGCGCTCTGCCTTCCGTGGTCTCCGCTGCGTGGACAATGACCGGGAGTCGTTCGGCGACGACCGGACCGAGCCGGCGGCCACGCCACAGCGCTACGACGAACACGGCGAAGGCGAGCGCCCAGGCGACGTACCGGACGTCCGGTGGGATCAGTGGCTTGCCGCCGTCGTTCTCGTCGCCGGAGGCGTTGGAGGACTCGTACTGAGGGACGTACCAGACGAGTTCCAGATGCGTGCCGAGCAGGTTCAGCGCGAGCGCGGCGTTGCCGTCCGTGGCCAGCTCCGCATTGGTGAACGATCGTGGCGAGCCGATGACATCGACGATCCGGCCCTCGGTCTCGAGCCGGATGACGGTGTGGTTGATCCCGTCGCCGTAGCAGGCCTGAGCGGAGTCGGGCGCGGAGTACGACGTACCCGACACCGTTGCAGTACCGGACTGAACGGCTGCCTTCAGGTCGCAGTCCGGCGCGCGGCTGCCCTTCGGCAGTCCGAGGGAAACGTCCTGTACTCCGGGCGCCAGCACCTCGAGTGCGCGGGCACTCGGCCGTAGCAGGACCACGTGGCTCCACCGGGCGTCGGCGATCCGCTGCCAGTCGGAGCGACTCAGTGAACCGCCGGGCGCGACCAGTAGCGTCCGGTCGCTTCCAGCACCGACAGCATCCCGTAGTTCCTCCGTGCCGACCACGTTCACACCGTGGTTCTCCAGCAGGCTTGCCAAGGCTCTGGCGCCCGTCGGCTCTGCCGAGTCCGGGCTGAACGGTCCCGAGGTCCGTGCCGCGGTGGCGATCAGGACGACGAGCACACCCAGCACGACGACGCAGGTGATGAGCAGCGGCAGCCGTAGTACCCGCCAGCTCTCGGCACCGCTACGCCCGACGGCGGTGGTCGCACTCATCCCTGGACCAGCATTCGTGTGGAGACCTTGCGAGCCGCCTCGTCCGCGGCGACCACGAGCGCGTACCGCTCCGGCGTACCAGGACGGTTGCCGTAGACAACCTCTGTGAAGACCAGCGCTGCCGGTTGCAGTACGTCCCGCAGAGCCGGTACGGCGCGTCCCGCGTCCGCGACAGCCTCGTACGCCGTCCGGCCGGCGCGTTCGTCCAGCACCGTGCGCTCGGTGAGCTCCGCGACGCAAGCACGGAACCGGCTTCGGACAGCGGCCGCGTAGTTGCCGGCGGCAGCTTCTTGTTCAGCCTGGGAGCGGTAGGCGGACGCAGTACGGGGCTTGTCGGTGTCGAAGACCGTCCGCGGCGTACTGCGTGTCGTACGGAGGACTCCGGCACGCCACAGGACCACGATGACGATCAGGGCGACCAGCGCGACGAGCAGGATCAGGCCAACGTGGCCGTCGGACGAGTTGCCGGCCATGTTGCCGAGCAGGTCGCCAATCCAGTCCAGCACCTTGCCGACGATCCGTGCCACCAGCGAGTCGCCCGCTTGGCCGTAGACCGGCTTGGACAGCTCCTTGGCGGCCTCTGCGGCCGCGTCGCCGCGGCTGATGTCCACCGGCGGCTCCAGCCGCATCAACGGGTCCAGTTCCATCAGGGCCTCACCAGCTCGGTTCGGTCGGCTGTGTGGGCGGCTTGAGGACCGGACGCAACCAGAGGTCGAGTCCCTCGCGCCGCACCCGGAGGTCGAGGTAGATCAGTGCCTGCACGGCAGAGATGAAGGAAAGGCTGGCGATCAGCGTCAGTACGGTGGCGGTGCCGGCAGCGGCTCCCACAGCGAGAGCGATGATGCCGGCGCTGGTGCTGTCGCTGTCGGACGTCCAGGAACCGAGAGTGAAGAACAAGGTGACGACGCCGTACTGCACTGCGTAGCTGACGATGTTCACCACCACACCGGCGAACAGCAGGATGCCGAAGACGCGCCAGAACCGGCCTCGCACCAGCTGCCAGGACCGCTTCAGCGAACCCCAGACGCCGACCCGGGCCGGGACGTACAGGCCGATGTCCGGGGCGTGCTTGCCTTCCAGCAGGACGACCGTGCCGGCCAGGATCAGCCGGAGCCCGACGATCAACGTGAGCAGACCGCCGCCCAGGATCAACACGACCGCGATGAATCCGGCCGCCTCCGAGGACAGGACGGCGTCCGTCCCCGAGCCGATCCCGAAGACCGCCAGCCCCCAGCCGGCGATCAGCAGCACGGCCGAGAACGACTGCAGTACGCCGACCACGGCCAGGGCCGGCAAGGACGGCCGCACCAGCCGCAGCAGCTCCTTCGGCCCGACCCGGTGCGCCAGCTGACTGCGCACCGCGGCCAGCGCGATGATCCCGGCCATCATGCTGGAGACCATCGTGAACAGCACCAGCTGCACGGCGTACATGAGCAGCATCGCCGCTCCGGCCTGCTCCAGCGGAGCCTCGGCGCCGAAGAAGCCGCTGATGCCGCCGGGCACGGTCAGCTGGGTCAGCAGCGCCTGGACGGCCGTCAGGCCGATCCCGGCGAGCACCGGCAGGCCCAGCATGATCGCCTTGTTCTCGGAGATGGTCCGGGCCGCGTTGTCGAGCAGATCGGCGGGCAGCCAGGGCCGCAACGGCTCGCCCGAGCCCTCGCGGACGCCGATGTCGTCGCGCATGCCGTGCCTCCTCCCCGAACCCGCCGGGTTGTCGCTGACCACGGCTGTGTACCTTCCGGGGACCATGATCACAGCCCGGGCGGTCCAAACCGGCCGTCAACTGGTGCCCGTCCGGCGATCCGGCGTGTGCACTACCCGGGGAATGGGACACTATCCGTAGTGCGTACGACCGGCAGCCGCCGGGCGCGCTACCATCCGGACCGGCAAGGAGCAGGGCGTGGCTGAAGGTAATCGGACGATGCGGGGCCGAGTCCTCATCGTCGACGACGACACGGCGTTGTCCGAGATGCTCAGCATCGTGCTGCGCAACGAGGGCTACGACACCTATCTGGTCGCCACCGGCGACAAGGCGGTGCCGGCCTTCCGTGAGTTCAAGCCCGATCTGCTGCTGCTCGACCTGATGCTGCCGGGGATGGACGGGATCGACGTCTGCCGGGCGATCCGGGCCGAGTCCGGCGTACCGATCGTGATGCTGACCGCGAAGAGCGACACCGTCGACGTGGTGCTGGCCTGGAGTCCGGCGCCGACGACTACGTGGTGAAGCCGTTCAAGCCCAAGGAGCTGGTGGCCCGGATCCGGGCCCGGCTGCGCCGGATGGACGAGCCCGGCCCGGAGTCGCTGACGATCGGCGACCTGACCATCGACGTGGCCGGCCACTCGGTGAAGCGCAGCGGCGAGACGATCCAGCTCACGCCGCTGGAGTTCGACCTGCTGGTCTGCCTGGCCTCCAAGCCCTGGCAGGTGTTCACCCGTGAGGTGCTGCTCGAGCAGGTCTGGGGCTACCGGCACGCGGCCGACACCCGGCTGGTGAACGTGCACGTCCAGCGGCTGCGGTCCAAGATCGAGAAGGATCCCGAGCACCCCGAGATCGTCGTGACGGTCCGCGGTGTCGGCTACAAGGCGGGTGCGGACTGATCGAGTACGGCCGCGACGAGGCGTCGCAGGCGGAGAAGCCGGACCACGAACCGGAACCCCGCGGAACCGAGATCGAGCTCACCGCCGCCGGGGTGGACTGGCACGCCCAGCCGCAGCCGCTGTGGCGGACGCCGATCAGGCACTGGCCGGACGTCTGGCGCCGGTCGATCCAGGCCCGGATCGTCACCGGCACCCTGCTGATGTCGACCGTCGTGCTGATCCTGGTCGGCTGGGTGATGATGAGCCAGGTCACCGACGGGGTGCTGGAGTCGCGCCGGACCAGCGCCCAGCAGGAGGCGGTCGCCCAGCTCGCGTCGCTGTCCAACTCGATCAACGCGGCCGACCCGGCGGCCATCCCGCAGAACCTGTCCCAGCTCGTCCTCGGCTCCAACCGGGCCGGCCTGTACGACGTGGTGCTGATGCCGACCGCCTCGACCGGGTCCAACGCGATCCGGACCACCGGCCTGGTCAAGAGCGAGTCGATCCCGGACTCGCTGAAGGCCAGCGTGGCCGTAGACGACTCGAAGCTGTACGACACCTACACGCGGATCGACTACGACGGCGAGGCGAGTCAGCCCGGTCTCGCGATCGGCGCGCAACTGCGGGTGAACTCGACCGGTGAGCACTACGAGGTGTACTTCCTGTTCCCGCTGACGGCCCAGCAGCAGACCCTCGACGTGGTCCAGCGGGCCCTCGTCACGGCCGGTCTGCTGCTGATCCTGCTGCTCGGTGCGGTCGCCTGGCTGGTCACCCGCCAGGTGGTCACCCCGGTCCGGATGGCCCGGCGGATCGCCGAGCGGCTCGCGGCCGGCAAGCTGGAGGAGCGGATGCAGGTCCGTGGTACCGACGACCTGGCCCGGCTCGCGGTCTCCTTCAACAAGATGGCCAGCAACCTGCAGCAGCAGATCCGCCGGCTGGAGGAGCTGTCGCGGCTGCAGCGCCGGTTCGTCTCCGACGTGTCGCACGAGCTCCGGACGCCGCTCACCACGGTCCGGATGGCGGCCGACCTGCTGCACGAGGCCAAAGACGACTTCGACCCGATGACCCGGCGCTCGATCGAGCTGCTGCAGAACGAGCTCAACCGGTTCGAGGAACTGCTCGCCGACCTGCTCGAGATCAGCCGGTTCGACGCCGGCGCGGCCGCGCTCGACCTGGAGGACATCGACCTGCGCGACATCGTCGCCCGGGTGCTGGAGAACCACGAGACCCTGCTGCACCGCAAGGGCTGCGAGATCCAGCTCGACATGCCCGAGCCGTGCCGCGCGCAGGTCGACTCGCGCCGGATCGAGCGGATCCTGCGCAACCTGATCGGCAACGCGATCGAGCACAGCGAGGGCGCCCCGATCAAGATCAGTACGGCGTTCGACGACGAGGCCGCGGCCGTCGCGGTCCGCGACCACGGCATCGGCTTCCGGGCCGACGAGGCGGAGATGGTGTTCAGCCGGTTCTGGCGGGCCGACCCGGCCCGCGCCCGCACGACCGGCGGTACCGGGCTCGGGCTGTCGATCGCGCTGGAGGACGCCAGGCTGCACGGCGGCCGGCTGGACGCTTGGGGATCACCGGGTGAAGGTGCGTACTTCCGGCTCACGCTGCCGCGCCGGCCGGACGTCAGCCTGTCGGGATCGCCGTTGCCTGCACGACCGGCAGATGCTCCCCGGGTCGTGTCGGAGCTGTCGCTGGTCGACGTCGGAGCGCCGTACCAGAAGCTGACCGGGGGTGACGACCTGTGAGAACGAAGCTGCTGGCGATCGCGGTCGCCGCGTCCGTAGTACTGGCCGGCTGCTCGACCGTGCCGACCAAGGGGCCGATCAGGAGCGGCAGCCAGGCCGGACTGGCGCCTCCGCAGGCGGGTGTCAACGTCAAGGCCAATCCGCCGCGGCCGAACACGCCTCCGCTGGCGCTCGTGAACGGCTATCTCGAGGCGATGTCGGACTCGAGCAACTTCGACCAGGCGCGCCAGTACATGACGCCCGAGGCAGCGGCCGCCTGGAAGCCCGAGTCGAAGCTGTCCGTCTACGACCAGAGTTCCGCCAATGCGGTCAGCCTGCTGTCCAACGGCTCGGTCGAGCTCAAGGCGCGGTTGATCGGGTCCATCGACGACCGCGGCTCCTGGACGCCCGCAAAACAAGGCGAGTCCGTCGACGTCGTGTTCCGGCTGGCCGACGTCGACGGGCAGAAGCGCGTGTCCAACGCACCCGACGGGGCGTATCTGGGCAGCAACCAGTTCGAGTCGCGGCTGACGGCCCGCTCGCTGTACTTCCTGACGCCCGACCGTCAGACGCTGGTGCCGGACCCGGTCTTCCTGCCGATCAACCTGCCGCCGGGACAGGCCGCCACCCAGCTCATCCAGGAACTGCTGAAAGGCCCGACGAGCCGACTGGCCGGCGGCGTGGTCACCGCTGCTCCACCGGGCACGCAGGTGAACGTGTCGGTGCCGGTGGAGCTCACGACCGCCACTGTCGCCCTCAGCGACGCGGCGCAGGTGCTCGGCGACCAGGAGCGCCACCAGCTCGCGGCCCAGATCCTGTGGACCTTGCGGAACGTCAGCCCCCGGGTCCGGATCACCGTTGGCGGTGCGCCGCTGCTCGACGACCAGCCGGACGTGCTGTCCATCGGCAGCTTCAGCCAGTACGACCCGGCTGCCTCCAGTCCGCAGCTGAAGGAGCTCTACGGCCTGCGGGCCGGCAAGGTGCAGCACATCACCGGCCTGGACGGCGCGAAGGACATCGCCGCGGTGCCGCTCAACGACAGCCTGCTGTACGAGAACACCGCCGAATCGCTGGCGGTGAACCTGCGCGGGGACGCCGGGGCGATCGTGGTCCGGAACCAGCCGCTGGTGGCGTACGCCCGGCTGGACGCCACCGACAAGGCCGACAAACTGATCACGATCAAGACCTCCGGGAAGGTGCTCCGGCCGAGCTACGACTACCAGGAGAACCTCTGGATCCTGGACCGGGCCGAGTCCGCGAACCCCCGGCTCCGGGTCCGCAACCGGGACGGCAAGCTCAGCGACGTGGTCACCGACTTCCACGGTGACACCCCGGTCGCCCTGCGGATGGCACCGGACGGTGTCCGGGCACTGCTGATGATGCGGAAGGCGTCGACCGGCCAGAACTACGTCGAGACCGCCACGGTCCAGCTGAACGACGCCAAGCAGCCGAAGCTCGGTGGGTTCCGCCCGCTTGAGCTGCCACTCACCAACATCACCGACGTCTCCTGGAACCAGTCCGGCATCCTGGTCGCCGGCCGCTCCAGCCCGAACGCGCTGGCGCAGCCCTGGCAGGTCAACACCGACGGCTCCCAGACCCACCTGCTGCCGGGCGCCAGCACCGAGTTCGCGACCAAGTTGATCGCCTCGAACCCGAGCGCCGACACCTTCCCGGTCGTCGAGGACACCTCCGGCGCGCTGCACTGGCAACTGAAAGACCTCAGCTGGCAGATGGACGACGAAACCAGCAAAACCCCGTACATCGTCCCGGTCTACCCAGGCTGAGCCCTAGCCGGCCCGAACACCCTCGCCGCCGGCTGCGCGGGCGGGGCCGGCGGTGAGCGGCCGCGGGGTGGATCGGCCGGGCTGTCCACAGGGGTGGTCGGGGGCGGTTGCGGGTGGAGGGGGCGATCGCGCAGGGTTGTCGGGGTGGGGTTGCGGGATGCGTTCGTGGATCTCGTGCTCGGTGGGGTGTGCGCGGGTTGCGGAGTGCCCGGGGCGGCGGTGTGTGGGGAGTGCCGGGCGGAGTTGAGCGCTGCGGTGCCGTTCACGGCGTGGCCCGACCCGGTGCCCGCGGGACTGCCGGTGCCGACCGCGACAGCGCCGTACGCCGGTGCGTTGCGGAAGGTGATCCTCGCGCACAAGGAGGACGGGCACTACGCGCTCGCCCGTCCGCTCGGCGACGTCCTCGCCGGCGCTGTGCGAGCGGCGCTCGGCGCGAGGCGGGCCGCATGGCTCTGCCCGGTCCCGTCGGCACGGACCGCAGTACGGAAACGAGGACACGATCCGCTGCGGCGGCTGGTGTCGTCTGCTGCGCGGGAGCTGCGCCGAGACGGGTACGACGTCCGGTTGGCGGACGCACTGACCGTCGTACGGCGTCCCGCGGACCAGGCCGGCCTGTCCGCAGAGGAGCGCGCGGCCAACCTCGCCGGCGCTTTCGCGGCCCGTTCGCGCTGGGCTGAAAGGCTGACGGATCAACCGGTCCTGCTCGTCGACGACGTCCTGACAACCGGATCCACGCTCGTGGAGGCGGCGCGCGCCTTGTCGCTGCGGGGAATTCCGGTGCTCGGCTGCGCGGTCGTTGCCGCGACACCCCGACGCACGGCATCCGGTTCATGAGAACTTCCCTACCGGTTTTCGCCGAAGCCGACTAGCGTTGGGTCATGACACCCGCTTGGGCTTGTCGGACAGGGATGTGGGCGAGGACCGGATCAGCCGGAATCCTCACCACGGAGTCCGACGGGCCACACAGCGGGTGTTGTCGTTTCGGGCGCCCGACCGAAGGTAACGGGGGTCCGGAGACGTAACAGAGTCGCCGATCGATGGAGGTTTCCGTGGACGTCGTTGTCAAGGGTCATCACTGCGAGGTCAGTGACCGCTTCCGGCAGTACGTCGAGGAAAAACTCGAGCGGATCGAGAAGGTCGATCACCGGGTACTGCGATGCGAGGTAGAAGTCAGTCAGGAAAAGAACCCGCGACAGCACGATCGGGCGATGCGAGTCGAGCTCACCATGTACACCAAGGGCCCGGTGGTCCGGGCGGAAGCATGTGGTGAGACCAAGCAGGCGGCGTTCGACGTCAGCCTGGACCGGCTGCGGGCCCAGGTCCGCAAGGCCGCCGACCGTCGCCGGGTGCACACCGGTCAGCACGCCCCCGAGGGCCTGCGCCACGTCGCCGCCAAGCAGGCGCCCAACGGCCACGCGCCGGTGGTCGAGGAAGAGACCGCCGACGACGCGGTCGTCACCCAGAAGTTCGGCTCGCTGACGGTGACCGGGGACGGGCCGCTGGTGATGCGCGAGAAGACCCACACCGCGAAGCCGATGTCGCTGGACCAGGCGCTCTACGAGCTGGAACTGGTCGGGCACGACTTCTACTTGTTCGTCGACGCCGACGAGAACCAACCGAGCGTCGTCTACCGCCGCCGTGGCTACGACTACGGCGTGATCCGGCTGGCCGTCTGACCCCGGAGCAGTACTTGGGAGGAGCCGCAACACAAGAGAGGCCCGGACCCCGGTCCGGGCCTCTCTCGTACACCCAACCCCGTCCCTGCTCCTGCGTCGCTGCTCCCACCCACCCCAAGCACGCGGCTCCTGCGTTGCCGCTTGGTGCTGCGCTGTCGGCGTGCTGGGCTTGTGCGCCGCCCCGGCGCCCGTCTTGCGTGCTGGATCCCACCCACCCTCAAGCGGCTCCGGCGTCGCCGCTTGCTGTGCCGGGAGCGTGCCCGGCTTGTGGGCCCGGTCGCTGCGGTCAGCTCGCTCGTGCCCCGGTACAAACGAGGCGACGGGCGACTGACCACCCACGAGTACTCGAGCGACAGAGCAGCGAAGCGGAGTGCCCGGTCCGTCGTACCGGCTCTCGCGGCTGCTGCGTGACAGTGTTGTCATCCGCGCCGGAAGGTGTTCCGGGCGGTCGGAGACGAGCGTAGGTTTCCAGCGTTCCGAAGGATCGTTCCTGGTTCCGGAAGCAGAACGCCATGCCTCGCCACAGAATCTCCGCCCGTGTTCAGGGTCCGGCCGCACGACTGGCCTGGTTCCTGGTGTACCTGGGGGTGCTGCTGGTACCGCTGCTGCTCACGTGGACCGTGGTGGGGTCACCCGGCACCGCGCCGGGCGAAGCGATCGCGCTCAGCGCAGGACTGGTCTCCTTCTCCGCGCTCGTGGTGGCGGTCGCACTGCCGGCCCGGCTGCCCCGGCTGATCGCGACCTTCGGCATCGAGACCGTGCTGGCGATCCACCGGCTGATCGCGATCGTCGCGGTCGCTCTGGTGCTCCTCCATGCCGCGGCGGTCCTGGTGGTCGATCCCAGGGGCTTCAGCATCCTCGACCTGCGCCTGACCACCTGGGCGGCGCGGGCGGCCATCACCTCCACCGCGGCCCTGCTGCTGGTGGTGCTGCTCGCGATCCGGCGGCCCCGCAGACTCCCGCGGTACGAGGGCTGGCGGTTGCTCCACAACGGGCTGGTCGCGATCGTCGTGGTGACCGCGTGGCTACATGTCTGGTGGCTGGGCCACCTCGTCAGCCATCCGCTGCTGGCGGCATGGTTCGTCGGCTCCGGTCTGCTGCTGGCCGCGCTGGCGGCCCGGCGCTGGATCCTGCTGCCGATCCGGGCCCGCAAATACGCGTACGTCGTGGAGACGGTCCGCCCGGTGCCAGGGGACGGGGTGACCCTGACGATCCTGGCCGACGGTCATGCCGGGCTGCCGTTCGACGCCGGTCAGTTCGCCTGGCTGAAGATCGGGTCGACCCCGTTCGTCTTCGAGGAGCATCCGTTCAGCATCGCCTCCACCGCCGAGCATCCGGAGCGGATCGAGTTCACGATCAAGGCGCTGGGCGACTTCACGGAGTTGCTGGGCGCCCTGCGGCCCGGTCGCAGGGTCTTCCTCGACGGCCCGTACGGCGGGTTCACGATCGAGGGGTACGACGACGTACCGGGCTTCGTGCTGATCGCGGCCGGCGTCGGTATCACGCCGTTGCTCAGCATGCTCCGGACTCTGGCGGATCGCGGTGACCGCCGCAGACACCGCCTGATCGTCGCCGCTCGCACCGAGGACCAACTGATGCTCAGGCCCGAGATCGGGCAACTGCGCACCCGGTTGAACCTCAAGGTCGTCGAAGTGCTGAGCCGGCCGGCCGCGGACTGGACCGGCGAGACCGGCCGGATCGACGGGAGGCTGCTCGGCCGGTACCTGCCGCGGCGGCCGCACCGGCTGCACTACTTCATCTGTGGCCCGCCGTCCATGGTCGGTGCCGTGAGCACCGAACTGGCCGAGCTCGGAGTGCCCTTGCGAAAGATCCACACCGAGCGGTTCGGCGCCGTCTGACCGTCCGGAGCCGAAGAGGAAGGCCCGGACGCAGCGCCCGGGCCCCTCTCTTCCTTCCCCTGCGAAGGTCTTCGTCAGCCGATCTGCGCCTGCAGTTCGGCGGCGTACGTCGCGACTTCGGCGTACACGCCCGGGTTGCCGGCGTCCGCGCAGCCGATGCCCCAGGAGACGACACCGAACAGGCGCCCGTTCAGTACCAGGGGACCGCCCGAGTCGCCCTGGCAGGAATCCTTGCCGCCGTTCTCGTAGCCGGCGCAGATCTCGCCCGCCGGCGTGTAGCCCTGGCCGGCGTAGACGTCCGAGCAGTACGGGTCACCGAGCACGGGCACGGCGACCTTCTGGAACGTGTCGTCCGGCCCGGTGCCCTCGGTGCCGCCCCAGCCATAGACGACCGAAGCCGCTCCGGCGGTGTCGGCCGCAGTGCTGGTCTCCAGCGCCAGGGTGGGTACGCCGGTGAACGGCGTGGCCAGCGTCATCACCGCGACGTCGTGCCCGCCCTCCTTGCCGTACGCCGGATCCACCCAGATGCTGCTGATCTTCGACTCCTTGCCGGTCGACTTGTCACTCAGCACGTCACGCCCCTGTATTGCGGTGTAGGTGCTGGCGGCTTCCGTGGAGCAGTGCGCAGCAGTGACGATCTTGTTCGCCGCTACCAGCGTGGAGCCGCAGTATTCACCAGTCGGATCAGGCGACGCGCTGTTGGACAGCTGGATCGCCCACGGGGCATCGGCCGTGTGGGCGATGTCGCCACCGACGATCCCCGTCTCCGGTTCGCCGGGAGCCGGCGCGGCCGACGCGGACAGCGCGCCGATCGATGCCGTCGTCAGAACACCGGCCGCCAAAAGGGCGCGAACCAGCTGAAGTCTTGCCATGCCTCACACTCCAAGCAGATAAGGGCCGCGCGGGCGTCGCGGCCTACCCGCACACTCTCCCGACCACCCTCGGTAGCGCACCTCCCACTTCCGGTAACACGAAAGCTATGACCTGACCTGGAGGCCGCCCCGCGAGCCGGGCACGCTTGGGGGCGCAGCTCAGCGGGCGACGGAGGAGCCGCGTGGAGGGTGGGCGGGAGCCGGCGACGGTAGGAGCTGGGACGGGGCGGGTCGGCGTACGCGAGTTTTGTCGGTGGCGGCAGAGAGGATTGGAGGGTGACTACGCAGGGGTTGTCGGTGGCGCAGGCCAGGCGGGTGGCGTTGGCTGCTCAGGGGTTCATGGATGCCCGGCCGAGGGGGGTGCCGGATATGCGTGCCCTGAGTCGGGTGCTGGGGCGGATCGGGTTGATCCAGATCGACTCCGTCAACGTGCTGAGCCGCGCGCAGTACTTGCCGTTGTATTCGCGGTTGGGGCCGTATCCGCGTGACCTGCTCGACCGGGCCGCCGGGAAGGCGCCGCGGAAGTTGGTGGAGTACTGGGCGCATGAGGCGTCGCTGATTCCCGTCGAGACGCATCCGTTGATGCGGTGGCGGATGGCTCGGGCGACGACCGAGGCGTGGGGCGGGCCGCGGGCGATCGCGGTGCAGCGGCCGGATCTGGTCAAGCAGGTGCTGGCTGATGTTCGCGAGCACGGGCCGCTGACCGCGCGCGAGATCGACGACGACGTGGAGCGCGATCGGGACAACTGGGGGTGGAACTGGTCAGACGTGAAGCGCGCCTTGGAGTTCCTGTTCTTCGCCGGCGAGATCACGGTGGCCCGGCGGAACCAGCAGTTCGAGCGGATGTACGACGTACCGGAGCGGGTGCTGCCGGCCGCGGTGCTCGCTACGCCGACGCCGTCGTCGGAGGAGGCGCATCGCGGGCTGGTGTCGATCGCGGCCCGGGCCCACGGGGTCGCGACGGCGCAATGCCTGAAGGACTACTTCCGTACGTCGCCCGCGCCGACCGCGCAGGCCATCCGCGAACTGGTCGAGGAGGGTGAGTTGCTGCCCGTCCCGATCGAGGGATGGAAGCGAGCGGCGTACTTGCACCGTGACGCGCGACTGCCCAGGCGCGTGAACACCCGTGCGCTGGTCAGCCCGTTCGACTCGCTGGTCTTCGAGCGCACCCGCACGGAGGTGCTCTTCGACTTCTACTACCGCATCGAGATCTACGTCCCGGCGGAGAAGCGCGTCCATGGGTACTACGTGCTGCCGTTCCTGCTCGGTGACCGCTTGGTCGCCCGAGTGGACCTCAAGGCGGACCGCACGGGAGGCGTCCTACTGGTCCAATCCGCCCACTCCGAGCCCAAGGCGCCTGCCGAGACCCCCGAGGAACTCGCCGCCGAGCTGATCCAGCTAGCAGGCTGGCTCGGCCTCACGCAGGTCCGCGTCGTAGGCGGCGGCGACCTGGCCCCCGCCCTCAGCCACGCCCTCCGTGGCTCCTGAGCCCGCGCCGACGGCGAGCGCGCCAAGCGGCAACTGGCCGGACTGCTGCACGCCGAGAGGGCTCATCACCTGGTTTGACCGCGGCGCCGCGCGCCCCTGCTCGCCGTAGTACCGGAACTTTTCGCGGCTCCCACTCGTGGGTTGGGGAAGGGTGCGGCTCACGCCGGGCGGTGGGTTGACGCGCTCGGCCCAGTACGATGGGCGGTGCCCGCCAGGCGGGCAGTCCGTGCTGCCCTCGTCACTGGGCACGCATGGTCAGGCACCCGCCGCATTGAAGGCTGCACAGTCAAGGAGTGGACCCCCCACGATGAAGGCGTTCGACAAGTTACTGCGAATCGGCGAGGGCAAGATCGTCCGCCGGCTCGAGGGCATCGCGAAGCTGGTCAACTCGATCGAGGACGACTTCGTGAACATGACCGACGAGGAGCTGCGCGGCCAGACGGCCGAGTTCAAGCAGCGAGTCGACAACGGGGAGTCCCTCGACGCGCTGCTCCCGGAGGCCTTCTCGGTGGTCCGCGAGGCGGCCAAGCGAACCCTTCACCAGCGCCACTACGACGTCCAGATCATGGGTGGCGCGGCGCTGCACCTGGGCAACATCGCCGAGATGAAGACCGGTGAGGGCAAGACCCTGGTCGGCACCCTCCCGACGTACCTGAACGCGTTGTCCGGCAAGGGCGTCCACGTGGTCACGGTGAACGACTACCTGGCCCGCTTCCAGGCCGAGTGGATGGGCCGGGTGTACCACTTCCTCGGCCTCGACTACGGCGTGATCCTGCCGGAGATGAGCCCGGCCGAGCGCCGGATCGCCTACGCCAAGGACATCACCTACGGCACCAACAACGAGTTCGGCTTCGACTACCTGCGCGACAACATGGCGAGCGACATCGCCGACTGCGTGCAGCGCGAGCACAACTACGCGATCGTGGACGAGGTCGACTCGATCCTGGTCGACGAGGCCCGGACCCCGCTGATCATCTCCGGCCCGGCCGAGGACTCGCAGCGCTGGTACGTCGAGATGGCCAACCTCGCGGCCCAGCTGAAGCCGCGGTTCGCCGACGACAAGATCCCCGAGGAGCAGCGCCCGGTCGCCGACTACGAGGTCGACGAGAAGAAGCGCACGGTGGCGATCCTCGAGCGCGGCATCGAGAAGGTCGAGGACCGGCTCGGTATCGACAACCTGTACGAGTCGGCCAACACCCCGCTGATCAGCTACCTGAACAACGCGTTGAAGGCCAAGGACCTGTTCCGCCGCGACAAGGACTACGTGGTCGTCGACAACGAGGTCCTGATCGTCGACGAGCACACCGGCCGCACCCTGCACGGCCGCCGCTACAACGAGGGTCTGCACCAGGCGATCGAGGCCAAGGAGAAGGTCGAGATCAAGGAGGAGTATCAGACGCTCGCGACCATCACCCTGCAGAACTACTTCCGTCTCTACAACAAACTGGCCGGCATGACCGGTACGGCGATGACCGAGGCGGCCGAGTTCTCCAAGATCTACGGTCTCGGCGTGGTCCCGATCCCGACCAACAAGCCGATGGTCCGCGCCGACCAGCGCGACCTGATCTACCGCACCGAGGACGCCAAGTTCGACGCCGTGGTGGAGGACATCGCCAAGCGGCACGAGACCGGGCAGCCGATCCTGGTCGGTACGACGAGCGTGGAGAAGTCCGAGCGGCTCTCGAACCAGCTGCGCAAGCGCAACATCCCGCACGAGGTGCTGAACGCCAAGCAGCACGCGCGGGAGGCCGCGATCGTCGCCGAGGCGGGCCGCAAGAACGCCGTCACGGTGGCCACCAACATGGCCGGCCGTGGTACCGACATCATCCTCGGCGGCAACCCCGAGCACCTGGCCGACAAGGACCTGCGGGCCCGCGGGATCGACCCGGTCGAGAGCCCGGAGGAGTACGAGGCGGAGTACCCGAAGGTCCTGGAGAAGTTCGAGCAGCAGGTCAAGGACGAGCAGGTCGAGGTCCGCGAGGCCGGCGGTCTGTACGTGCTGGGCACCGAGCGGCACGAGTCGCGCCGGATCGACAACCAGCTGCGTGGTCGCGCCGGCCGTCAGGGCGACCCGGGCGAGTCCCGGTTCTACCTGTCGCTCGAGGACGACCTGATGCGCCTGTTCAAGCGCGAGATGGTCGACTGGGCGATGTCGCGCAACGACGACGACACGGTGCCGCTGGAGAACAAGGTCGTCACCAAGGCGATCGCGTCGGCCCAGTCCCAGGTCGAGGCGCAGAACTTCGAGACCCGGAAGAACATCCTCAAGTACGACGACGTGATGAACCGGCAGCGGCACGTCGTGTACGCCGAGCGCCGCCGCGTGCTCGAGGGCGCGGACCTGCAGGAGCAGGTGCTGGACATGCTGGACGAGACCGTCACCGGCTACGTGCAGGGCGCGACCGCCGACGGGTTCGCGGAGGACTGGGATCTTGACGCGCTGTTCACCGCGCTCAAGACGCTGTACCAGACCGAGCTGACCGAGGAAGAGCTGGTCGAGGAGGCGGGCGGCGACCGGGCCGGCCTGACCCCGGACTTCCTGATCGAGCGGTTCGTCACCGACGCCCGCGAGGCGTACGCACGGCGCGAGGAGCTGCTCGGCAGCGACGCGATGCGCGAGCTGGAGCGCCGGGTGGTGCTCAGCGTGCTGGACCGCAAGTGGCGCGAACACCTGTACGAGATGGACTACCTGCGCGAGGGCATCGGCCTGCGCGCGATGGCCCAGCGCGACCCGCTGGTGGAGTACCAGCGTGAGGGCTACGACATGTTCGCCGCCATGATGGAGTCCATCAAGGAGGAGTCGGTCGCCTTCATCTTCAACGTCGAGGTCGACATCGAGGCGATGCAGGCCGACCTCGCCGCGCAGGCTGAGCTGGCCGAGCTCGAGGAGACCGAGGCCGAGGACATCTTGGTGCCGGGTGCTCCGGTCGCCGAGTTCCCGGGCCGGCAGTCCGGCGAGGACGACGAGGACCGGCCGCAGGACACGCCGCGGCCGCAGGACGCCCCGAAGTTGCGCGCCAAGGGCCTGAGCGGAACGAGCCGTCCGCAGAAGCTGTCCTACTCGGCGCCGACCATCGATGGCGACGACGAGGTGTCCGTGCACATGGACGCCACCGAGGGCGGCGCCCTGGAGTACGCCGGTACGCCGCGCAACGCGGTCTGCCCGTGCGGCTCCGGCAAGAAGTACAAGCGGTGCCACGGCGACCCGGCCTCGGACGTCTACAAGAGCTGACGCAGGCAACGAAAGCCCGTCCCGGGTATCGGGGCGGGCTTTCGCCGTTTGTGACCCCCGACATGGCCCCGGGGCGCGGCGATGTGGTGCTCTGGTGACCTGCGAAAGGAGCCGCTGATGGGGACTTGGCTGACGGAGAAGTTCGGGCTCACCGTGCCGGTGGTCGGTGCGCCGATGGCGAACGTGAGCGGCGGCCGGCTGACGGCCGCGATCTCGGCGGCCGGCGGACTGGGCATGCTCGGCGCCGGTTCCGCGGTCACCGCCGACTGGATCCGGACCGAAGGCGCGATCGCCGCGGCGAGTGGCAAGCCGTACGGGGTCGGCCTGATGGCCTGGTCCGTCGCCGACCGTCCCGAGCATCTCGAGGCGGTGCTCGAACTGCGGCCCGCCCTCGTGTCGCTCAGCTTCGGCGACCTCACGCCGTACGTCGAACCGCTGCGGGCGGCCGGGATCGTCGTGGCGATGCAGGCCGGCACCGTCGCGGACGCGCGGGCGGGGATCGCGGCCGGTGTCGACGTGATCGTTGCCCGCGGCGCCGAAGCCGGCGGGCACGGCCGCAACGAGGTCGGCGCACTTCCTTTGCTGCAAGCGATTCTGGACCTCACCGACCTCCCCGTCCTCGCGGGCGGCGGCATCTCGGGCCCGCGTGGTCTGGCCGCCGTACTCGCGGCCGGTGCGGCCGGCGGCTGGATCGGTACCGCGTTCCTCACGGCCGAGGAGGCGCTGACGCCCGAGCCGTCGCGGCGGGCCCTGATCGAGGCCGACGAGACCGCCACCGTCTACGGCACGGTCTTCGACGCCGCATCACGAGCCGGCTGGCCGGACGAATTCGGCGGCCGCGCTCTCCGTAACGCGTTCTATGACCGCTGGGAAGGCCAGGAGCCGGCCCTCAAGTCGGACGACGCCGGTCACGACGAGTACGTCGCGGCCACTAAGGCGGCCGACCCGACCACCGCCTCTCTGTACGCCGGCCAGGGCGTGGGCGCGCTGCGGAAGAACAGCACTGCCGCCGACGTCCTGGCCGACCTCGCCACCTATCGCACCTATCTGGAGCAGGCCCTCTAAAGCAAAGTCCGCAACGACGGCTGTAAGTAGTTGCTATGAGCATCCACCAACTCGTTGCACAGGGCCCATAGTTGATCCGCCGGAAGAGCGGTGGCCGGATCCATCAGCAACGCCTGCCGGATCGAGAGCGGGTCGTCCTCCAAGGCAGCGCGGACGACCAGTTCGTTGACGTTCACATAGGACCGGTTCAGCGCCGCGCACTGGGCCGGCAGAGCGCCGACCGCTGTGGGCTGAACACCCGAACCGTCAACCAGGCAAGGGACTTCGACCACAGAACCACCGGGCAGGTTGGGGATGACTCCATGGTTGGCGACGTTCCCGTAGATCGTCCGGGGCGTCCCCGTCACGATGCTGTGGATCACCTGCGGCGCGTACTCCATGGTGCCCTCGACCGCCAGAGGTTCACCGCGTTTCAGCGCATCGCGGGTCCCTTCGTACAGCGCCACGTTCTCCTCGACGATCCGCAGATAGTCGCCGATCGGCAATCGCAGCCGCTCCACCTCGGACTGGTGTGACAAGTACCAGGGCACGTACTCCGAGGAGTGCTCGCTCGTCTCGGTCGGGTAGTAGCCGAGCCGCCGATACATGTCGACCCGGACCCGCCGCTCCAACTCCGGCTCCCGCGCGATCCGCTCGTCCAGCAGGGGATAGAGATCCTCGCCGGCGCGTTCGAACCGCAGTACCCAGGCCTGGTGGTTGACGCCGGCGGCGAGGTAGGTGACCTCGCCGTACGGGACTCCCACCAGGTGGGACAGGTCGTTCATCGTCCAGTAGACCGAGTGGCAGAGGCCGACGACGTTGCGGACGCCGAGCGCCCCGAGGTACCAGACGTTCATCGCCATCGGGTTCGTGTAGTTCAGCAGCCAGGCATCCGGGCACGTCGCGGCGATGTCCTCGGCCAGTCCCTTGAGCACCGGAAAGGTCCGGAGCGCCCGGAAGACGCCACCGACACCGAGCGTGTCGCCGATCGTCTGCCGTACGCCGTACTTCGCCGGCAGTTCGAAGTCGATCCGGGTGGCGTCGTTCATCCCGACCTGGACGATGTTGATCACGAAGTCGGCGCCGTCGAGCGCCGCCCGTCGTTCGAGGTGCGCGCTGATCTGCGGCTGCGCGCCACGCTGGTCAGCGATGTACTGCGCGGCTCGGGCGGCTGTGTCGAGCCGCTCGGGATCGATGTCGTGCAACGCGATCTCGAGCTCGCCCAGGTCCGTGAAGCTGAACAGGTCGGCCAGCAATCCCTGCGTGAACACGACACTGCCCGCGCCGATGAACGCGATCCTGGTCATCGGGCACTCTCCAGCGCCAGGTCCCAGTCGGGCTGGGCCGCGGTACCGCCCGCTGCACGGGTCGACAGCGAGCCGCAGGCAGCCGCGATCGCGAGCGCTTGCGGCCGGCCCAAGCCACGCAGTACGGCGGTGACGAAGCCCGCGTCGAAGCTGTCGCCCGCGCCGACCGTGTCGACCGGTTCGATCGGCAGCGCCTCGGCCCGGAGTACGGAGGATCCGTCGTGGGCGATCGCCCCGTCGGCTCCGTTCTTCACCACCACCAGCGGTCCGCGCCGGGCCAGAATTCCGGCGGCGTCGGCGAGGACGGGGTGGCCGGTGAGCGCGTGCGCCTCGGCCGCGTTCGGCAGCAGGATGTCGGTGACGCGCAGAACGGGGTCGAGCACCATCCGGTCCCAGCGGTCGGCCGGGTCGTCGTTGGTGTCGAGCGAGGTGGTCGCCTTGTTGCTCCGCGCCTCCTTGAACAACCCGGCCAGCCCGCTGGCCAGCTCCGGCATCAGGTAGAACGACGCCGCGTGCACATGCCGGACCGACCTGAGCAACTCGGCCGGTACGTCGTACGCCGTGGTGGCGGGCAGGCAGCCGGCAGCGGTCAGGATCGCGCGATCCCCGGCCGACGTGAGCACCGTCGTCAGCGGCGTCGGCAGGATGGCGTCGACCACCAGCGCGGTGGTGTCGACGCCGCGTTCTTCCAGCGCCGCGCGGACGAAGGCGCCGGCCGGGTCGTCGCCGATCCGGCCGGCGAACGCGACGCTGAGGCCGAGCCGGGCGGCACCGCAGGCCATGATCGCGGCGGATCCACCCAGGCACAGCGATCCCGTCGGGACCAGGCGTTCGCGCTGTCCGAAGGTGAGGGGTTGGTTCACCGGGCCGATCACCACGTCGGGATTGGCGTCGCCGATGACGAGCAGGTCGAAAGTCTTCATATCAGCCTTTGAGTCCGGTAGCGGCCAGCGAGCGGATGAACGCCTTCTGGGCCAGCAGGAAGCCGAGCAGCACCGGCAGCACGGTGATGACGTTGCCCGCCATCACGGCCGCCCATTGGGTGTGGTGCTGGCCCTGGAAGGTGGTCAGTCCGAGCTGGAGGGTGTAGTTCGAGTCATGGTTGATCGCGATCAGCGGCCAGGTCAGGTCGTTCCAGGTGCTCAGGAACGTCAGGACCGCGACCGTGCTGAGCGCGGGCCGGGCGAGCGGGAGGACGACGGAGACCAGGATCCGGAGCCGGCCGCAGCCGTCGATCCAGGCTGCCTCCTCCAGTTCGCGCGGCAGCGTGACGAAGAACTGGCGGAACAGGAACACCGAGAACGGCGTCACCAGCGAAGGCACGATCAATGCGCCGAGGGTGTCGATCAGGCCGAGATCCTTCATCACCAGGAAGGTCGGGATCATCGTGAGCTGGAACGGGATCACCATCGTCGCGAGCATCAGCCCGAGCAGCAGCCGCGAGCCCGCGAAGCGCATCCGCGCGAACGCGTACCCGCCGAGCGAGCCGAACACCAGGTTCGCCGTCACCGCGACGGCCGAGACGATGAACGAGTTCAGGAACCACCGGGGAAACAAGGCGTTCCCGAGCACGAACCGGTAGCCGTCCAGCTTGATCCCCGACGGCCACAGCGCCGGTGGGAACTTGTTGATCTCCGCATTGCTCATCACCGAGCTGACCAGCAACCAGATCAACGGCAGCGCGAACAGCAACGCCAGCGGAGCCAGGACGAAGTGCCACGGGCTGAACGGCAGCTTCTTCATCGGACCCCCTTCCGTCGGCGCTGGTACAACTGCAGAGCCAGTCCAGCGAGCAGTAGTGCGACAGCCAACGCGTACGCCGCCGCGGCGCTGTAGCCGGCCGTGAAGCTCTTGAACGCCTTCTCCCAGATGAAGTAGACGATCACCGTCGTCGATCCCAGCGGGCCGCCCTTGGTGGTGACGAAGACCAGATCGAACACCTGCAACGCGTTGATCACCTGAAACAGCGCGAGAAACACGGTGACCGGAGTGAGCGTCGGCAGCACCACATGCCGCAGTACGCCGGCTCGTCCTGCTCCGTCGATCCTGGCCGCCTCGACCAACTCGCCCGGAACCCCTTGCAGGGCAGCGAGATAGACGATCACACAGAAGCCGGTCCCGCTCCACAACGAGATCGCGACCAGCAGGTAGAGCGCCTGGCCGGGATCGCTGAAGAACCCTTGCGCAGGCAGGCCGAACTTGTGCAGCACCGAGTTCGCCGCCCCGAACTCCGGGTCGAGCACGAACGAGAACAGCACGCCCTGCGCTGCCGCCGACACCACGAACGGCACGAACACCAGCGTGCGGTAGATGCTGATGAACCGGATCTGCCGGTCCAGCATCAAGGCGATCCCCAGCCCGCCGACGACGCTGAGCGGAACGTACAGCGCCGTGTAGACCAAGGTGTGCTCGACCGCCGCCTGGAACGCCGGGTCGGCGGACAATGCCTTGTAGTTGGCGAATCCGACCCACCGGCTCGGCGAGACGAGGTCGTTGACCTGGAACGACAGCAACAACGACCACAGCACCGGCACGATGCTGAGCCCGAGGATGATCAGCACCGACGGACTGACGAACGCCCAGGCGGTCGCCCCTTCACCCCTGGTACGACGCTTCGCCGCGGCCCGCCGGGCTCGTGGATCGATCGTGAACGTGCCGACGACGCTGGCCATCAGTTCGGCACAGCCAGGATGGAGTTGGACTGCTCGACGCAGTCCTTCAGCGCGTCGGCCGGTGACTTCTTGCCCAGCAGGACCGCGACGATCGCCTGGCCGAGTTGCTGGGAGATCTTCGGGTACGCCGTGATGGTCGGCCGGACCCGGGCGGTCTCGAGCGAATCCACGAAGACCTGCAACCCCGTAGTACTGGTGGCGTGCTTCTTCCACTCGGGCAGTGCGGCCGACGCGGTGGTCAGGGGGAGGCTGCCACCTTGGATGTCCCAACGCACGTCCTGCTGGGGATTCGTCAGCCAGGTGAGGAACTCGGTCGCGGCCTTGACCTTCGCGGAGCCGTTGTCGAACACGGTCCAGGTGTCCGGCCCGGAGATCGTCAGCGGCTTACCGGAGTACGAGGGGAGCGGGGCGACGCCGTAGTCGAGGCCCTTGTCGATCACGTCGGGGAGCTGCCAGGGGCCGGTGGCAACCATTCCCATCCGGCCACCGAGGAAGACCTGGTAGAGCTGCTCGCCACCGGGCTTCGGGTCGACGTACAGGGACTTGTCGGTGCGCAAGCGGTCGAGCGTGCCGAGTGCCTGCTCGCCGACCTTGTCGAAACCGACGGTCTTGCCGTCCGCGCTGACGACGTCACCGCCGAGGTCCCAGATCATCGGCCACAGCCGCCAGACGGTGTCCTCGTCGCCGACGCCCGGCCAGCCGGTGCCGAAGACGCCCTTCCCTGGATTGGTGAGCTTCTGCGCGGTGGCGATGAAGTCGTCCCAGGTCCAGCCCGCCTTCGGCACCGGCACCCCGGCCGCCGCGAAGAGCTTCTTGTTGTAGACAACGCAGAGCGAGTCGACCAGGGCCGGCATCGCGCGCACCTTGCCCTGCACGGTCACCGCGTCCCTCGCGGCCGGCCAGTAGTCCTTGAGATCCACGGCCGAGGTCAGGTCGGCCACCTGGGGACTGCGGGTCATGCTGGCCAGATCCGAGCCGAAGATGTACGCGATGTCCGGGAAGGACCCGGCCGCCAGCCCCGCAGTGACCTTCTGCAGCATGCTGTCGGCGGTCACCCCGCCACCACCACCGACCACCTTGATCTTGGGATGGGTCTTGTTGAACTCGTTGACCAAGGCATCGATCGCCTTCTTGCCGGTGTCGACCTGGCCGTGCCAGAGATCGATCGTGACGACGCCGTCGGCGCCGGCTCCGTCGTTCCCGGACTTGCCACAGGCGCCGAGGGTGCCGGCAGCGGCGAGGACGGCGGCCGCGCGCAGGACGTCGCGACGGGATGGTGATGACATGGGTGACCTCCTGAGAGGACTACTGGTGGAGGATGGGGGTCAGCAGGTCTTGCGGACGTAGCCGCTGTCGCCGGGGACGGAGACGTCCACGTCGCGCTGCACGATGCTCAACCTGGTGCCGAAACCGCTGCAGGCCTTCTTCCGGCCGCTGTCGGTGTACTCGATCACGATCACGTTGTTGCCGAAGGCAGCGGTGTAGTCGCCGCACTCGTCGTACTGACCGCATTCCTCGGCGACCGCGAAGTCCAGGCCGACCGACTGACGCGAACCGGCCAGTTCCACGGTGTTCTTCTGGGCGATGGCGAGGTTCTTCGTGTGCGCGTGGGTGGCCAGGAGTTTCAGGTACGCCTTGGCCTGGCCGGTGGTGATCAGGTTCTTCGAGCGGCTGTAGCTGTCGTAGTTGTCCGGCTCGATGCCCTGGTAGCCCTTGGCTGCGCAGCCGTCGATCCAGCCGTTGACCTTGGCCGCGATCCGGGTCTGCTTGGCGGTGGTGCGGATGTCCAGGAGCGCCTCGCCCCAGTCCTCGTCGATCACGACGTTGCCCTGGGCGTCGCGCAGCAGCAGGTCGGAGTCCCACTGGCTCTGCTCACCGGGCTGGACCTGGAAGGCGTTGACGTAACAGATGTTGTAGAGGCCGGCAGCGGGTGCGGCGGTCCGGTCGCGGGTGACGACCTGGACGCCCGACGGTGGCTTGTAGGCGCCGCCGATCTGGTAGTCGAACTTGGCGTGGGTCGGCGGGAGGGTGGCGGCTGCCGAGGCGTCGTTGCGGCTGAGCACCGAGACGAGGGCCGTCAGTGCCAGGGCGGCAGCGAGACCGGCGAGCAGCAGGCGGCGGGAGAGCGGGCGAGATTCGGACACGATTGGCTCCATCGGTCCCGTGGACGCTACCCCGCCTCGGGCACGAGCCCTGGCGCCGGAGTACCGGACTTCGGACGCTGGGGCCCTCTACCGGCTGGGTGCGTCACTCGGCACCAATTCCTTGGTGCCTGGCGCCCTAGTTAAGCGATGCGGTAGCCGCCTCGTCAAGGGAGAGACTGCAAACGACTGCGTGGAACTTCTCGAAGAGCGCGTTACTGCGCAGTTGCGACTGACCTCTTGACTGTGTGCGTTTACACCGGTTTAGTGAGCAATTAAACCGGTTTAAACACTCAGAACGAGGTGCGGATGAGCAAGGAACGGCCGACCATCGCGGACGTGGCCACCCGGGCAGGCGTGTCCAAGGGTGCTGTCTCGTTCGCCCTGAACGGCCGTCCGGGCCTGGCCCGGACGACGGTCGACCGGATCCTCGCCGCCGCCGACGAGCTCGGCTGGCGGCCCAGCAGCCGGGCTCGCTCGCTGTCGGTCTCGAAGGCGTTCGCGCTCGGCCTGGTGATCACCCGGGACCCGGCCGTGCTGTCGTCGGACCCGTTCTTCCCGGCCTTCATCGCCGGGGTGGAGAGTGTGCTGGCGCCGCGCGGGCAGGCTCTCGTCCTGCAGGTCGTGACGGCCGGCGAGGACGAGGCGGCCGGGTATCGCAGGCTCGCTCAGGACGGCCGGGTCGACGGTGTCTTCCTGTCCGACCTCCGGCACGAGGACCCCAGGATCGAGCTGCTGGTGGAGCTCGGCCTGCCCGCCGTCACGCTGAACCGTCCGGTCGGTTCCTCGCCCTTCCCGGCGGTCTGCCTCGACGACCGCCCGGGCACGGTCGCCGTCGTGGAGCACCTGCTCCAGCTCGGGCATCGGCGGATCGCCCACGTAGCCGGGCCGCCGGCCTTCGTGCACGCGACCGCCCGCTCACAAGCCTTCACCGAGACCCTGGCCGCGGCCGGGCTCGAGCCGATCGGGGTCGAGGTCAGTGACTTCACCGCCGCCGGCGGAACCGAGGCCACCCGCCGGCTGCTCGCCCTTCCCGAACCGCCGACCGCGATCGTCTACGCCAACGACCGGATGGCGATCGCGGGCATCGGGGCGGCCCACCAGGCCGGCCTGACCGTGCCCGACGACCTCAGCGTCGCCGGCTTCGACGACAGCGAACTCGCCGAGTTCGTCCATCCCGCGTTGACCACCGTGCGCGCCGATCCGTTCGCCTTCGGCGCCACCGCGGCCACCACCTTGATCCAGTCGATCGACGGCGACGGTGACGTCGCCGATGTGGAACTCCCACCGGCCCAACTGGTCGTCCGGGGCTCCACGGCTCTTTTGGAGGAGTAATGAAGCGAAAAGTCACATCCGTCCTGCTCGCGCTGGGACTGGCCGGTACCGCGGCCGCCTGTGGCGGTGGCGGTGGCGGCAGCTCCGACGCAGCCGCGCAGGCCAAGGGACCGATCACGGTCTGGTACTCCAACAACGCCGAGGAAGTCGCCTGGGCCAAGCAGATGGTCGCCTCCTGGAACTCCGCGCACGCGGACCAGAAGGTGACCGGCCAGGAGATCCCGACCGGCAAGTCGTCCGAGGAGGTCATCGGTGCCGCGATCACGGCCGGGAACGCGCCCTGCCTGATCTTCAACACCTCGCCGGCGTCGGTCTCGCAGTTCCAGAAGCAGGGTGGCCTGGTGGCGCTCGACAGCTTCTCCGACGGCAAGTCGTACATCGAGGAACGCAGCGGCAAGGTCGCGCAGCAGTACAAGTCGACCGACGGCAAGTACTACCAGCTGCCGTGGAAGGCCAACCCGGTGATGATCTTCTACAACAAGAAGGCGTTCGCCAAGGCCGGGATCGACACCGCCAAGCCGCCGCTGTCGACGTACGACGAATTCCTCGCCACCTCGAAGAAGGTCGTCGCCGCGGGCGGCGCGAAGTTCGCGATCTATCCCGCGCCGAGCAACGAGTTCTTCCAGTCCTGGTTCGACTTCTATCCGCTGTTCGCGGCCGAGACCGGTGGCAAGCAGTTGATTGCCGACGGCAAGTCTCAGTTCGCCTCGGAGGAGGGCAAGAAGGTCGCGGCGTTCTGGCGGACCCTGTACGCCGACAAGCTGGCCTCCCAGGAGAAGTACAACGGCGACTCGTTCGTCGACGGCAAGGCCGCGATGGCGATCGTGGGACCGTGGGCGATCGCGACGTACAAGGGCAAGGTCGAGTGGGGCGCCGTGCCGGTGCCGACGTCGGCGGGCAAGCCGGCCGCCGAGACTTACACGTTCAGTGACGCGAAGAACGTCGCGATGTACTCCGCGTGCAAGAACCGTGGTACCGCGTGGGACGTGCTGAAGTTCGCCACCAGCAAGGAGCAGGACGGCAAGTTCCTGCAGGCGACCGGCCAGATGCCGCTCCGCGACGGGGTGTCCACCGCCTACCCGGAGTACTTCGCCAAGAACCCTGACTACAAGGGGTTCGCCGACCAGGCGGCCCGTACGGTCGAGGTGCCGAACGTCCCGAACTCCATCACGATCTGGCAGACCTTCCGCGACGCCTGGTCGAAGTCGGTCATCTTCGGACAGCAGGATCCAGGTGCGGCACTCGACGGAGCAGTCCAGAAGGTCGATCAGCTCGCCTCCGGATCATGAGGCCGCGCGACCGGGCGACCGGCGGCGGCGTCACCCGGGTGGTCGGCCGGGTGATCGGCAAGCAGCCGATCGGGACGGCCTTCGTCACGCCGTACGTCGTGTTCCTGGCGGCCGTGTTCGCCTATCCGCTCGGGTTCGCGGTCTACATGTCCTTCCACGACTACTTCTTCGCGGCGCCGGGCGCGATCGTGGATCGGCCGTGGGTGGGGTTCGCGAACTACGCGACCGTGCTGTCGGACCCGGCGGTCCGCAGGTCGTTCGCGAACGTCGGGATCTTCCTGCTGATCAACGTGCCGCTGACCGTGGTGCTCTCGTTGCTACTGGCCTGGTCGCTGAACGCAGCCATCCGGTGGCGCGGGTTCTTCCGGGTCAGCTACTACGTCCCGTACGTAACGGCTTCGGTGGCCGTGGTCGGTGTGTGGTTGTTCCTGTTCAACTCCGACGGTCTGGTGAACTCTGTGCTGGGGCCGCTGGCTCCTGATCCGTCGTGGCTGGTGAACTCTAAGCTGGCCATGCCGACCGTGGCGATCTACGTCACCTGGAAGCAACTCGGCTTCTTCATCCTGCTCTACCTGGCCGCGTTGCAGAACGTGTCGAAGGACCTGTACGAGGCGGCGTCGATGGACGGCGCCGGGCGGTGGAAGTCGTTCCGCAACGTGACTGTGCCAGGGGTCCGGCCGGCCACGACGCTGGTGGTGCTGCTGGCCACCGTGACCGGAGCGAACCTGTTCACCGAGCCGTACCTGCTGACCGGTGGCGGTGGTCCGGACGGAGCGTCCGCCTCGCCGGTGCTGATCATGTACCAGCGCGGGATCGAGCAGGGGAATCCCGACGTCGGCTCGGCGATCGGCGTACTGC
The DNA here is from genome assembly GCF_004365175.1 of Kribbella voronezhensis. NCBI lineage: Bacteria > Bacillati > Actinomycetota > Actinomycetes > Propionibacteriales > Kribbellaceae > Kribbella > Kribbella voronezhensis. The sequence goes on along the minus strand of NZ_SOCE01000001.1, from coordinate 2,157,272 downwards.
TGGTGATCGGCGTGCTGATCCTGGCGCTGGTCCAGCGCCGGCTACTGGATCGGGAGAGCTGATGAAGAGTCCGTGGCGGTTCGTCGCTTTGTTGCTGGGGGCATTCGTCTTCCTGTTCCCCTTCTACTACATGCTGATCGGCAGCCTGCAGGCCGAACCCGACTCCTCGGTCGGTGGGGCTTTCCCGAGACCGGGCAACCTCACCCTGCACAACTACCAGGCGATCAACGCTGCCATCAACCTCGGCAAGTCCCTGCTGAACTCGGGCATCTTCACGGGTGGGGTCATCCTCGGCACGCTGGTGTTCGGGGTGCTGGCCGGCTATGCGCTCGCCCGGCTGCAGTTCCGCGGCCGGGGGACGGTGTTCAACCTGATGCTGCTGGTCCAGGTGATCCCGTTCCAGTTGCTGACGATTCCGCTCTACGTGCTGATCGTGCGCAGCTACGGGCTCGCCGATTCGTACCTGGGCATGATCTTGCCGTTCCTGATCAACTCGACCGCGGTGTTCGTGTTCCGGCAGTACTTCCTGCAGTTGCCGCAGGAGTTGTTCGACGCTGCCCGGATCGACGGTGCCGGTGAACTCGCGATTCTCTGGCGGGTGGCGGTTCCGTTGGTGCGGCCGGCCCTGCTGACCGGCGTACTGCTGACCTTCATCGGGCCGTGGAACGAGTTCCTCTGGCCGTTCCTGATCACCAAGCAGCAGGGCCTCCAACCGTTGGCGGTGTCGCTGACGAACTTCATCACCACCGTGTCGGCGCGCGCGGCGAACCCGTTCGGGGCCGTCCTGGCCGGCGCCTGCGTACTGGCCGCACCGGCGGTCGGACTGTTCATCGTCTTCCAGCGCCGCTTCATCTCCTCCAGCCTCGAATCCGGGGTCAAGGGCTAGATCTTGAAAGGTTTGTCGTGACTGTTCCTTATACCCTCACCCGCCTTGGTGTCGTGATGACGCCGGAGCCCGGCAACGACCTCGAGTCCGAGGGGGTCCTGAATCCGGCCAGCGGCTACGGACCGGACGGGCAGCTCTACCTGCTGCCGCGGCTGGTTGCACCCGGCAACATTTCGCGGGTGGGCCTCGCGGCGGTCGAGCTGACCGACGGTGTTCCCAGCGGCGTACGCCGGGAAGGGGTCGTGCTCGCTCCGGACGAAGGCTGGGAGCGCGGCCTGAACAACGCCGGGGTCGAGGATCCCCGCGTCACCTGGATTCCTTCGCTCGGTCAGCACGTGATGACTTACGTCGCCTATGGACCGCTCGGGCCGAAGCCCGCGCTCGCGGTGTCGGAAGACCTGCGGCACTGGACCCGATTGGGTCCGTTGCACTTCGAGTACCAGGCCGACCTCGACACCGACCTGAACCTGTTCCCGAACAAGGACACGGTGTTCTTCCCCGAACCGGTGCCGGGGCCGGACGGCGAACCGGCGTACGCGATGTTGCACCGGCCGATGTGGGACCTGGGCTGGTTCCGCGAAGGTGAAGGGATCCATCTGCCGGCCGGGGTGACGGACGACCGGCCGGGGATCTGGGTGTCGTTCGTTCCGGTCGGCGCGGTGGAACAGGATCTGGCGAACCTGGTGCATCTTCGGCAGCACCGGCTGGTGGCGATGTCGGAGTACCCGTTCGAGGAACTCAAGATCGGGGCCGGGCCGGCGCCGCTGCGAGTACCGGAGGGGTGGCTGGTGATCCATCACGGGGTGACCGGGGAGCAGCCGAAGGGCTTCGACCCGACGACGCAAAAGGTCAGCTACGCGGCGGGGGCGTTGTTGCTCGATCCCACGGACGTCACCAAGGTGATCGCTCGCACCGCCGAGCCCATCCTGGTGCCGGAAACCGAAGAGGAACGGATCGGCACCGTCGGGAACGTGGTGTTCCCGACGGCCATCGAGGAGGTCGACGGCGTGAGGTATGTCTTCTACGGAATGGCGGACGCGAAGATCGGTGTCGCCAGACTGGACCGGTTACCGTGATCGCCTCGCGGCGCACGGTTCTGGCGGGCGGCGGCGCTCTCGCGGTTGCCGCTGCGACGGGTGTCATACCGGCTTCTGCCGGCCCGGCTCCGGCTGCAGGGGTGGCTTCCGCGGCGGCGGGTTCCGCGGCGGGGTTGACCAATCTGGCGCATCTCGACTTCCTCGGTGCGGTTGTGACACCACCGCCCGCAGCCGGGCACGTTGCTTACGGCAATGAACCGGTGGGCGTGCTCTGGACGTACGCCGACCACCGCGACGACGGTTCCTATGCGCGAGTCGGTGGTGGCGCTTATGACCCGGCTACCAACACCTACGGGCAAGGAGCCTTCAACGCTGACGACATCGCCCGGGCCGCCGTGGTCTACCTGCGCCACTACCAGCTCCGGCGCGACTCCCACAGCCTTGCGGCGGCCCGTGGATTGCTGCGCGGGTTGACGTTCCTCCAGACCGCCGAGGGACCTCATGCCGGGAACGTCGTGCTCTGGATGCAGCCTGACGGCACGCTGAACCCGAGTGCCGATCCGCCGGAGCTTCCCGACCCATCGGACTCCGGCCCGGCGTACTGGCTGGCCCGGACCGTGTGGGCGTTGGGGGAGGGGTACGCGGTCTTCCGGACGGTCGACGTGCGCTTTGCCGCCTTCCTGCGATCGCGGCTCGAGTTGGCGATCGCGGCGCTGGAGCGGCAGGTGCTGGTGCGATACGGGCAGTGGAACGTCGTGGACGGCCGACGGGTACCGGCGTGGTTGATAGTGGCCGGTGCGGACGCTACTTCCGAAGCTGTGCTCGGGCTGTCGGCCTATGTGCGCTGTGGTGGATCTCCGCGGGCTCGGAAGGCCTTGGCTCAGTTCGCCTCCGGTGTTGCGGCGATGGGGGCCGGTGACACGCGGACGTGGCCGTTCCGTGCACTGTTGCCCTGGGGCGAGTCGGTCTCGGACTGGCATGCCTGGGGCGCCCAGATGCCGTCGGCGCTGGCCGCTGCGGCTACGGCGCTGGGGGACCGATCACTGCTGGGACCGGCCATCGGTGACGCAGCCGGCTTCACCCCGCTGCTGTTGACCGCGGGCGGACCCGACAACGGCTGGCTCCCGGTGCCGATCGACCGAACGCAGATCGCGTACGGCGTGGACGCTCGGGTGCAGGGGTTGCTGGGAGTGGCTCGCGCCGCTGGTCGCCCCGGTCTCCGCCAGGTCGCGGCGTTTGCGGCAGCCTGGTACTTCGGCGCCAACCGGGCCGGCGAACCGACGTACGATCCCGCGACGGGTCGCACCTTCGACGGCGTGTCCGGAGACGGCGTGATCAATCGCAACTCCGGTGCCGAGTCGACCATTCACGGGCTGCTGTCCATGCTCGCGCTCGACGAACATCCAGACGTCGCCCGGCTGGCTCGAGACCTCGGTGACGGTGAGCGCACGCTGTCCGGTCTGGCGTGGGTCGAGGCCGAGGCGGCGGCCCTTGCCGGCGGTGGCGTTGTGGTCACACCGTCGTCTGCGTGGACCGGGGAATCCCAATGGAGTAACGGCTCCTATGTTTCTCTTCCGCCTGCGGCTCGCGCGAGTTGGACTGTCAGTGGTGCCGCGCAACCACGGCTGGTTCTGCCTGTCGTCAATCTGCTTCCAGGTGCGGGAAGCACGGAGTGGAAGGCCGGTTCTGTCGCGCTGGGAGCTGTCGACCACGGCAAAGTGGGGCCACAGGGCGTCTCCGCTGCGCCTGGTGCGCTGCTACCCGTCACCCTGGGTGGAGTCCTGCCCGCTGGTGCGACGAGCTTCACCGCTGTTGCGAACGGGCCTTCGGTGCAGATCGATGCTGTGCTTCTGCTGCCGATGATCTCCTCGCTCAGTCTTGGGCGCGGACTGCTCCTGGCGAGCGTCGACGCTCACGCGAGATCGGTGGACCTGCCTCGCGCGGCGACGTTCGCCAGCTATGACAGCTCGGGGCGCCTGCACTCGCGTCAGTACGGCGCGCGGGCCGTCGTACTGCCGGGCGGCTTCACTGTCGTCGGTTAGGCCTGCAGGAGAACGCGTGGCGGTACGCCGGTCAGCGCTTTGACCTCGCGGGTGAGGTGAGCCTGATCGGCGTACCCGGTCTGTGCTGCGACAGTCGCCAGGGTGAGTCCGGTGCGGGCGTGGTCGAGGGCGCGATTCATTCGCAGTACGCGATCCAGCATCTTCGGCCCATATCCGAACGCGTCCAGGCAGCGTCGATGGAGTTGCCGCTCACTCAGTCCGACACTGCCGGCCAGTGCCGGGACGGCGATTCCCCGGCGGATTCCCTGCACCACTTGGCCTACCAGCCGGTCCGGTGGCTCGTCGAACAACATGACCGCAGCTTCCTCCAGCCCGGGCGCCGGGTGGCCGGCTCTTGCGATCCGATCGGCCAACCGCCTGGCCCGGCCTCGCGACCACAGGTCAGCGAGCGGCACCCGGTGATCGACGACCTCCCGCGCCGGTACGCCGAGGAAGCCGGGCGCTGTGCCCGGCGCGAACCGGATCGCCGCGCATCGGGCTCCGCGCGCGGAGGACGAAACGTACGCCTTCGTGTCGGGGCCGGCGACGAGCAGTTCGCCTTCGATCCAGAGCAGGTCCATGCAGCCGTCGGGGAGAATCCGGTACGCCCCGCCATCCGCCGTACGGGTCCACAGCACGGCGCCGGGCAACCGGGCGGCGCGCTCGCGGTACGGCTCTGGTTCGTGGCTCACCCTGTCAGTGTTGCGCGCCCCACCGACAATTACTGGCCGGGCACGGTCCAGAGGCTGTCGGTCGACACCGTCAGCCCGAAGCTGCTTGCCAGCTCCGCGTCGCCGTAGGCCGTTCCGTACTTCACCACCAGGTCCACGCGCCAGCCTCCGACATAAGCGCTGTGTGATTGCCCGTCCAAGTGATCCGCGGACCACTTCTGCACGTCCGAGAGGCCGTTGCCCCCGGCGGTCCCCAGGGTGTTGCCCACCAGCTCAGCGAAGGTCTCCTTGGTCGTCTCCGCATCCGCGTCACGCGAGGTGTCGGCGGCTCCGATGATCAGGGTGGAGATGCCGCCCGAACCCAGTCCGGCACTCAGAACGGAGGTGCGCCCCTTGCCGTCGCGGAAGCTGCCGGAACAGTCCTCCCGAGCCGCGTCACAGGTGAAGCCCTTGGCGGTCAGGGCGTCGGCAAGCTTGGCCGGCGAACTGGCCATCTCGATGCGCGGGACAGTGAGCGGGTACTTCCCCGATTTCGCCGCGCTCACGGTCGTCCCGCTCGCGCCCTCGCGAACGTGGTACTTGCCCCACGCCCCGTCGAACGTGGCGTCGTCGGTGGTCGGCAGCTCGGCGACGGCCCGAGCCACCTTGTCCTGATCGGCGCCGAACACCACTTCCGAAACCGTCCGCAGCACAGGTGCCAGCGTCACGAACGCCACACCTTCCTTCTGGCTGAAGGTCTTGAGGTTCAGCCCGATGACGGTGCCGCCGCTGTCGTACTGGAAGAGCACCTCAGCCGAGGTCGTCCCCTTGTCCGCCCAGCTGAAGCAGCCCGCGTTCCCGCCCGCCGCGATCGTGAACCGCACACTGCACTCCAGGCCCTTGCCGATGAGCGCGTCGGTCAGCTCTTTCGCCTGACCTGTGGTCTCGCCACCCGCCTGAGCGACATTCGGCGCGGGCGCCGCCGCAGACCCACCGTCGTCGCCACCCCGCTGCGTCAACCACACCGCAACGCCACCCACAATCAAAATGAGCACCAACCCAACCCCAAACCACACCCCCACCCCGCGAGCCCCCCGAAAAGGCCCACCCCGCCCCGGCGCGCCGGGTCCGCCGTACCCCGGTCCGCCCTGCCCCGGTGCGCCGGGTCCGCCGTACCCCGGTCCGCCCGGCCCCGGTGCGCCGGACCCGCCGTACCCCTGTCCACTCGGCCCCGGCCCGCTGTAGCCGGGGCCGCCTTGTGCTGGAGCGCCTTGTGCCGGCCAGGGGCTGGGCTGTTGTTGTTGCCCTTGCCAACCAGTTTGCGGGTAGGGCTGCTGTGGTTGCTGGGGCGGCTGGCCGGTCGGGCCGTGGGACGACATGCTGGGATCCTTCCGGGAAACGCGAGGCGTCCCAGAAGATACCGCCGTACGAGGTCGTCGCCCGGCTGCGCGCCGGGCGGTCAGCTCGCCGGCGGGTACTGCGTGACGTCGATGTCGATCACGCTGACACCCGTCGGGATGTACTTGACCAAGGCAACGTTCTCCCGCACCAGCTCGTCGCGGACCTGAGCTCCGGTCCGCCGATCGATCACGGTGCGCCAGATCTCGTTGCGACGGAAGTACTCCGAACCGGCCCGGAAGAACCGCTCGCCCCGCGCGAACACGCGGTACGACGAGGAAGTGCTCTCGTCGGCGAGGATCTCACCTTCCAGGTACCGCTCGCCCACACCGACCTTGAGCTGGAACGTCCGGTCCGTGTCGTTGCGGAACTGCAGATCCACGTAGTTGTAGACGATGCTGCAACCGACACCCCACGGGAGCACACGGCCGTTGTCCGGGAACGGGTCGAAGCTGTGCGTCGACCGCTGCGTCACAGTCAGCGGGGAGTGCAGCACCATCCAGTGCAGCAAGTTCGCCAGTTGGCAGATGCCGCCGCCGATGCCCGGCCGCGCTTGGCCGTTGGACAGCCGCATGCCCTTCAGGTATCCCTTGCGCCGGGTCGCGTTCCCGACCAGCTTGTTGAAGGAGAACGTCTCACCCGGCCGGATCACCAGACCGTCGACCTGGGCGCACGCGAGCTTCAGATTGGTGACCTTGTTGTGCTGCATCCACATCTCGGTCTCGCCGAGTTGCCGGAGCAACAGCGACTTGTGCCGCTTCACCCGCACGGGCAGGTCCGCGCTCTGCCGCGTCTGCGCGAACGCGGTGTCCGAACGCATCCACTCGATCCGCCGCCGGGCCCGGTGATACCTGACCGCGACCGGATAGAGCGCCGGGATCCGCTGCGACCAACGCCGCGCCCCCACCCGCGGCAACACCCGCGCAAGTTCAGCCGCGCTCAACTCCGCAACCGGCTCGACCGCGCCCAACTCCGCAGCCGGCTCGGCCGCGCTCAACTCCGCAGCCGGCTCGGCCGCGCTCAGCTCCGCAACCGGCTCGGATCCCTCAGCCCGGCCCAACTTCTCGGCCAGCCCCAGTTCCGCGGTCTCGCCGACCTCGGGTGCCTGCAGGTTCGTCATCATGATGCTCTCAGTCATTCGTTCCCCCGGAACGGGACACGATCGATCCCCCTGATCGATCCGGCAAACGCTACGCCCGGCCGCGTACCAGCCACATGACGGCAAGCACACGATCGAGTTGCGCCAGGTATGACGCCACCTCCCCCAACCAAAGTTCGAATCAATTCCCCCACCCCCAACCGACCGCCCTCAACGGACCGCTCACCCGACTCCGCATCAGTCACCGGCTCGGGCCGACGGGGACCCGGTGGGTCGGTCACCCCGCTCCGCAGCAGCTCACCCGCCCCCGGTCGACCGAGTCCTGGTGGATCGATCAGCCGACTCCGCAGCAGTTCACCGGCTCGGAGCCGACGGAATCCTGGTGGATCGATCAGCCGCCTCGGCGCGCCCGTCGCCCGTCGGTGGACGGAGACCTGGTGGAGTCGCCCGGGTTCGGGGTGGTTCAGGTGCTCTGGATCGACGAACGGCTGGGGTCAGCCGAGTTGGAGGGCGGTGCAGATCCAGCGGCCTCGGTGGACCTCGAGGCGGAGGGCGATCGCGCGCGAGCGTTCGCCGTACCGGACGTGGGCGGCGACTTCGGCGACCTCGGTCGCTGGGGTCGACACGTGCACCGAGCGGATCGAGCTGCGCTCCTTCGAGCCGCGAGCGGTAGCCGTGGTGGTCAGTCCGAGCAGCCGGACCCGACGATTCAGCTCACCGAAGACGATCGAGTCCGTGAATCGCACCAGCTGCGAGATCGGACGATCCCCGGCCAGGACCTCCGCGACCGCCTGCACCAACTTCGATGCCCACGCCTGCGGATCCGGCAACCGCGGCCCCGCCGGTACCAATCGCAACGACGGTGCCGGTACGACGTCGAGCTCGACCTCGTACCGCAAGGCCAAGGCGCCCTGCGTCATCGGCCCGGTGCGAACGGAATCCGCGTGCGTCGTACCCGCGACGGCCGGGCCGGCGGACGGCGGATCAGTTTCCGGAAGGGAATGAACGGTAGCGAGGGTTGCGTGGGCACTCATGTCACTTCTCCTGGTGGGTTGGCGGCACGGGATGGCTGGTGGCTGGGATACGCAGCACCTGGCCGGGATAGAGCAGGTCTGGGTCGGGCCCGATCAGCGCCCGGTTGGCGGCGTACCACTGCGGCCAGAGCGCCGCGACGGCCGCGTCGGTCGCCTCCGGCCCGAGTTCGGCGGCGGCCAGGTCCCACAAGGTGTCGCCGTACTGGACGACCCGAGTCGCAGGACGCACCGGATGCCCGGACCGCAGATCGGTGTAGCGAGTAGGAGCCCCCACCGTCGGCCGATCCGGCACCCCAACCCGCCCCGCCTTCGGCCGCCCCGACCGCTCACCCAACGAGTCGCCTTGCTCCGACCGACGTCCTTCCCCAGTCAGCCGAACGCTCGACGCCTTCTCGACCGCCCGCCAGTCACCCGCCGCCTCGGAGGTCCGCGGTTGCGCCGGCGCCTTCCCCGGTACGACGGTGTGCTGCCCGGCGTCCGCTGTCAGGCGGGGCTCGTCAGTCAGCCGCACGCTCGAGGGCTTTTCCGTCGCGCGCCAGTCGCTCGCCGTCTCGGAGGTGCGCGGCTGCGCGGGCAGCTTTCCCGGTACGTCGGTGCGCTGCCCGGCCTCCGTTGTTTCGGAGGTGCGCGGTTGCGCTGGCTTGGCTGGTACGGCGGTGCGGTGGTCTTGGGCGTCTGTGGTGGGAAGAGCTCGGAAGCGCTGGTCGGCGTGGGGTGCCAGGCGCGGTTCGTCGGTCAGCCGAACGCTTGAGGGCTTCTCGGTTGCTCGCCAGTCGGTGGGAGTGGTGAGGCGGAGGGACGAGGCGGGTTCGAGGGGAGCCCAGTCGGGATGGGAGTTGTCGGTGGGTGTGGCGTGCGCGACTCCGATGGTGAGTGGGGTCACCGCAGCAACGCCCAGCGCGGAGCGGAGCAAGGCTCGCGAGGTTTGCGAGGTGATCCGGGCTGCAATCTGCGCGGCGGCCCGCCCGACGACGCCGGGTGCTTGCTCGAGAACGGTCGCGAGGACGGCGATCAACAGCCAGACATAGGCGACCCACGCGACCGCGCCGACGGTCAACACCGCCATCGAGATCAGATCCCGCGTCGTCGCCGCTTCGATCGAACCAGCGGTCGCCCAGCGCAACCCAAGCCCCACTGAAGTCAGCGTGGCCAGCGCGAGGAGCCCTTTGAACCCTCGGATCATCGCGTTCATCTGCTTTACCCTCGGATCTATGAGTTTGCTTGAGTTTGCGTCCGCTTGATCAATATAGACCTACCTACCGACGCTTTGGCAAGCCCGATCTGCGATCGGGGCGTCACGCAAGGTGAGAGCGACCACGCAGAGTGCTGATGAAGTAGGTTTGGGTCATGCGCTTGGATGCCTTGTTCGAGGACCTGGAGTCGCAGTTCGACGCGCTGCAGGACGGCGACCTGTACGGCGAGGTGGCGGATCGGATCCGCGCGGAGGTCGGCAAGATCACGGTGCTCGACCGTCTCCGGGGCGCGGTCGGCACCGTCGTACGGGTCGAGCTGACTCACGCCGAGCCGGTCGCCGGCACGCTCAGCAGGGTCGGGAAGGACTGCCTGCTGCTGGAGGCCGAGCGTTACGAGGAATGGCTGATCCCAGTCACCGCACTGGCCTCCGTGCATGGGCTCGGACCGTGGGCCGAACCAGCCGAAGGCGCCATCGCGGCGAAGCTCGGCCTGGCCCATCTGCTCCGCGGTATCGCCCGGGACCGCTCACCGGTGACGCTGTTCAGCGCCGCCTCGGGGGCGCACCCCATCACCGGCACGATCGACCGCGTCGGCGCCGACTTCCTGGAGATCGCCGAACACCCCCTGGACGCGCCCCGCCGCCGTACCGAGGTCTACAGCTCCCGCCTCGTCCCCACTACAGCCCTCACCGCAGTACGCCGCCGCTGACCTGCGGCAGCGCCACCAGTCCGCCAGCGCCGACCCGAGGCAGCGCTCACCGCCCAGTCCACCGCCGAAACACCGCCGGGGAGGGAAGGGGTCAGGTGTTGGCGTCTTCGGGGAGGTCGGCTTCTTCGCCGAAGGGGTGGGTGTCGATGAATTGTTTGGTCTCGGTGTAGAGCCGCTCGATGTACTTCTCCAGCTCGGACGACTCCACCCGCCACTGACCGCGACCGCCGATCTTCACCGCGGGGATGTCACCGCGGCGGACCAGTGCGTACACCTGGTTGGCGGAGATGTTCAGCACCTCCGCGACGTCGGAGAGCTGGAGGAAGCGCGGTGCCGGCATGCGCCGCCCTTTCGGGAGGGAGTGGACTGGAGCTGCTTGCTTCAGTTTGCCACGGTTGGCCTCCGGATGAGCCAGTTTGTCCACAGCGGCGCAGGCTGTGGATGACGATCTGCGGAGAACCGGCGGACACGGCAGAATGACGCTCTCTGAGCGCGACCAAGCGATGACAGCGAATGACTGGGGAGTTCGAGTGGCCGACAATCCAGCGGTGCGGAGCGGATTCGCCGCACCGTCGATCCCGACCGTGCGGAACCGGCGGGCCCGGTGGAAGGACGGCAGGCTCGTCCTCGGCGTGCTGCTGGTGGCGATCACCGCGCTGGCGGGTGCCAAGCTGCTCGCGTCCGCGGACGACACGACGACCGTCTGGGCCGCCGACCGCGATCTCCCGGCCGGCACGAAGCTCACCAGCGACGACCTCACCTCTGTCCGGGTCCGCTTCACCACCAGCGAGGAAGCCGGTCGGTACGTCGACGCAGCCGCGAACCTGAAGGGCCTGGTGATCGTCAGGTCAGTCGGAGCAGGCGAGTTCGTACCGCGTGAAGCCGCCGTCACCCAGACCGAGAACGACCGCACCGAGTTGCCGCTGTCCATCGCGGCCGGTCGCTTGCCCGGCGACACCGCCGCTGGTGATCAGGTGGATGTCTGGGTCGTCCCCAAAGACGCGGAGCAACCAGCCAAGAAGCTGTGGGACACCATCCGTGTGGTCCAGGTCGATTCGGTCAAGGGCGTGGCCGGTGGATCCGCGCGTCGGCAGGTCCTGGTCGGCCTCGATCCTGCGGATCTGCCCAAGCTTCCTGCCGCGCTGGCAGCGATGAGCACAGGCGAGCCGGTGCTCGTCCGGCGAGGCCGCTGATGGCGGTTCCGCTCCTCCTCGCGGTGACCGGTGCACCCTGGGAGGCTGACGTCGTACGCCGGGCCGAACGCGCTCCGGGCATCCGGATCGTTCGCAGATGTGTCGACATCGCCGATGTGATGGCAGCCGCCGCCAGCGGGCAGGCCAGGGCAGTGCTGCTCGCAGAAGACCTTCCACGGTTGACCTCCGACGCTGTAGCCGCGCTGCACTCCCGGCGAATCGCGGTGGTCGCCATGGTCGATCCATCGGACAACGGCGAGTTCGCCGGCGGTGAGGACCGCCTCAGCCGGATGGGCATCGAGCGGATTCTCCCGGCGGACGTCAGTGCCGAAGACCTCGGCCGGGCGATCGTCGACGCGGTCGAGTCGGGCCCACCGGCGACCGTCTCCCACTTCGCCGGCGGATTCGTGCCGTACCAGGGCGACACCCCGCCGAACGAGCCGCCCCGCCCGTACGGCGAAGGGACCGGCCGGGTGATCGCCGTCTGGGGACCAACGGGCGCACCAGGCCGTAGTACGGTCGCGGTCGGGTTGGCCACGGAGTTGGCGGCACGTGGGATGCCCACCTTGCTTGCCGATGCCGACGTGTACGGCGGGACCGTGGCGCAGCAGCTCGGCATGCTCGACGAAACCTCCGGGCTGGCCGCTGCTGCCCGCTCAGCTGGTGGCGGATCGCTCGATGTCACCGTGCTCGCACGCCACGCACGCCAACTCAGCCCGCATCTCCTGGTGCTGACCGGACTGAGCCGCGCCGATCGGTGGACCGAGCTGCGGCCGACAGCGATCGAGTCGGTATGGCTCACAGCCCGGATGCTCGCTCCATGCACCGTTGTCGACGCAGGCTTCTGTATCGAGAGCGATGAGGAGATCTCCTTCGACACGCTCGCACCCCGCCGCAACGGCGCAACTCTGGCAACGCTCGAAGAGGCCGATGAAGTCGTAGTCGTCGGTACTGCGGACCCGATCGGCCTGACCCGCCTCATCAGGGCACTCCACGAGCTGCGCGCGGCCGTGCCCTCGGCGAATCCAAGGGTCGTCGTCAACCGGCTCCGATCCGGCCCACTGGGCAACGCCCCGGCCGACGCCGTCGCCGAGGCCCTCAGCCGGTACGCCGGTGTGCAGGCCGCCGCGCTGCTGCCGTTCGACCAGGCGGCCTGTGATGCCGCGACGGCGCACGGGCGCAGCCTGGCCGATGCGGCGAAATCGAGCAAGCTGCGCAAGGCGATGCAAGGGTTGGCAGCCGGGGTTACGGCGGATCTCCTCAGTTGAAGATGGGGGTAAACCCCACCGACAAGTGGCCCGGGATATGCCAGGGTTGACCCCACCAGCACCGTCGGTACGGAGCGCACCGCCAGTGGCTCCGGCACCACGCAGCACCAGGGGAGAAGCATGTCCGAGGTCCAGGGCCGACCGGCCGGCACCATGAGCACCGAGCGCAGATACGGCATCGCGATCTCGGTCGCCCTCATCCTCGGCGGGGTGTACTGGGCGTTGACCGGTCTCACCGACGACAGCCGGACGAGCAACGGCTCGTACCAGGTGGAGAACAACGCGATCACGATCCAGGCGGTCTCGGCCGACGTGGAGCTGCGTACCGGTGACGTCTCCGAGGTCACCGTGAGCAGGAAGTACAACCGGAACCTGTTCGGCTCGGATCCGAAGGAGGATTACAGCGACGGCAAGCTGCAGTTGAAGGACACCGGCTGCGGGTTCCTCTCCTTCGGGTGCGACACCCACTACGAGATCACCGTGCCGAAGGACCTGAAGGTCACGATCGAGAGCAGCAGCGGCGATCTGAAGGTCAGTGAGCTGTCCGGCGGCGCGACAGTGCGGACGTCGTCGGGCCGCATCTCCGTGGACCACATCGGCGGTCAAGTGACGCTGAAATCGTCGTCCGGCAGCATCAAGGGGGAGAACCTGAGCGCCTCCGCGGTGACCGGGCAGAGCAGCTCCGGCGATGTAGAGCTGGCTTTCGACCTGGCACCGCAGCAAGTCGAGGCGCAGACCAGCTCGGGCGACGTCGAGATCCACCTGCCGAACGGCTCCGAGACCTACAAGGTCGACGCCAAGACGAGCAGTGGCGACGAACAGACCACCGTGAAGACCGACCCGGCGTCCGCCCGCGAAATCAGAGCCAAATCGTCCTCCGGCGACACCACCATCGACTACGACAACTGACACTCACCGCCCATTGCGACGCTTGGGTTCCGTAGTGCGGCGCTTGACCGGGGGCAAGGTGGACTGTTTGTCCTGAGTAGTCTTGCGCGCATGTCTGACGACAAGCCTGTGCCGCGTGGCCTGCTGGTGGACTGGGGTGGAGTGCTCACTTCCGGTCTCGACGAGGCGCTACGTCGCTGGGCTGACCTGGACGGTCTCGACTTCGACGCGTACTACCGCGCGATGGTCGGCTGGCTCGGCGCCAGCCCGGTCGAGGCCGAGGTCAACCCGATCCACGCGCTGGAACGCGGGCAGCTCGCCGTACCGGACTTCGAGCGCAAACTTGCCGCCCTGCTGGTCCGCGAGGACGGCACCAACGTGCCTGCCGAAGGACTGATCGAGCGGATGTTCGCGCACTTCGAGCACCAGCCGCAGATGTCGGCACTGATCCGCCGGGCGAGGGCGATCGGCATCCGGACCGCGCTGTTGTCGAACTCGTGGGGCAACTCCTATCCCCGCGAAACCTGGGACGGGATGTTCGACGAGATCGTCATCTCCGGCGAGGTCGGCCTGCGCAAACCAGAGCCGGAGATCTTCCTGCTTGCCGCCGAGCGGATCGGGCTGGCCCCGGCCGAGTGCGTCTTCATCGACGACATGGAGCCGAACGTCGTCGGTGCCCGCGAACTCGGCATGACCGCGGTCCACCACACGTCGTACGAACAGACGCGGCAGGAACTGGAATCGGTGTTCGGAGTAGAGCTGACGTGAGCGTGACCACCACTGTACGAACCGCCAATCCGCGCCGGATCGTCATCGGCGTCCTCGTCTGCGCGGCCCTGGTCGCGCTCGGCGCCTGGGCGTACGGGCTGTTCGACGGGATGATCGACCTGCGGGTGTACCGGATGGGCGGCTCGGTGCTGCTCGATCGCGGATCCCTGTACGACGCCAAGCTCGCGGGCTCGGGTCTGCCCTTCACCTACCCGCCGTTCGCGGCGATCGCGATGCTGCCGCTCGCGGCGGTTCCGTGGGGCGTCGCGCTCGTCGCCTGGACGACGCTCTCAGTGCTTTGCATCGCCGCGATCTGGCGCAACAGCCTGCCGGCGTCGGCATGGTCGTACTTCCCCGAGCGCAAGCGGGTGGTCATCCTCGTTGCCCTGACGGCCGCGTCGTTGCTGCTGGAGCCGGTCTGGCAGACGCTGCAGTTCGGCCAGATCAACCTGTTGCTGACGGCAATGATTCTGCTGGATCTGATCCGGCCGGCCGGAGCGAAGTGGCGCGGGTTCTGGGTCGGCGTGACGATCGGGGTGAAGCTGACGCCGCTGCCGTTCCTGGCCTTCTTGTTGATCACGAAGCAGTGGCGCGCCTTCCGCAACGCCGTACTGGGGTTGCTGGCCACGATGGCGATCGGGTTCGCCGTGGTGCCGAACCAGTCCTGGCACTACTGGACCGTCGTGATCCGCGACGCGAACCGGGTCGGCGGGCTGGCCTACACCGGCAACCAGTCGTTCATGGGGTTCCTCAGTCGGCTCGGCGACGACTCGTCCTGGGTCGAGCCGACGTGGTTCGTGCTGTCGGCCGTCTTCGGCCTCGCCGTGCTGTGGCTGGCGCGCCGGTTCTGGCTGGCCGACGAGCGCGTGACGGCGATCTCCGTGATGGCGCTGGCCGTCCTGTACGCGTCGCCGGTTTCGTGGAGCCACCACTGGGTGTGGATCATCCCGCTCGGCGTCAGCCTGATCCGCGCGGTCAACCGGCAGTGGGGCCTGAACCCGGCGGTCGTCACCGGGGTCCTTTGGTACGGGCTGTTCGTACTGCGCTCGATCTGGTGGGTCCCGTTCCGCGACGACCGCGAGCTGTCCTGGAGCTTCTGGCAGTCCATCCCCGGCAACTCGCACCTGATCCTCGGCATGCTTGCCTTTCTCCTGCTGGCCTTCACCAGCCGCAACCTGCCGAAACCCGCGGTGGCTCATACTGGACGGAACCGACCGGAGGGGGTCAGTGGTGAGTGATCAAGCGTTCGAGCCGTGCCCGGCGACAGATCCGCGGCTGGATCCAGAGGTGGTCAAGGAGCCCGCTCCGGACCTCGGCCATGATTTCGCCTACGACCTTGCGCACGAGGCAGGCGTCGGAGGCCCGGCCGAGACTCCACGTGACGCCGCGCAGCGCGAGGCCGTCGCCACCGCCACACCGGAGTACGACGGTGACTACTCCTACGACCTGGCCCACGACGTCCCGAAGCCAGGCGCCCAGTACTAAGCAGAGAACAGCAGGATCAGGCCGCCCACTGTGTAGCCGACCATGACTACCAGGAGGGGGAGTTGGCCGGCTAGGGCTTTGTGGCGGGGGAAGAGGGCTACTGCTCGGTCGTGGGCGGAGATGACGCCCATGAGGTGACCGCCGACGACCGCGAGCACCTGGATCACCGCGATTGTCGTGCTGTGATTGGTGATCGAGGTGTTGAGGCCGAGGAGTCCGGTGCCGAAGATGTTGGCGCCGTTGCTGAGCGGGTCGCTGAGGTAGATCAGGGTCCGCTGGCCTTCGAGGATGAACAAGGTGAGGTAGTGCGCCACGACGTACCCGAAGGCGATCGGGACGACGGAGTGCGCGAACAACCCCGGCAGCGAGGTACGTGAGCTGCTCGACAACCGGCCGGCCAGCAGCGTGGCACTCGAGTACGTCACCAGCACGAAGAGGATGAAGCAGATCAGCGCGAGCGTGCCGAGGGTCGTCATCGAGTAGTCGGTGTTCTGCGCCCAGCCGATCCAGGCCGTCGAGTTGGAGAAGCCGTCGTACGCCGTGGAGCCGAGTAGTGCCGCCACCATGCCGACAAGGCCGGGCTGTGCTTTCAGGCCGTCCAGGTTCTCCAGCGGGCGGCGGATCACCAGCGCGCCGTCGGTACGGCGGCCCCACGGAGACAACCGGGCCATCAGGGTGGCGTAGACCTCGAACGGGTCAGCGGTGGAGAACCAGCGGTCCCCGAACAGGATGGCGCCGAACATGGTGATCACGACGTACAGGGCGAGCCAGCCCTGCAGGACCGGCAGCGTGGCGCGGTCGGGGGCGACCAGTTCGAGCCAGGTGAAGGCGAAGATGCCGAGCGCGGCCGGCCAGAGTCCGAGCCGCGGCGACAGTTCGAACAGCCCCTTCGACGGCGGTTGCCGCAGCGCCTTCGAGAGCAGCAGGTGCAGGGTGCGGAGCGGGTTCAGCGTGCGCCAGACCGGGCCGAGCAGCAGCGAGATCGGTACCAGGCCGACCCAGACCAGGATGTAGATGAAGCCGAAGATCGGGTTCGTCAGCCGGTCGACACCGAACATCAGGGCGACGATCGCGTACAGGAACGTGGCCAGCCCGACGATCCGGACGAACCAGCGGAACCCGCTCGAGTCGACCGTCCGGGTGATTGCCTCCGGCAACGGCTTGCCGGAGGCGTTGCCGCGGTACTTCGGATTGCGCCAGGCGAAGCCGAGGATGACGAACGACAGCGCGATCGCCACCGCCGCGCCACCGACGGCGAGGCCGAACGGAATGGGCAGGTCCTGGCGGCCGCCGATCCCGTGGAGCGGCAGGAGAAGAGGCATCACGGCGGATCAGGAGACGACGAGCTTGGCGACCAGCTTGCCGCTCTTGTGCGTCTCGACCTCGAAGGTGCCCTTCATGTTCGCGGTGAACTTGACCGAGGCCGTCTTGCCGGGTGAGAGCTCGAGCTCTTTGTCGTACCCGTGGATATGCAGTTCCTCTTCCGTGTCGGAGACCGCGGTGACCAGGACACTCTGGCCGGCCGCCACCTTGATGGAGGCGCCGCTCGGGCTGACCTTGCCGTTGGCAACGGTGACGTTGATGGTCACGTCGGCCTGGTCATGGGACGGGTCGGCGGTGTTCGACGGTGTGTCCGTCTTGGGGCCACCCGGCGTCGGCGCGGAGGTCGGCGCCGAGGTGGGGACGGAGGTCGGGACCGATGTCGGCGTGTTCGACGGGCTGGGGCTCGAACCGCTGTCGGAACCGCCGCAGCCGGCCAGGACGAGCATGCCGAGAGCGGGCAGGAGCGCGAGCGCGGTGCCGTGGGAGAGCGTCGAACGCATGAGACGAGGGGCCCTTTCACCAGAGATTCAGACAACAGCAACACAACGGTTCAGTGGTCAGGGCGTGCAGCACGCCCTCTTGCCTGACGAACGTGCCCGGTCCAGTGTTCCCGGTATGCACCATCGGTTCTGTCACGATCGCTGAGGGCGACAGTCGCCACGCGGAGCCAGTGTGGCAGGCCAGGTCGCGAGCCGCTGTCGGCGGACCCGGTTAGGGTGACTGCACAAAGAACGACCAGGACAGGGAGGACCCGGATGCCGGACCGGTTGACATCGCTGGACCTCACCTTTCTGAAGGCCGAGAGCGCGGCAACGCCGATGCACGTCGGCACGGTGGACATCTTCGAGCCGCCGGTGCACGGTGACGACGGCTTCGACTACGAGAGCCTGGTCGCGCTGATCCGGGACCGGATCGCCTTCGTCCCGCGGTACCGGCAGCGGATCCAGCAGGTCCCGGGCCGGTTCGCCGGTCCGATCTGGGTCGACGACGAGGACTTCGACCTGACTTTCCACGTACGCCGGTCCGCCCTGCCCCGCCCCGGCACACATGCCCAGTTGCTCGAGCTGGTCGCCCGGATCATGTCCAGACGCCTCGACCGGGCCCGGCCGCTGTGGGAGATGTACCTGGTCGAGGGCCTGCAGGGAGACCGGTTCGCGATCATCGCGAAGTCGCACCAGGCACTTGTCGACGGCAACAGTACGGTCGACATCGGCCAGGTGGTGCTCGACTCCACCGCGCATCCGCGCGACACCCCGACCGACACCTGGCAGCCGGCCCATCCGCCGTCCGCGCTCGAGCTGCTCGCCGGTGTGTTCGCCGACGCGACCCGTCATCCGGCCGCGGTGCTGGAGCTGGCGCGCGCCGAGATGGCCAGCCTGACCGGATCGACCTCGGTCCGCGAGGTGCTCGGCGACGTGGTCGGTTCGGTGGTCGCGCAACGGCATGTCCAGGAGTCTTCGCTGCATGTGAAGACGTCCGGGCAGCGCCGGTTCAGCACGGTCCAGACCGAGCTCGAGGACTACCGGACGGTCCGCGCGATGCACGGCGGCACGGTCAACGACGTCGTCCTGGCGGTCGTCGCGGGCGCGCTGCGCGCCTGGATGATGACCCGGGGCGAGTCGGTCAGCCCGACCCGCGGCGTACGCGCGGTGGTTCCGGTGAGCATCCGCGACGACGATGACGAGGAGCCGACCTCGCTCGGCTCGCGGGTGATCGCCTCGACGGTGAACCTGCCCGTCGGGGAGAACTCGCCGGTCATGCGACTGCACCAGATCTCCTACCAGACCAAGGTGCACAAGGACACCGGTCGCGCGGTCAGCGCCCGCTCGCTGGTCGGGATCGCCGGGTTCGCGCCGACCACGCTGCACGCGCTTGCCGCCCGGGTCGCCACGGCGACCGTCCGGCCGATCGACGACGTGGTGATCACGAACGTGCCAGGGCCGCAGTTCCCGCTGTACGCACAAGGCGCGCCGATGCTGGCGTCGTACCCGGTAGTGCCGCTGATGCCGGGGCAAGGTCTGTCCGTGGGCGTCACGTCGTACGACGGCAAGGTCTCGTTCGGGCTGAACGCGGACCGGACCGCGATGCCGGACCTCGTCGTCTTCGCCCAGTGCGTCACCGATGCGCTGGACGAGTTGCTGGACACCACCAAGGGGAGCAGGAGCCGTGCTGCGCGCGGCCGGAAGAAACCTCGCACTCCGAAGAAGGCAGGCTCATGAGGGTCTACATCCCGAGCACGTTTCCGCTCCTCGATCTCGCCTGCCACGCGGGCGAGTTCGGCCCGGCACCACTGACCGTGTACGCCGTGACGCCGGCCTTGCGCGAGTGGTACACCGAAGGCGACGACGAGGAGCTCGAGTACGCCGCGATGGCGCAGGCGGCCCGCGCGTCGGTCGGCCTGCTCGCGGCGGATCCGAACGCACCACGGCGGCGTGTGGTGGTGGCGTGTGAGGTGAGCGCGATCCCGCCGGCCAACGGCACGATGGAGCTCGGCGACGCCCAGTTGGAGCTGCACGTGGTGGTGCCGTGGACCGCGGTCGCGGCGGTGCACCTCGACGCGACCAGGGCCACCGACGTGGTCGGCAAGGCGGCGGAGCTGTGGGAAGCCGCCCGAAACGGCGACGAGGACGCTGTTTTCGCCCTCGACTCGTGCGAGGGTGAAGACCTGCTGTGGTACGCGACGCAGGAGATCCCGGATCTGCTGGCCGCCGAGGGACCGCGGGGAACGAAGGCTTGACGGGCTGAGCTAGGGAGCTGATGGCGATGCAGGCGATCTGGAAGGGTGCCATCTCGTTCGGGATGGTGACGATCCCGATCAAGGTGTTCTCCGCGACCGAGGAGAAGGACATCTCGTTCCGTCAGGTGCATGTCGCCGACGGCGGCCGGATCCGGTACAAGCGGGTCTGCTCCGAGTGCGGCGAGGAGGTGCCGTACTCCGACATCGGCAAGGGTTACGAGATGGCCGACGGCCGGATGGTGGTGCTCGAGCCGGAGGACTTCGCCGACCTGCCGCTGTCCAGCAAGAAGGTCATCGACGTCCTGGAGTTCGTGCCGGCCGACCAGGTCGACCCGCTCTACCTGGGCAAGTCGTACTACCTGGCCGCCGACGGTGGCCCCGGCGCCAAGCCGTACGTGCTGCTGCGCGACGCGCTCGAAGGCTCCGAGCTGTATGCGCTGGTCAAGGTGGCACTGCGCTCGCGGGAATCGCTGGGTCTGCTGCGTACGCACGACAACGTGCTCGTCCTGCAGGTGATGCTGTGGCCGGACGAGGTCCGCGACTCCTCGTTCGCCGCGCCGTCGGAGGACGTCGAGATCCGCAAGCAGGAGAAGGCGATGGCGGAGTCGTACATCGACACCCTGCGCGGCGAGTTCGACCCGGACCAGTACCACGACGAGTACCGGACCGCGCTCGAGCAGGTCGTCGAGGCGAAGGCCGCCGGCGTACCGATCCCGGAAGCCGAGGAGGAGGAGCAGGAGGGCGCCGAGGTCGTCGACCTGGTGGCCGCACTCCGCGCCTCGGTCGAAGCAGCCAAGGCTCGCCGCGCCGGCGGCGGCACAGGCGGCGGCGGCAAGGGCGACGCCACCGACGAAAAACCTGCCGCCAAGAAGGCCCCCGCCAAAAAGGCAGCCCCGGCAAAGAAGGCAGCCGCCAAGAAGGCTCCCGCCAAGAAAACCGCCGCAAAGAAAACCGCCAAGAAGTCCGCCTGAGCTTCGCTCGCCCCGAGCGATCACCGCAACTTCCGCCCGCTCTTACGCATCGTGAGAGCAAGGGGTGGTGATCGCCATGAGGCGTCGCGGTGTCAGGTGTTTGGTTGTCGCTGTGGTGATGACGGCGAGCGGGGCCGGTCCGGCGAGCGGGGCGGTGCTCGATCTCGACCGGGTTCCGACCCGGCCGCCCCGCATCGAGATTTTCGGGGCGTCGGCCGCCGGGGTGCTGTACCAGGTCGTTCCGGCTGACCGCGGCACGGCCGAGCAGACGACGTACGTCAAGCCGGCCGGCGCACCGGCGTACGTGGTGCCCCGGGGCTTCGACAAGCTGGGCGGAAACGTGGTCATCAATGACGACTACGGCTCCGCCAAAGTCAGCTACCAGCTCATCGGGACACCGGCCACCCAGACCTGTGAGGTGTCCGGAGCGTCCGTCGCGGTCACCCCCGACGGCTGGATTGACGATGGCGGGCAGCGCGTGCGTGCCGGTGCCTCCGGCTGTGAGGTCATCGCGCAGCTCCCGCACCAGGGACGGGTGGTCGCCGCCGACGACGTCGGGTACGTCGACCGTCGCGACCTCGACGGCACCGGCACCAGGGCGCTGTATTACTACTCGTACGCCGACCCGGAGCACCCGCGGCAGATTCCGACCGGCAGTTCCAACTGGTGGATCGAAGCAGTGTCGCTGCGGGGCGCCACGATCACCTGGCGATCTTTCGAGCGGGTCACCGCGCCGGTGCTGCGCTCCGACCTCGTCCGGGCCAAGACCGATGGAACCTCGACAATCCTGCTCGACACCATCGACGGCGCCATCATGTCGACCGCGATCCTGGGTGGCGCCACCGGCTGGTCCTCCTGCGTCCAAGACACCTGTACGGGCGGATCGATCGACGCCAACGGGACTCACCACCAGCTGAGCGGGACTGTGACGGTCGCCGCCGACGGGACCAGATTCGTCTTCGACACCCACGGCAGCCCGGACGCGATCGATGCGGCCCTCGCGGTCGACGCGACCACACCACGGACCCGGATCGTCACGGTTCCCTACCTGCCGCCGCTGGCCTACGCAGTCTCGCTCGGAGCCGGTGGCGTGGCGTATGTGGACAGCCAGCTCGCGGCACCCTCGGTGAACCGCAGGACGTACACCAAGTCCGGGTCCACGATCGCCCTCGGGAGCCAGCTACGGCTCGCTCAGTCCGGGTCGCGCTGGCAACAGCAGCTGTCCCGGGACGGCCGGCGTACGGCGTACGTGGACAACGGGGGCGATCTCTGGCTGGTCACCGACGACGGGGTCAAGACCCGCGTGTTCGACGGCGAGACGAAGACGGCGATCGTCGGCTCCTACCTGGAGTTGTCGGGCAGCCGGCTGCTGTGGTCGCGGATGGCGTACGACGGCGAGGCGTGCGACCTAGCGGCTTGCTGGCCCGACTACCGGGCGGCAGTGCCTATGGTCTACAACCTTGCCACCGGTACGAGTAGTCAGCTGACCGGACCAGTGCCTGAGAAACCTGCCTCGCTGTGGGGGAGTTACCTTGCGTACGCCGACAACTCGAACGCCATCTGGCGGCGTGATCTGTCGAGCAACGCGCTCATCCAGGTGAAGGCGGCGGGCGGTCCGGCAGTGACCAACATCGCCGTGCACGACGACTACGTCGCCTGGTCGACTTGTGTGTCCGGCACCAGCAACTACTGCGCACCGTCGACCGTTGCCTTCCGCAACATGGCTACCAAGGCGGCCGCGATCAAGATCACCACCACGAGCACGCTGCACATCTCGCTCTCCGGGGGACATGTGGTGTTCGACGACTACGTCGGCAACTACCCCGAGAGCGGAACGCTCAAGGTCCTTCGGCTCGGCACGACGGCGACCGGGGTCGTCGGTCCGGTCAAGGCGAACGCCAGGTTCGACGTCCACGACGAGACCTTGGGCTGGGTCGGGGCTGACGACGTGGCGCGGATCGGGCCGAACTCGGCCTTCGT
This sequence comes from Kribbella voronezhensis, assembly GCF_004365175.1. NCBI lineage: Bacteria > Bacillati > Actinomycetota > Actinomycetes > Propionibacteriales > Kribbellaceae > Kribbella > Kribbella voronezhensis. Next base: position 2,134,611 of record NZ_SOCE01000001.1, on the reverse strand, counting down.
TGCGGCGCCGCGCTTCCTGGGCAACGCCATCGGGCCCACTTCTTTCCATCCGGCAACCGGTAGCTGGCGGCCGGAGTTCGGGATCAGCAAGGCGCTCACGACGTGCCTGTTGACGATCAGGTCCGGTACTACGGTGCGCCGCGTCCTCACCTGTCCGACCAGCGTGGGATCGGCGCGCCCCGGCTGGAACGGGCTCGACTCGGCGGGGCATCTCGTGCCGAAAGGGACGTATTCGTGGACGTTGACGGGGAGTGACGCGGACGGGTCGCTGCGGTGGTGGACCAACGCTACTCATCCGATCGCGGGAACGGTCCGGGTGACCTGACGCCGGGCCGGTGGTGCCAGGGGTGTAAGCGTCGTTGATAATTACCTTGACCGGACCAGTCGGGTTCGTGGTCTGCGGGTTTCGCGTGGCAGCATGAGGGGTGCGCGGACCTGCGTGGGCGATCCCCGCGCGACCCGCTGTCCTGTCCCGGCGTACACCTGAGCTGATCGAGGAGCACCGCACCATGGATGCCGTCACCGCCGTCCCGACACCTGTCAACGAGACCGTCCGTGGCTATGCGCCCGGCTCGCCCGAGCGGGCCGGCCTGGAGGCGAAGGTCAAGGAGTTCAACGCGGCCGGTGCGATCGAGTTGACCTGCACGATCGGCGGCGAGGAGCGGCTCGGCGGCGGTGCGCGGATCGACGTCGTCCAGCCGCACAAGCACGCCCACGTGCTGGGCACGCTCGGCAACGCGACCGAGGCCGACGGCAAGGCTGCCGTGGACGCGGCGCTGGCGGCGGCGCCGTCGTGGCGGGCGCTGTCCTTCGACGACCGCGCGGCGATCTTCCTCAAGGCGGCCGACCTGCTGGCCGGTCCCTGGCGCGACACCCTCAACGCGGCGACCATGCTCGGTCAGTCGAAGACGGTCCAGCAGGCCGAGATCGACGCGGCCTGCGAGCTGATCGACTTCCTGCGCTTCAACGTCGCCTTCGCGCGCACCATCCTCAACGACCAGCCGGTCTCCTCGCCGGGGGTGTGGAACCGCACCGACTACCGCCCGCTCGAGGGCTTCGTCTACGCGATCACCCCGTTCAACTTCACCGCGATCGCCGGCAACCTGCCGAGCGCGCCCGCGCTGATGGGCAACACCGTGGTGTGGAAGGCGTCGCCGACCCAGCAGTTCGCGGCGCACTGGACGATGCGGCTGTTCGAGGCGGCCGGACTGCCTGCCGGCGTGATCAACCTGGTGACCGGCGACGGCATCGACGTCAGCAAGGCCGCGCTGACCCACCCCGACCTGGCCGGTATCCACTTCACCGGTTCGACCAAGACGTTCCAGAGCCTGTGGGCCACGGTGGGCCAGAACATCGCGGGCTACAAGACCTACCCGCGGCTGGTCGGCGAGACCGGCGGCAAGGACTTCATCCTCGCGCACCCGTCGGCGGATCCCGCTGTCGTGAAGACCGCGATGGTCCGCGGCGCGTTCGAGTACCAGGGTCAGAAGTGTTCGGCCGCGAGCCGCGCGTACGTCGCGCGCAGCGTGTGGAGCAAGATCCGCGACGAGATCGCGGCGGAGACCGACTCGCTGACGATGGGCGATGTCGCCGACCTGTCCAACTTCATCGGTGCCGTCATCGACGACCGCGCGTTCGGCAAGCACAAGGCGGCGCTCGACCGGGCTCAGCAGGTCGACGGGATCGAGGTGCTGGCCGGCGGCACGTACGACGACAGCGAGGGGTACTTCGTCCGGCCGACGCTGCTGGTTTCCGACGACCCGACCGACGAGATCTTCACGACCGAGTACTTCGGGCCGATCCTGGCCGTGCACGTGTACGAGGACGGTGACTACTCGAAGGTCCTGCGGCAGATGGAGAGCGCAGCGCCGTACGGGCTGACGGGTGCGGTCATCGCGCAGGACCGGCACGCGGTCGCGGAGGCGAGCGACTATCTGCGGTTCGCGGCGGGCAACTTCTACGTCAACGACAAGCCGACCGGCGCGGTCGTCGGGCAGCAGCCGTTCGGCGGTTCGCGGGCCAGCGGTACGAACGACAAGGCCGGCTCGATGTGGAACCTGATCCGCTGGGCCAGCCCCCGCTCGATCAAGGAGACCTTCGCTCCGCCCACGGACTACCGCTACCCGCACCAGGGCTGAACAAGGGAAGAAGAAAGGCGTGGTGCAGGGCCCCACCAGGGCTGAACAAGGGAAGAAAGAAAGGCGTGGTGGAGGGTCCCGCCAGGGCTGAATGAGGCGGGGCCAACCAAAGCTGGTCAGTACTGCGTGCCGCCGGGGCCGGGTTAGGTGCCCAGGCCTCGGCGGACGACGATGTAGAAGGTCGTCATGTCGTCGATGAGGGCTTCGAGTTGGGTCGGGGACTTGAGGTTCGCGTCCAGGAGCCAGTCGGAGATCAGGTCGAAGAGGCCGCCGACGAGGCCGATCGCGACGGCGTGCCGCATTCGCTGGTCGGCCGGGTCGCGCACCGGCACCTCGTCGTACCGGTCCCAGATGCCCTCCAGGAATGCGGCGGCCCAGCGGCGGTTCGCCCGGCGCTGCCGCTCGACCGTCTCCGAGATCCCCGCGGCGATCCCGAAGGTGACCTTGGCGACCCTCGGGTCGTCGACCAGCGCGTGCGCGAAGGCGGCGATCAGCGAGGGGACCGCCTGCTTCTCGTTGCCCACACCCTTCTGGGCGACGGCCATCATGTCGGCCTCGAGTCGCTCCGACGTGCGCTGCAGCAGGGCGAGATAGCAGGACTCACGGTTCTCGAAGACCTCGTAGAAGCTCTTCGTCCCGATGAACGCCGTCGTGCAGATCTGCTCGATGGTGGTGTTGATGTAACCGTTGGCCGCGAACAGGTCGAGCGCGGTGTCGAGGAGTTGCTCGCGGCGTTCCGCACGGCGCTCGTCCGCGTCCAGTCCTCTGATCAGTCGCCCCATGCGTGCACGTTACCCGGCTGCCACGCCCGGTAACCAATTGGTCTGTTATGAACACGAGGTCTTGTTCGTAACCCGAACCCCGTGCTCAACTGTCCGTCATCCTGTCACTACCCTCAGGCACAGGACTGTACGCCATTCCGGGAGCCGTCATGAGCAAAGTCCTCAGGCGAGCCGCCGTGACCCTCGTGGCCACCGCGATGCTCGCCACCTCAGCAACGGCGGCGACTGCCGCCACCCAGTCATCGACAGCCGCGGGCTTCGACGACTGGTCCTGCAAACCATCCGCCGCGCACCCGGAACCCCTGGTCCTGCTGCACGGCCTCGGCGGCAACTACTCGTACCTCGGCCCGTACCTCGCCGCGAAGGGGTACTGCGCCTTCACCCTCACCTACGGCCAGGTGACCCCGGCCATCCCGGTCGGCGGCACCGTGTCGGTGGTCCAGTCCGCCGCCGAGATCGAGGCTTTCATCGACCGGGTCCGGACGGCGACCGGCGCCGCGAAGGTGAGCATCGTCGGTCATTCGGAGGGCGGCTTCCAGAGCATCTACGGCCCGAAGGTCCGCGGGTACGCCGGCAAGGTCGCCAGCGTCGTCGCGCTCGCGCCGCCCACGCACGGTACGACGTTCGCAGGGCTGGTCAGCGTCGGCGACTACCTCGGTCTCCGGCCGCAGGTCGACCAGGTACTACGCGACTTCGGCTGCCCCGCCTGCGACGAGATCATCGTCGGCGGCTCCGAAGTACAGAAGCTGACCGCCGGCCCGATCGCTCAGCCGGGCGTGAAATACACGGTGATCGCGTCGCGCTTCGATGCGCTCGTGACGCCGCACGAGACCTCGTTCATCCGGGAGCCCGGCGTACGCAACGAGTTCGTCCAGGACTCCTGCCCGCTCGATCCGGTCGGCCATGTCGGCCTCGCCTTCGACCCGAGCGTCGCCCAACTGGTCGCGAACGCGCTCGATCCTGCGCACGCGCACCCGGTGATCTGCGGCTTCGGTCCGCCGCTGTAACTCCTCAGGCGGTGTGGTGCAGGTACTGCACGGGTGGGCCGATCAGCAAGGCAGTACCGCAACTGACGCAGATCCACTCGCCGGCGGGATCGTCCACCGGGTGATCGGCCGCCTCGATCCGCTCGAAGAGCATGACAGCGTCGCAGAACACGCAGTACTGCGAATCCTCCGACTGCGCGACGGTCCGGCGCTTCCGCATAGCAGGCTCACCTCCGGTGGCAACTCGTCACTTTCAGAGTGCCACCGGAGGGCCCGGACTCAGCGCAGCGACACGGCGGTCACCAGCGACCGGCCACCGGCCAGCTCAGTTGGTGCCGTCGTGCCAGTCGCGGCCGAGTTCGTGCTCCTTCTGCAGGCCCTTGCGGATCGCCTCGACGACGAACGGCTCGATCTTGCGGCCGATCAGCGGCACCGCCACCTTCACGTCGAGGTCGATGGCCTGAACCGTCTCGCCGCCGGTGGAGCTGATCGTCGCCGTGCCCTTGAGGGTGACCGGGGTGTTGGCGATCTCGCCCTTCACGTCGGCGTTGCGCGAACCGTCGGCGTTCGCCGGGTGCCAGGTCTCGGTCTGCACCACGGTCAGCGTCTGGCCGACGAACTTGCGGGCGATGTCCGGTACGTCGTCCGACGGCATCTCACGCTGCACCCGCACCACCGTGTCGCCGCCCGACGTGGTGACCTTCACGTCGTACGACAGCGCCTTGGTCTTCTCGCAGGCCTGCTCGCGGAACGTGGCGTCCGTGACGATGGCGAATACTTCCTCGGGGGTCGCGTCGTACGACGCCGACATCTTCAGCTCCATGGCCGACATCATGGCATTGCCCGTCGGTCACCACCGTCGTGAGAGCCTGACAACCTCACGCCTGAGAGTTCCGTATTCATCGGTGACGGGACGATCGAGGGGACAGTGGATGGCTGAGACGAGACGCGACGAACAGTTCAGCGAGTACGTCGTGCAACGAAGAACCCAGCTCCGGCGGATCGCGTACCTGCTCTGCGGCGACGTGCACAAGGCCGAGGACCTGGTCCAGACGGCCTTGATGAAGCTGTACGTCGCCTGGCCGCGGGTCCAACGGACCGGCAACGTCGATGCCTACGTACGCCGGATCCTGGTGAACTCCGGTATCGACGAGAGCCGCCGGCCGTGGCGCCGCGAGGAGGCCGGGCTGGAAGGCCTGGATCCCCAAGCGGGCCAGGGCCCGGCGGTCGAGGACAGAACCGCGCTGATGGACGCATTGGCGACGTTGCCGCTCGGCCAGCGCCGGGTGGTCGTCCTGCGGCACTTCCTCGGGATGTCCATCGAGGAGACCGCGGGGGACCTGCAGTGCAGTCCCGGCACGGTGAAAAGCCAGAACTCGCGCGCTCTCGCGCGCCTCAACGACTTGCTCGCCCCGCAGTTCGGGGCCGTAGGAGGAAACGACCGATGATCGACGAGAAACTACTGCAGCAACGCCTCACAGCGGCTGCAGCCGAGCAGGACGACCTGTTGCCAAGGGCACTCGACGACGACCTCTCCGCCGGTCGCCGCCGGCTCCGCCGCCGCCGCGTACTGGCCGGTGGCAGCGTGCTCGGCGCGACGGCCGCGGTCGCCGTACTGGCCGTCGGCGTCACGAGTTGGCTGACGCCGAACGCGAGCCCGGCCCCCGACAGCGGACCCGTCGCCGGCCAGTCGGCGACGCCGAGCATCCCGCCGACCAGCATCGGCCCTGGTCCCGACACGACGGGGGACAAGCCGGTACCGGCCACTCCGGTGCAAGGGTCCGGTGCGGACGCGGTGTTCGTCCGGAACCTGAACGCTGCCATCTACGCCCGGCTCGATCCGCAGAAGGTGCACCTGGACTTCAGTTCGGGCGGGTTCAAGGTCGACCGGCAGCTCGGCACCATCCTGAGCGGCGGCAACCGGATCGGCTGGCGGATGCCGGGCCAGATGGGAGCCGAGGGGTACGTCGCTCTCTCGATCGAGCCGAAGAACAGGACGCCCAGGCCGTGTGGCACCACCTCCGAGCCTCGGATGACCTGTCACGCGGTCAACCTGCCGAACGGCCGGACGGCACAACTCGGCCGCAAGGGCGACGCCGCGGACGTGCTGTACCAGCAGCCGGACGGGGAATGGGTCAGCGTCTCGGTCAGCACCCTGTTCGGCAACAACACCGAGATTCCCGTGCACAACATGGGTATCACCGACCAGATGCTGCTCGCGCTCGTCCAGGACGACCGGCTCAACCTGCCGAAGTTGACCGGGAACGAGCAGAACCACGAGAACGCGCTGAGGGGCTTCTACCCGACGGCCAAGGAGTTCCGCGCCGCTGTGGTGCGGGCGGTGCCTGGTGGCACGCTGACCGGCGGGGCGTTGGAGAAGGTCACGGAGGAAGTCGACTACAAGCTGACCTGGCGTCAGGGCACGGTGTCGGCGACGATCGAAGTCGGTGTCGACGCGTCGACCGGCGTCAGCCCTTGTGATCAACAGCTTTCGATCTTGGTCGAGTGCGGTCCGATCACCCTGCCGAACGGGAAGAAGGTGATGTTCGGCGAGCGGGCGATGACCTATCAGGGCGGCCCGATGTACGTGATGGGCGGCACCTACCTTCAACCCGACGGCGACTCCGCGCACGTCCGCATCCTCTACCCCGGCAACAAGGTCCCGGCCGGCGCGATCAGCAAGGACCAGCTCCTCAAACTCCTCACCGATCCCAAGCTGGACAAGTAACTCAGACGGAATTCATCCACGACCAAGTACCCGAGGCGGCCGGCACCCCGGCCGCCTCGAACCATCTCATGCGAGTAGTTGAACTTCAGCCCCCTGTCTTCCCGTAGCTCCCCGCGCGACAGGAGTCATCCGGGCAAGGAGGGCCTGAGGTGGTGTGTCCTGCAATCAATTGCTAACAGCAACAGTTGGCAAATGGGGTCCGCCGAAGCAGGTGCGGAACCGCGGGCGACGCTGGAGTGCGTGTGGGCGGGAGTTCAGGAGGCGGCGTTCATCAGGTCCAGGGCGCTTTGTTGGCGGGCGGCGTCGAGTTTGTCGACGGGGCCGGACCAGTGCAGGCCGTACTGGTCCATTGCTGTGCGGTCGGCTGCGAAGGCGCGGTCGGCGTTGCGGCGTAGATAGGTTGTGTACGGGTGATCGGACAGGGCCGCGTTCAGCTTGCCGAGGCCGCGGACGTGGGCGCCCTTGAAGGTGGGTCCGTCGCCGCCGCAGTCGCCGGATTCGCACGGCTCCCTGAGGATTCCGTCGGAGGTGTTGAGGCTGCTCGAAGTCGTCGCGGCATCCGCGAGCTGGCGTGCAGTGGTCAGGTACGCCGTGTTGTTCGTTGCCCTGGACAACTCAGTGAGCGCGCCCAGCAACACACCCTGGTTGTAGGTCCACGCCGTGTCGCCGTTGTTCTTGCAGGTGGACAGGTTGATGCCGTCGTTCACCAGGTGCGCACTGTTGATCATCCCGGTCTGCTGGAACCAGGTCCACCCGTTCTGCGCCCGCTGCAAGTACGTCGTGTCGCCGGCGATCCGGTTGTGCAGAGCGGCGCTCAGCTGGATGTAGAGCGAGTTGGAGATCGCGTTCTTGTACGTCTTCGCCTCGCTCCACCAGACGCCACCACCGCAGGTACCGTCCCAGTACGCCGCCATGTGGTCGGCGTCGGCTCTCGCGGTCTGCAGGTAGCGGGCTTCCCCGGTGAGGTCGTACGCCGCGATCCATGCCAGCCCCCACCAGCCGGTGTCGTCGAGGTAGTCGTTGCGGAACTGGCCTTCCGCTGCGTTGACGTTGAGGTCGTAGGTCTTTGCGATCGCGTACTTGTAGCTCGGCATCCCGGTGATGCGCGCGTTGTCGATGATCGCGTTCAGGGCGTTGGCGGTGTTCCACCAGCCGGTGGTGTCGAACCTGCCGGTCGAGAGGTTGTAGAACTGCATCTGCGCGGTCGCGGCCGCCGTACGCCGGTCGCCCGCGTTCCAGGTGGTCCGGGCCCACGCAGTACAGGCGATGTCGGGGCGATCGCCGGCCTTGCCGCAGGCGCGGAGGGCGCCGACGCCGAGGTTGTTCCAGTCGTCGACGTTGTACATCAGCGTTCGCCAGCCGCTCTGGCCGGACGGGATCGCGGTGTTGCCGAGGCGGCTGCCGCCGGACCAGGTGCGGCCGCCGTCCATCGAGCGGTCCAGCCACACCTCGTCGCCGGGGCTGCCGTTCTCGATCGAGGCCCAGCCCATCGCGTCGGCGTCGTCGAAGTGCAGCCGGAGCGTGCGGCCGAAGATCGTCGCGCTGACCGGGGTGCGGTCGCCGGGGGAGAGCGCGGGGTCGCGGGCGTCGCAGTACTTGTTGCAAATGGTCGCACTCGAGCTCATCGGCACCGCCGGAGTGGAGGGGACTGGGGGAGGTGGCGCGCCGGCCGGAAGCGACAACGCTGTCAGCAAGGCAGTGGTGACGACTGCGACGATCATGGTCGTTCTCCCTGGGGCGGTAGGAAGAGAGCGCTTCCATCGAAAGGTAAGGCGCGTTTCGTGAAGGGGTCAATACGTCGCGTGATGGCAGCTCGGGGGAAACGTGAGACAAGAACGCAGAGGACAGCGCTGGTTGATCAGGCGCTGTTGACTGCCTCGGCGATGAGCGTTGCCAGGATTCCGAGCGCCAGCAATGACGTCACGAGGATCGCCACCGTGCGGCCGCAGGCGTTGCGGCGGGCCAGCTCGGTACGACGAACCGGCTGGAGCGAGCACGGGTCGAACGAGGTGTTGTCGGGTGCCGCGAACCACGCGAGGAGGCGAAGTCCCCAGACCTGCGGCAGCACCCACCACGGCGTACGGGCTTGTGCTTGTTTGATCGCTTCCTGTCGCACGCGGTCGCGGACGAAGGACCTGGCGTCGGTGGCGCCGCGCAAAAGCCTTTCGAGGCGCCGGTGATCGGGCAGTGCGCGCTGGACCACGCCGTGAGCCGCGATGACACGGCGATGGCGTCCGACGTACGCCGGCAAGAGGGCGTAGGCGATGCGGACCAGGTCGGGATAGTTGGCGAGCAGAGCTGCCTCGGCGTCCGCGGGGCTGATCGCCTCGACGTCGGCTGAGCTGATCGGGGAGCGGGCCGTCAGCAGGGGCCTTTGCAGGGTGGTGGTGTCGCTCATGACCGGCTCGCCATTCCTCGTTGCCCGAACAAACTCTCTTCCGAAGCAACGAGCGACTGAGGCTGCGGTCACCCGGGTCGCGATTTTCGCTCCGCGCGTTCACTCTCCGTGAGACGGCTATCCTCGGCCTCGTGACCAGCGTGAGCGAGACAGAGGGAGCCGATACCGGCGGCGAAGCGGTGACCGGGCGATGGGACGGGGTCGACGTCAACTTCGGCGAAGAAGGCGGCCGGCTCACCTACGGTAGTTACCTGCGGCTGGGGCTTCTGCTCGACCAGCAACGGCTGGAATCCGATCCGCCCGCGCATGACGAACTGCTGTTCATCACCATCCACCAGGTGTACGAGCTGTGGTTCAAGCAGGTCCTGCACGAGCTGACCGCCTCCCGGGACGCGATGCTGTCCGGCGAACTCTGGCTCGCCCAGCATCTGCTCCGGCGGGTGCACACGATCGAGCGGACCCTCACCCAGCAGGTCGACATCCTCGAGACGATGACGCCGCAGGACTTCGGCGAGTTCCGGCACCGGCTGTCACCGGCGAGCGGGTTCCAGTCGGTGCAGTTCCGGGAGATCGAGTTCCTGTCCGGGGCCAAGGACCCCTCGTTCGTCAAGCGGTTCCGCGGTTTGTCGGAGGACGAGAAGGTCCGGCTGCAGCGGCGCTTGGAGGAGCCGACGCTGTGGGAGGCCTTCCTCGTCGTCCTGGAGGCGGCGGGCTTCTCCGTCGGCTCCGACGAAGACCTGCGCAAGGCCCTGCAGACGGTGGCGACCGACCGCGCGCAGTACGCCGCCACCTGGGAACTCGCCGAAGCCCTGCTCCAGCACGACGAACTGGCCGCCGCCTGGCGCGCCCGCCACGTCGTCATGGTCGAGCGCATGATCGGCACCAAACCAGGCACCGGCGGCTCCTCCGGCGCCGGCTACCTCCGCTCCCGCCTCGACCTCCGCTACTACCCCCACCTCTGGCACCTCCGCAGTTCGCTGTAGTTCCCCGCCCACTCTTGACCTTGACCTCGGGGGCAGGCTTTAGGGTCGGGGGATGGGCGGAGTCGTTGTTGTCGGAGTTGGGCCGGGGATCGGCGTCGCGGTGGCCGGACGGTTCGTCCGGGAAGGGATGAGCGCGGGGCTGATCGCGCGGTCCGAGGAGAAGCTGAAGCTCGCCGCGGATGCTCTGGCGGGCGCCGAGGTCGTCGCCGTCGCGGCGGACAGTTCGGACGAGGACCGGCTGCGGGCGGCGCTGGATCGGATCATCGCGGAACATGGCGTCCCCGATGTGGTCGTCTACAACGCGGCGGTGATCCAAGCCGACGCGATCGGCGACCTGACGGCCCAGCAGCACCTGGACGCGTGGGCGGTCAACGTGGTCGGTGCGATCACCACCGCGGCGCACGTCGTACCGGCCATGGTCGAGCGCGGCGGCGGAACCTTCATCATCACCGGCGGGATGCCGCAACCGAAGGCCGGCTACTTGAGCCTGTCTCTCGGCAAGGCGGGGGTGCGATCGCTCGTGACGATGCTCGACCAGCAGTACGGCGGAGCAGGCATCCACGCAGCAACCGTGACCGTCAGCGGCGGAGTCGCGCCCGGCTCGGTGTGGGACCCGGACGACATCGCGGACCACTACTGGCGCCTCCACAGCCAACCACCCACGGAATGGACCCACGAAGTCGTGCTCTGAGCGCGAACTGGCTCCGGAGACCGAGGTGGCTCGCATCTTCGGCTGATGGCGGACTTATCGGTCGGTGGGTCGGTTCAGGGCTTCGGTCAGGTGGCTGAGGACCTTGTCGGGGGAGTCGGTCCACTCTGTGGTGAGGACGTGGTGGACCTGCCAGCCGCCGGTGGTGAGGGTGCGGGGGTGGGTGGTGAGGCGCTCCAGGAGCGAGTCGGCGGCTACTCGCTGCGGCGTGTCGACCAGTACGGCGATTCGGTGCCCCTCGTCTTCGGGGCGGCGGAGAGCCAGGTCGCACCGGAAGACCGATTCGCCGACCTGTGTTGCCACCACGACTCCGAGTTCGTCGAGTCGCTGCGCCAGTTGCTCGATGACGGCGGACCGGTCCACGGTGCGGTGGCGGCCGGCGGGAGTACCGGTGCCGCCTGAGGCGCGGCCGGCCGGCGCGCGGCGCGTGACGGCGTACGGGGCCAGGGCTGCTCGGGTGGCTTCGGGGTCGGCCTGGGAGACCGCGTTGGCGTAGGTGAGGAAGCGGCGCAAGGTGTTGGCGCCGTCGTTGTAGGTGTTGGTGATCGCTTCGGGTTCGATGCTGCTGACGATCACCATGTGTTCGCGGGCGCGGCTGAAGATGACGTTCAGGCGCTTCTCACCGCCGGAGGTGTTGATCGGGCCGAAGTTCATCAGCATCCGCCCGTCCGGTCCGGCGGCGTAGCAGACGCTCATGATGACGATGTCGCGTTCGTCGCCCTGCACGTTCTCCAGGTTCTTCACGAACAGCCCGGCGTCCTGGTCGTCGCGGGTCCGCACCTGTTCGGCCTCGTACCGCGTGCCGAACTCCGGGTCCTGCTCGCCCAACTCATCCAGCGCCCGCTCGATCTCGCCCTGCTGCGCCTCCGAGAACGCCACGATGCCAAGACTCTTACCCGTCTCGCGATTGAGCAGTTCGCGCACCAACCCGGCGATCCAGTCCGCCTCCGCCGGATTCGTACGCCGTACGTAAGTGCCGTCGACGACTCGCACCGACGTGATGCTGCCGGCCAGTACGCCGTCCGCGATCTCGGAACTGACCGGCGCACCGGCGCGTACGGTCCACGGCGGCGCCGGTACTGCGGGCAGCCGGTCCGGGATCGTGGCCAGCCTGCCTTGGTAGAAAGCGGCGTTGCTGAAGGAGATCAGCGCCTCCGACCGGCTCCGGTAGTGCCAGGTCAGCATCGTCGACGCCAGCCGCAATGCACTGATCGCAAGGAAGCTGTCGTCGGTCAGCGCAACCCCGACCGCGTCATCGGCGTCCTCCTCCGAGTCCACAGCCGGCGTCGTCACCCGGAAGTACTGCGTCGGCGGCAACTGCATCTGGTCGCCGACCACGATCACCTGCGGCGCCCGGTGCAGCGCGGGGATCGCCTCCTCGATCGGGATCTGACTCGCCTCGTCGTAGATCACCACATCGAACGTCGCGTCCAGCGGCAACGTGTCCGACACCGACGACGGGCTCATCAGCCACACCGGCCGCAGCAACGACACCACCGAACCGGGCGAGCCCGAAGCAAGTTCGCGGATCGACTTGTACCGCATCACCTTGCCGAACTCGTGCTCCAGTTCCCGCCGACCGGCACTGAAGGTCTTCTTCCGCGCGCGATCCTCCGCCGACATCCCGGTCACGCTCAACTCGGAGTGCGCGACCTCGGCGAGGAACCGCCGCCGTACGCCGGCCACGACCACATCGGCGTTGACCCCGGTGAGTTCGTCGTACACCATGCCCAGCTCACCGACCACGTCGTCCAGCTGAGCGGACGTCAACCGCGGACCGGTCGCCCGAGCGCGCTCCCAGTGCAGCGCACACACGGCGTACTCCAGTTGCGCAGGCGTCGCCTCCAACCTCCGTACTGCGACTGCCACGGAAGCGGGGCACTCCGCAAGCGCACGCATCGCCGGCACCAGCGCCTGGATCGCCGGCACCAACTGCGCCGAGGACAAAGCCGACGAAACCTCCCGTACTGCGGCCAGCGTCAACCCCGAGTACGCCTCGATCAGGAATCCGCGGGTCGCTTCGTCCGCCGCCTCCAGGCTGGTCGCTACCGCGGCCAGCTTCGCGGCTCGCTCGGAAACGGCGAGCCCGACGAGCGACGGATCCCTCCGGAACCGCTGAAGCCGCTCGGCCAACTCGCCAGGATCGCGCGTCCCCCACACGCGCTCGGTCTCACTCTCGTACTGCGTGACCGCGGCCGCCGCGTCGTGCGCGGCCACCAGTTTCGTCAGCAACTCGGTGACCGAAGGCTGAACTGCTCGCCCGGACGAGTCGTGCCGCGAACGAACCAGCGCCTTCACCCGGCGCCAGTCCCCGCTGAGGAAGGAGAACAGCCCGCCTTCCTTGCCTTGGGCAACTGTCAGGGCCGAGCGCGCGTCGGCAGGTGAGAGCGGATCCTGCCATTCACCGGCCGCCTCCCAAGCGCGCTGTTCCGCCGCGATCAGCGCCTCCCGGCGCTCGACAGCTTCTGCCAACTTCTGCCCGGCGCTGGACGAAGGCTCGATCGCCGTACCCAGTCCTCGCTCGACCAGCGGCAGCAACACGACGCCGAGGTCGGCAACTTTCCGCACCCACTCCAACGGCCGGTCGCCGACCTCTTCATCTGCCGCCGCGCCTTGCAGAGCAGCGAAAACCGCGTCCCAGTGGTCGCGCAGCTCGCCGGCGCGAGCAGGAATCTCGGCGTCCGCAGCCGGAGCCGCCCAGACCTCCGGCGCGACAAAGGCGAGCGGACTCCGAGCCAGTACGCCGCCGCTCGCCGGGTCAGCCGTCTGCAGCGCCTGCCCCAAGCGCTCCACCGCATCCCGCCCTGCCCACCACTCGCCCGCCGACGGAACCAACCGCCGCTCCGAGGCTCCCAGTCCGTCGCCCCACCGCGAATCCCGCAACTCCGCCAGCCTGCCAACCACCACTCGCAAGGCCGGACCATCAGATCCCGACCGACTACCCGATCCCGCGTGGGTATGCGAGGGCGTCGGAGCACCCGACCCGGCCGAATCGCCGGTTCCCGACCGGCTACCCGATCCCGCGTGGGTGCTCGAGGGTTGTTCCAGCAGGGTTTCGAACTCGGCGACGGTGGTGAGGAGGTGGTTGACGCGGGACAACAGGGCATCCCGGCGTACGGAGAGTTCGTCGGCGTCGTCCTCGGCGGTCAGCCAGGTCTCGTAGGTGTCGCGCAGCCCGTGGACGAACGCCTTCTTGTCCGCCTGCGAGTCGTGGATCAGCGTGCACAGCCCGTCCAGCCGCCTACTCGCGAGCCGTGCGTGCACGACATCCAGCGCCGCGCGCTTCTGGCACACGAACAGCACCCGCTGCCCGCGCGCGACGAAGTCCGCGATCATGTTCGTGATCGTCTGCGACTTCCCCGTCCCCGGCGGCCCTTGGATCACGAAGCTCTCACCACGCTGTGCCCGCGCGACAGCCGCCACCTGCGAACCATCCGCCGGCACCACCAGATGCCTTGCTTCAACCGGCAACTCAGGCGGCTCACTGCTGATCGGCCGCGGCCGATCCGAGAACAGTTGCTCGAAGGAAGCGCAGGACCGGCCTGTCTCCAGCAGTTCGTCGTAGTCGCGGACCAGCCCGAGCGTGCGGTAGTTGAAGTTCGCCAGCGCGACCGCGCACAGGTCGACGTCCCACGAGTACGGTCCGCCGTCCGTGTCGATCGTGTACGTGTCCGTCTCGAGCGCCCCCGGTTGCCGCGGCGCGGGATCGGCACCGAGTGCGATGCTCAGCGGCAACTCCTGCGCGGCCAGCTGATTCCGGAAGATCTGCACGCCCAGCGGCTCGTAGTCGGAGCGGCGATACGAGTACGAGTAGTGCCGTCCGCCGAACTCGTTCGCCGTGTTTCCGTGCTGGCGACGCCGGTAGTTGCGCAGTTTGACCATCGCCCGCTGCCGGACGACATCGATCCGCGGCTTTTCCCGCAGGTGCAGCTGCAACCCCGGCTCGGATGCCTGGATCTCCTTGGCCAGCCGCTCATGCAGTACTGCGATGGCGTCGGGCTCAGTCAGATCGACCGTCACCGGAAGCGTGATCCCGTACAGCTGGTGCAGATGGTGCCGCAGCGTCGGGTTCACTTCCGCGACCGGATCGGTGATCCGCAGCGTGTACGAATCCCGTACGCCGCGCTTCTTCGCCAGCTCGACTTTGACCAGCACCAGCGGCGACGTCAGCCGGGTCTCCGGGTCGTTCTTCAGATCGTGCCAGCGCAGGAAGGCCGGCACGAGCCTGAGTTGATCCTGCCCGTACTCCGCCCGGTCGCGGCGCGCCGTCGAGATCAGCTTGTCGAGCGAGCCGGCGGCGTACGGCGCCTCGTCGTACCGGATCCATTTGCCGAGCGACTGGGCCGAGCCGCCGACGAGCCGGGCGGCGAGGTCGGCGTTCCAGGTGAACAGTTGCTCCGCGCGGATCGTCCGGAGGTCCAGCATCAACGGGACGGAGACCTCGGTCAGGTTCACGGTCTGTGCGGTGTGCCGGAAGTTGACCAGCCGGTTGCGGCGGGACAGATCGAACAGCCGGTCGCGCAGCGCCCGCAGTACGGCGGCCCGGCGGTCCGCGGCGCCGGAGGTGATGGCGTCGACATCGAAATCGAGCGGCTGGTCGCGATAGTTCTCGAGTTGCTCGATCAGTGAGCGGAGATCCTGAGCGCGGTGGTGCCGGTCCGGCTCGGCCATCTGCGCCGCCACCGAGAGGATCACCGGATGCAGCCCTGAGCCGAGCGAGTAGAAGTTGCCTCGGGCATCGATCAGCCGGGCGACGTCGTCGGCGCGGTCGAGGTCGAGGCCACCGCCGAGGCCGATCAGCAGTTGGCCGAGGCTGAAGATGTCGGTCAGCGGGTCGTGATGCCCGATCACGTGCTCCCAGCTCTGCCAGCCGGGAACCAGCACCGGTGCGGTGATGGCCTCCGGCATCGGATCGGTGACCTGGACCCGGCGCCGGCCGCCGCTCGCGCCGAGGTCGATCTCCTCCTGCCGGTGCGCGATCACGTCGACCGCATCGGACCGATGTCCCTGCCTGGTTTCGAGTTCCGCTGCCACCAGGCGAGGCCGCGCCGCGTACTCCGGTGCGAAGCCGAGCCGGCTGTGATCGTCGACGGTCAGCTTGTCGAGCCCGCGCAACGGCGCCACCAGGCCGCGCTCGTGCACCTCTGCCGTCGCGTGGAACAACGGCAACACAGCCGCCAGCAAGGCGTCGCTGCCCAGCCCACCCCGGGAAACCGCCAAGGCCACCAGGTCGCGCGCGCCGCTCATCGGAGCGCCTCCGCGGCGGCCGCGAGCTCGGCGCGACGCTTGTCGGACCAGCCGAGCTCGTCGTCCGCGAGATCGTCGTACGGCGTGAGCCCTGCCTTGCGGGCAACGCCCATCGAGGCGATCAACCCTGCGTCACCGGTCTCGGGATCGGCCGTCGCCAGATCGAGCAGCAGATAGCACAGATACTGCTTGGTTGCCGGGGTCAACGACCTCGGCCGCGGGATCGGCGCCCCGTCGACCGGCCGCACAGCCAGCGGCTCGTCGAACCTGGTGATCACCCCGCCCGGTACGCCGAGAGGCCCGGGTGGATCGGCGAAGCCGGCCGCGTACGTCGCGACGGCGTCCGTCCGCAGTCCTTCGGTCTGAGCGATATGGGCGGCGAAGTCCGTGCTCAGCTCACGCAACAAGGCGGCATCGAGGAGATCAGGCGAGTCCACATCGAGCGGGCCGGTCAGTAAGACCTCGACATCCTCGTCGGCCAGCCAGTTCTTCAACGCCCAGGCCCGCGCGACTCCCTCGGGATGGCTGGTGCCTCGCGAGCCCGTGCTCAGGTCGAGTTCGTCGGCTTGCCGCAGATAGGCCTCGGGATCGACAGTGGCCAAGCCGGTCTGGGTCTTGAGGAGCGCGCGCACCGTAGTACTGAGATCACCGCAGGCCACCAGGGCACCACGGTCGGCGAACAGCTCCGATGCCATCACCCAGCGCCGATGGGTTTCCAGATACTGCCCCGGCGTCCGGGCGTCACCCGCGGCGGCGTCGAGCAACCGGTCGACGGCGAGATAGGCGCCGTCCTCCAGGGTCCAGAGCAGCCGGTGGGCCAGTTCGTGACCGCAGATCGCGGCCAGTTCGCCGGCGTCCAGACGCTCCAGCAGCGGACCCTCGAACAGGATGACCGCCTTGGACGGCTGGTGCAGCAACCTCGCGTTGGGGGCCGCGGACCCTTCGCCTTGGTAGTACTCGATCGGCACGTCGAGCCCGAGCGCCTCCGCAGCCTGTCGCCCTGCGGCGTGCAACTCGGCGTGGCCGTCCTCGTCGAGCCGGTAGGTGTGGCGCAGCAACGCTTCGTCCAGCCCGGGGTCACTGCCCGCGGTCGGCAGCAGGGCTTGCCACGCGCGTTGATCCACCCGGCGAACATGCCCCAGCACGCTCCGGTGATAACTCAACGGCCCCACAGTTCGAACCACAGCGCCACCCTAACGAGCCCCACAGACAAGAAAGTCAGGAAACTCTGGTACCCATCAGATACACCGCTACCGGGGAGCGCAGCGCGGTGATGTCGTCGACGGGGTTGCCCGGCACAACGACCAGGTCGGCGTCGTAGCCGGGAACGACCCGGCCCTTGCGAGGAAACCGGCACGCGATGGCTGCTTGGGACGTGGCCGAGGCGAGGGCAGCGGTCGAGGGGATTCCTCCGGCGACCATCGCGATCACGGACTCGGGAAGGACGCCGTGGTACTTCCCAGGGTTGATGCCCGCGTCGGACCCCGAGACCAGGTGCACGCCGGCCCGATAAAGGTCCGCGTACAGGCGCCCGCGGGTCTCGACGTCCAGCCCGGTGCGGCGCATCAGTTCCAGTACTGCGGGTGGCGGAACGGCGCCGGGCCGAGCGCCGAGGGTCGGGCAGACCGTAGTACGGGAGGAGACCAGGTCCGCGACGACCGAGTCCGCGACGTCGAGGCCGTCCGGTCCCAGAAAGGAGCAGTGCTCGATTCCGTCGACCCCTGCGGCCAGGGCGTACTTGATCGAGTTGAGGGAGTGCGCATGCGCGATGACGGGCAGCCCGACCGCGCGCGCTTCGTCGACCACGAGCCGGAGTTCCTCGACGTCGAACTGCACCGCCGCTGGGTCCGTCCCCGGAGTGTTGACGCCGCCGCTGGCCATGATCTTCACCAGATCAGCCCCTCGCTCGGCCCGCTCGCGAACCGCCTGCCGCAGCTCGTCCGGGCCGGACACCGCACCGCCCATGTTCCAGCAATGCCCTTGCGGAACGGTGATCGGCGGCCCGCTCGCCACCACAGCAGGGAACCCGGACCGATCACCACCGCCGCGCCAGTCCACCACGGCCCACGAACGATCGCCCAGATCCCGCACAGCCGTCACCCCGGCCGCCAGCTGATCCGCCAGCGACTTCTCGATCACCGCGTCCAGCTCGTCATCGCTACAGTCCGGGATCCGATCCAGCGCCGCAGGCCCACTGTCACAACAAAGATGCACATGTACGTCGACCAACCCGGGCACCACCGTCGCACCGTCGTACGCCACCACCTCGCACCCAGCCGGAAGATCCGCGTCGCCCGGCAACACCGCCTCGATCCGCTGCCCATCGACAAGCACCACAGCATCACCGCCGGCGTACTGCTCCCCGTCGAACACCCCGCCCACCCGAAGACCCAACACGCACCGACGGTAACTCTCGTAACGCCGGGAGTCAGTAGTTCCACCACTGACTGGCCAGAGCGAGTGTTCAGGGAGTCGAGTGGGACTCGACCGCAGCAAGAACGGTCCGCGCAGCTTCATCGCGCGAATCAAGCAATTTACATGCTCGATATGCGCGAGTATGCTGCTCATATGATGGGCCGGGAACAGCTTGAGGAAGCGTTGGAGACCCTCGGCGCCGTACTCGAGAGCAGGAAGCTGTCGAGTCGGATCCTTGTTGCGGGCGGCAGCAGCCTGCTACTGCTCGGAGTGATCGATCGTCCCACCGCAGACCTGGACGTGCTCGGTATCGCTCGCAGTGACCGCTATGTGAAGGCCGAGACGATTCCTGCTCCGCTCGCCGAGGCAGCCCGTGATGTAGGACTGGCACTAGGACTTCCTGACAACTGGTTGAACAACGGGCCGGCTTCGCTGTTCGATTTCGGTCTGCCACCGGGGTTCGAAACGCGCGTCTCGGTTCGTGCATACGGTCCGCTCGAGATCCATGTCGTCGGACGCTTCGACCTGATCTGCTTCAAGCTC
Organism: Kribbella voronezhensis; assembly: GCF_004365175.1. Lineage (NCBI taxonomy): Bacteria > Bacillati > Actinomycetota > Actinomycetes > Propionibacteriales > Kribbellaceae > Kribbella > Kribbella voronezhensis. Next base: position 2,115,682 of record NZ_SOCE01000001.1, on the reverse strand, counting down.
TACGCGGCGGTCGATCAGTCGGGCTACCGCACCAGCAAACACCTGTCTGATCTCAAAGATCTGGAACCGAGTGCCGACGAACTGCGGTCGGCGGCCCGGTGGACCCGAACCCATGACGCGTCCGAAGGCTTCGAGGCCGAGCTGATCAAGATGCTGATCCTGATGGGTCTGGACGATGTCGATGTCTAGCGGCGGAACCGCCGAACACTTGCTGGCCGAGGAGGAGTTGAACCTTGTCTGGGGTGCTTGGGTCGAACTGGGGGTATCGGGGTGGCAGCGAACGCACGGTGCCTGGGCCGTCGATCCAGAACCCCTCATCATCCGTACTGCGTCGCTCGGCGAGGACGAGCCGCGCCTGCGGGACGAGGCGCTGGACTGGTGCATTCGCTATCCGCGGTACGTCTCCCTGGCGAGGCTAAGGAATCTGTTACGAGATCATCCTGACCCGAACAACGCCTGGGGACGGTTCGCGGCGACGATCAATGCCCACTCGAACGTTCGGTGGCCGATGGCCACCCAGGAGGATCGGTACCAGCCGACCGGTCGATCGAATCTCGATTCCCTCGATCGGCAATCCCGGGTATGGCTTCGGCTCCGTGCAATGTTCGGCATCGGCGCACGGACGGAAATCCTGCGGTACTTCCTTGCGGTTCCGCCGGCGCCCGGAACGAGCTCGACGGCCACCGTCTCGGTCATCGCGAACAGTATCGGTTACGCCAAACGCAATGTGGCCGACGAATGCGAAGTACTCGAGATGGCCGGCCTGCTCAAGCGCAGACAAGTCGGCAATCGCTTCTCGTACTCGCTCCGGCGAGAAACCAGTCTTCGCGATCTTGTTGGTGAAATGGCTCCGATAAGACCTGACTGGTCCGCTTTGTTGAAGGTGACTTCAAGTCTGGTCGCGCTGGAGTCGTTCGCCGGATCGGCCCACCCGAAGGCACTGCTCGTCGAGGCCCACCGAACCGCCCAGCAGCTTGATGATCAGTTGGACGTTCTTCAGGTCGAGGGACGCCCGCGGTTCCAGCAGCCGGACAGCTACTGGGCCGAGGTCCATGAATTCGGCCTGAGGTTGATGTCTGCGTGGGGTTCAGGTCGCTGGACTGCCGGCGATCAGGCGCCAGCCATCCCGCGGAGCAAAACACGCCGGAAGTAGCTCCTCCGTGCCGCGCCGGTCAGTAGTGTCGCGCGGGTCGGAGTTGGGCATGAGTGAGGTCTGGCCCGAACGATTGAGGGGATGGCGGACGTGAAGCTCTACTCGGATGTGGGGACGCAGCGGTTCGGGCAGGTGTTCGGGGACCTGATGCTGCTGGGCTGGATCGCGTTCTGTACGGCGCTGGGGCTGACGGTCTTCAAGATCACCAACGCGCTGGGATATCCGGGCCGGAAGGCCGCCGAGGCGGGGGACGGGCTGGCCGGCGATCTGCACAACATGTCGGGGCCCGTCGGCAAGGTGCCACTGGTCGGGGACCAGTTGCGGTCGCCGATCGACGGGGCCGCGGGCGCGGCGACGAAGCTGGCCGAGGCGGGGCGAGACCAGGCACACGCGGTCGAGCAGCTGGCCTATCTGCTGGCCGGCGTCACGATCGGGTTGCCGGTGTTGTTCGCGTTGCTGATCTGGCTGCCGCGCCGGATCCGGTTCTCCCGCCGGGCGACCGCGGCGCGCAAGTTCATCGACAACGCGGCCGACCTCGACCTGTTCGCGCTCCGGGCGATGGCGAACCAGCCGATGCACAAGCTCGCCAAGATCTCCGCCGACCCGGTCACGGCCTGGCGCGAAGGCGACGCCGCGGTGATCACCCAGCTCGCCGACCTCGAACTGCGCACCACCGGCCTGCGATTGCCGAAACCCGCCTTGGAGAGCTGAACCGCCAGCCACCTGCCGTCTACGCTCACCGTATGGCGCGGGTACTGCTGGTAGAGGATGACGACGCGATCCGGACCTCGTTGGGCAAGTCCCTGGCCGCGGCCGGTCATGTCGTCACGGCGCTGGCCGCCGGCGCGGACGGCGTCGCCGCGGTCGCCAGGGACCGGCCCGATGTCGTGCTGCTCGACCTCGGCCTGCCCGATCTCGACGGTCGCGACGTGCTCGCCATGATCCGCGCGGTCAGCGACGTACCGGTCATCGTGGCGACCGCCCGGGACGACGACGCCAGCGTGGTCCGGCTGCTCGATGCGGGCGCCGACGACTACGTCATCAAACCGTTCAGCTCGGCCCAGCTCGACGCGCGGATCCGGGCCGTACTGCGACGCGGCGGCGCCGACCAGCAGGAGGATGTCGCGCTGACCCTCGGCGGGTTGTCGATCGATCCGCGCAGCCGCGAGGTCACCGTCGACGGCAACCCGGTCGACCTGACCCGCAAGGAGTTCGACCTCCTCGTCGCGCTCGCCCGCCGGCCGGGTGCCGTCGTCACCAAACGCGAACTGCTGGCCGAGGTGTGGGGGCTGCCGTGGGGCGGCGGCGACCGGACGGTCGACGTCCACCTGTCCTGGTTGCGGCGCAAGCTCGGCGAGACGGCCGCGGAACCGCGCTTCCTGCACAGCGTGCGCGGCGTCGGCGTCAAGCTCGCGGAGGCCTGAGCATGCGCCGCCGGATCATGTTCCTTTCGGTCGGGATGACCACCTTGGTGGTGCTCGCGTTCGCGATCCCGCTGACGTTGCTGATGCGCGGCGCCGCCTCCGACGAGTCCCTGAAGAACGCCCGCTACCGGGCCGAGGCCGTCGCGTACTACGTCGGCGAGAAGAACCACACCCCCGACGAGATCAAGACCTACATCGCGGGCATCAGCAGCCAGGGCCCCGGCCGGATCTCGGTCCGGCTGGCCGACGGTACGACGCTGGGCGACCCGCCGCCGGGCGGCGTACCGACTCCCAAGTACCTGCCCGGCGGGCCGGACGAAGGGGACGGCGACGACAAGGGGCCGCCGAAGATCTCGGACGCGTCGTTCCGCAAGGTCGACGGCGGGGTGTCGACCGACGTCTCGGTCGACGCGCAGGCGGGGCCGGCTTCGGTCTGCCTGTTCCTGACCGTGGACGAGGTCTACCAGGGACTCGTTCCGCAGCTGCTGATCCTGCTCGCGGCCAGCCTCGGCGTCCTGATCCTGAGCGTCGTCGGCGCGGAAGTCGTCTCCCGCCGCCTCGCCCGTCCACTGGAAGAAACCGCCCGTACCGCGGAACGCCTCGCCAAGGGCGACGTCGATGCCAGGGCGCCCACGACCGGGCCCGCCGAAGTCGCCAAGGTCGGTGCCGCGCTCAACGGCCTGGCCGACCGCATCGACGAAGTGATCGCGGTCGAACGCGAGGCCGTCGCCGACCTGTCCCACCGACTCCGTACGCCGTTGACCGCGCTCCGCCTCCAGGTCGAGGCGCTCCCGGACCGGGATCGTGCCGAGGAACTCAACGTCCAGGTCAACAGCCTCGAACGCACCCTCACGGCAGTGATCAGCGCGGCCCGAAGGCCGCAGCGCGAGGGCAGGGTCCCGCACTGCGACGCCGTGGCGGTGACCCGGGAACGGGCGGCCTTCTGGGAGCCGCTGTTCGAGGACCAGGGCCGGGAACTCACCCTCGACCTGCCGACCCCACCGGCCGAAGTACGGTCGTCGGCCGAGGATCTGGCCGCCGCCCTGGACGCGCTGGTCGAGAACGTCGTCGCCCATACTCCCGACGGCACACCGGCCCGGATCATCCTGACCCGCCAGGCGGCCGGCGGCGTACTGATCGTCGTCGCGGACGAAGGCCCCGGCATCCCGCTCGGGGCAGGCGAGCGCGGCCGCAGCGACCGGGGCTCGACCGGGCTCGGTCTGGACATCGCGCGCCGCTGTGCCGAAGCGGCCGGCGGACGGCTCACCATCCGTCCCAACCTGCCGGCCGGTTCCTCGGTTCACCTCACCCTCGGCGCGCCCTGACGCTAGTGGCAGGTCGGGGCGAGGAGTTGCGCCGCCTTCTGGTCGTCGCGCGTGATCGGCAGCTTGTACTTCGCCGCGACGTGCAGGTAGCGAGCCACATACGTGCAGCGGAAGGACTTGTTGAGCGGTAGCCATTCGCCCGGGCCCTGGTCGGACTTGCTGGCGTTGGTGGCACCGTCGACGGCCAGCAGGTTGTCGGCCTGGTCGTTCGCGAAGTCCACCCGGCGTTGCGCCGGCCAGGTCGAGGCACCGAGGTCCCAGGCACGGGCCAGCGGGTAAAGGTGGTCGATCTGCACCTTGCCGGCCGCCGCCTTGCGGAACTCGATCGTCCGGCCGGTGTAGGGATCCAGCAGTTTGCCGGACATCACCACGCACTGCCGCGTGCCGGGCTTGTAGGTCACCTCGGTCAGTTGCTTGGCCAGCACGTTGTCGCGGGTGTCGCAGCCGTCATGACCGCCTGGCCCCGCGTGGTTGTCGGACCACGCCGGGCCGAAGGAGCACGCGCCGTCCTTACCGCACTCGCGACCGTAGCCCTTCACTTTCGGGCGGGCGGCAACCACTTTGACTTTCGCGAGTTCGGCGCTGATCGAGCTGGCCGAAGTACCGGCGGGTTCGGCGGGTTGTGGCTCGATCGCAGTACAAGCGGTGGTGAACAGAACCAGGCAGAGGACGAGGGCAAGAGGGCGGCAGGCAGGCGTCATCGGTGGGTGCGGCACTCACTTCGTTGATCGGCGGAGGCGACTCGTCAGCTTCGTCGCTGGCGAGTTCTATCACGGCCTCACGAAGTAGCCGACGGCAACATCCCCGACGTCCACCCACCGGTGAACTTCCGGAGCCAGATCGGCAGTCAGAGCTTGCTTTCGCAGGACTGCCAGGCGTTGCGCTCGTGATGGGCGAATTCGGCGAAGGTGATGGGTGGACGGCCCAGGACGGCAGCGACGTCGCCAGTCGTCGTTCCTGCCAGGTTGAACCGGCAGGCACTGTAGAGAGCGAGCATGACCGCCGCTTCGGTGCGCGGCGTACCGCAGGAACGGCGATGTCGCCAGAAGGCGACAGGGCCAGGATTCGCGTAGCGCACGGGACGCCCGAGTTCCGCACTGAGGATGTCGGCGACCTGGTGGTACGTGAGTGCCTCCGGGCCGGTGGGCGTCACCGCGCGATCGACAAGATCGCCGCCGGTCAGAGCAGACACGGCGACCGAGGCGACGTCCCGTGCGTCCACGAACGACGTACGGCCACGGCCGGCCGGAACGATGATCCTGCCCAGGTCCCGGATCTCTGCGGCGTGGGTGGTCGACAGGTTCTGCATGAAGAATCCGGCGCGCACGAACGTCCACTCCAGACCGGAAGCCCGTAGCCACTGTTCCAAGGCATAGTGCGGGACCGCGCGGTTGTGCTCGGCGCCCTGGAGCGACAACAAGACCATCCGCCGCACTCCGTTGCGGCGCGCGGCGGCCAAGGCAGGAAGCATGTCCCGCTTCACGTTGCCGATCTGCGGAGGCCGGATGACAAACATGGCCGTCGCTCCGCGCGTTGCCCCGTCCCAGGTGGCGGAGTCGGTGAAGGAGAACGGGACGCTGTCACATCCCGGCGGCGGAGCGCCGTGGGAGGCAGCCCGCACAGCGACCCCCGACCGGGTCAGTTCGGCGAGGACATGCTGCCCCACCCGACCGCTCGCCCCGGTCACGAGAACGCTCATATCCGTCCTTCCAAGGTCATCGTCGGTCGAGCGCGGGATCAGGTCGTTTGCGGAGAGTCTCGCTCGATGCGCGGCGGGTCGGAGTCCACCACACCACCAGGGCACCGGACAGCCCGTAGATCACCTGCAGGAAGTGGAATCCACGGATCGAAGCCACCTCGCCGACGATCCAGAACACCATGACGATCCCGGCGACGATGCTGGTCAGTTGCCAACCGTCGGCGCCTTTCAGCAGGGCGACGGCCGCGATCAGCGAGCTGCCACCCACCACGGCCAGCAGGATCACGCCCGGGAAGTAGTTGCTGGTGAAGTCGGTCTCCCGCACCCAGGAAGGCTGTTGTGGGATCCACCCGGTCATCAGCGCGAGACCGCCACCCATAGCGGTGACACCGTTGAACAGCAGCAACCCGAGCAGGGTCCTGTTCTTGCCTTTCATCGTGGCCTCCGGCGGCGGTGCGGATGCTGAGCTTCCGAGCACCAGCGTGGGCCGGCCGCAATCGATCGAACAGGGCCATTGGTCCCCAGCGCCGCACTACCGGGTTCTCCGCGTCCTCAGGCTGCGGCGTCGCGAACGAGCGCGGTGTCGACGAACTGCTCGAATCTCACGATCAGTCCGCCACGCACGACGAAGTGATGCGCCACCCGAACAGCCAGCGGTTTGCCCGTCGACCGATGCTGTGCGGTGTAGCGAGCCAGTACGACGACGTTCTCCCCATCGACGACGTACGTGTCGTCGTGGGCGGTCCAGTCGTCCCACTCGGCGGCGAGCTTCTCCATCACGTTCGCCGTCACTCCGTCGGGCGTGCGGTAGGTACCCGCCAACGGGAAGCCGGCCATCTCGGTCCACTCCACATCGGGAGCCAGCGTTGCCCGCAGCGCCTCGAGATCGCCGGCCGCCGAGGCGAGGTACTGCCTCCGTACGACGTCCGCGGGGATGAGGTCGGCGGTCAGCCCCATGTCATCTCGCCCTTGGCGACCTTCGTGCCGAGACCGGCCGCGATCTTCAGGCCGGCCTCCGGGTAAGCGGTCAGCAAGGAGGCCTCGGCCTCGGCCGCGTCCGCGGCGGACTCGATCGCCTTCTCGAAGAACTCGAGGTACTCCCGCGTGTGAACGATGGCGGTCAGGTCGGTCGGCGCATCGGCGACGCGGTGGCCTGCGACGACGTACGCCGGAGCGAGCGCCTCCAGGTCGTTGAGCACCCGGATCCACTCGGCTCGAAGTTCTGGTGTGGCGCTGTCGGCGGTCCAGACGTGCAGACCCTCGAAGAGCAGGACGCCACCGACCAGCGAGCGCGAGGTCGGGTCGAACAGGTACCAGGCCCGGTCGCCGAGCAGGTTGCTGGCACGGCGTACCTCGATCGTCGTCTCGTCCACGGTGATGGTCGGCTCTGTGAGCGGGGCGATGTCGACCAAGCGGGTCGGGAGGTTTTGGCCGAGGTGCGCCCAGGCCTGGAGCTTGGCCTGGTAGCTGTGCTGGATGTGCTCGATGACGTCGGCCGGAGCCACGAAGACGGCCTCGGGGAAGGCATCGGCGATGACCTCGGCACCGAAGTAGAAGTCCGGGTCGCCGGCGGTGATCGCGACGGTCGTGAGCCGCTTGCCCGAGTCGAGCACGGCCGCCACGATCCGGTGGCCGTCGGCGCGGGTGAAGGCCGCATCGACCACGACCGCCTCGGTCTCGCCGGTGATCAGCACGCTGGTCTTGTTCAACGATGTGTCGGCCGCGTCGATGATGGTGTACGTAAGATTCGTCATGCTGGTAACGCTAGGGCTGCTGGAGCCGATTCTCACGGTCGGGACGGGTAGGCGGATGGTAAAAATGGGACAATCGGCGATTCGGCGCGTCCGCTTCCAGCCGCCGGCCCAGGGCGTCGGCGACATCGAGGTGAACACGCTGAAGGGCATCCGTGACCGCGGCGGCCCGGCCGAATTCCTCACCCCGCAGCGACTCGACTTCGATCTGCTCGCCCACCTCGAGCGCGGGGCCGCAGTACACACCGTCGACTTCACCGACTACTCGTTGCGGCCGGGAGACATCCTGTGGATCCGAGCCGGCCAGGTCCATCAGTGGGGTGCGATCGACGACATCGAGGGAGCCGTCGTGCTGTTCGGCCCGCATACGGTCGACGACCACACCAGCAACCTCATCCGGTCGTATCTGGTCCGCCCGCGAAGTCATTGGCCCGCTTCGGAGCTGGACGGCTCGCCGGTCGCGCAAGCACTCGAACTGCTCACCATCAGCGCCGGCCGGCGCGCGACCGAGCGGAGCGACCTGCGCCAGGCTGCCCTGGCGCACAGCCTCGCCGCGCTCCTTGTTCAGTTGGCTCTGATCGAACCGCCCGGTGGCGGGCCGGCGATGCGGCTGACCCACGAGGCCTACGGCTGGTTCCGCGACCATCTCGAAGAGCACTTCCAGCAGTGGCACAAGGTCAGCGAGTACGCCGACCGGCTGGGGTACTCCGCCCGGACCCTCAACCGGCTCGCCCGGCAGTACACCGGCCTGTCCGCCAAGGAGTTGATCGACGAACGCATCGTCCTCGAAGCCAAGCGCCGGCTCGCCCACGGTGACGCCGCCGTCGCCGAGATCGCCAAGGACCTCGGCTTCGACGACGCGTCGAACTTCTCGTCGTACTTCCGTCGCCAGACCCGGCTGACACCGGGCGCCTTCCGGAGCCGGACCCGCGCCGGACGTTCGGCCGGATAGAGCCGGATAGACGAGATCGCCGGCCCTGGGACGGGCCGACGATCGCGTCGGTGCGGGATCAGGCGGTGTGCGGGACCGCGCCGGTCAGCTTCGGCATGACCTCGGCCTCGACCGGAACGCGGCGCAGGTGGGCGTAGCCGAGTGCGGACATGACCAGCAGGAGCCCGGCGGCGGCGAACGCTGTGATCGCTGCGATCAGGGCGATCTGGCCCATCTTGCCGAACGCGTAGGCGTTGAGCAGGAGGCCGCGGAGTGTCTCACCACGGAAGACCGTCTGGACCTGTCCGGCCAGCTTGGTGTCGGTGGGGTTGGCCTGCGACTCCTGGGACAGCTGCGAGTACGTCTTGCCGCCGGCCATCTCCTGGATGTGCACGGCGATGAAGTGGTTGGCGTAGGCCTCGGCCTGCGCGCCGGTCACCAGTTGCTGGCCGGCGTACTGGGACAGGTACGGCTTGACCGCCGGGTCCTCGAGGGACTCACTGCCCGCCTTGGGGAAGAAGATCTTCTGGGCGGCGAGCTGGCTGTGGACCTGGTTGTCGACGAAGTTGTGGGCCCACAGCAACAGACCGCCCGCCGCGACCAGCACGATCGCGAGGACGAGACCGGCGGAGGTGAGCAGCGCGTCGAACGTCTTGCGGCGCATGATCGGTTCCTTTCGCGCCGCCAGAAGCGGCGGCAGAGTGTTGAACGATGTTGCTCAGAGTCTTCGGCCGCGACACCCCTGGCGGCTATGGACCGAACGACCCTGACCCGAAGGCAGAAAGCCCCCAATAGTCCCGGCGGGCTCGCCTCGATCCACCCGGCGATCAACGTGCAGGGAGCCGCTTGTTGCGGCTGGCGATGAGTAGGCCGAGCAGGGAGGCTGTGGCGCCGATGGTGATCAGGAGAGCCATCGGTACAGCTGTTGCCGCGCCTCCGAGGCCTGCGATCGGCGCGATCGTGCCGGCGGCGACCCATTGGACGAAGCCCTGCACTGCCGAACCGGTACCAGGGTGATCGGGTACGGCGGTCGACGCGAGCGCGCCGCCGTTGGGAATGATCAGGCCCTGGGCCGTCATCAGTACGAAGAAGCAGCCGATCGCCAAGCTCAGTGGAGTGTCGAACCACAGGGCTCCGATCAGCAGGGCGGCGCCTGCTGAGAGAGCGGCGAGCTGGCCGGCCAGGATGACCTTGCGAGTGGAGACGCGTCCGGCGAGGCGGGCGGCGACGAGGGCGGCCATCGTCATACCGGCGGCGTTGACTGCGAAGTCGACGGAGTACGCGATCGGTGAGAGTCCGTTCATGGTTTGTAGAACGAAGGCGGAGGTGGCGACGTACGCGAACAGGGCGCCCATGGCGGCACCCGCGACGAGCAGATAGCCGACGTACTCACGGTTGGCGAGCACGCCCCGCCCGGCCGTGAGGAAGGTTCGCAGGCCGCCTGGGTGGCGGCTGTCGCGCGGGAGTGATTCGGGCACGGTCACCGCGACGGCCAAGGTCATCGCGAGTCCCAGTGCGGCGACGAGCCAGAACGAGACCCGCCACCCGGACAACTGCAGGATCAGTCCGCCGATCAGTGGGCCGGCGATCGGAGCGATGCCGCCGACCGCGGCGATGACGTTCAGGACCCGGACCAGCCGGGCGCCGCTGGCCAGGTCGACGATGATCGCCCGTCCGATCACCATCGCCCAGCCACCGGCGAAGCCCTGGACGAGGCGGGCCACGGTCATCACCGCGATCGTCGGGGCGAGCGCGCAGACGATCGACGCCGCGGCCACGACCAGCAGCGCCGCCAGCAACGGAAGGCGTCGGCCGCGCTGGTCCGACACCGGCCCGCCGACCAGTTGGCCGAGCGCCATCCCGACGAAGAAGGTCGTCAACGTGAGCTGCACCTGCGTCGCAGAGGTCGACAGCTCACGGGCTACCTGCGGAAACGCAGGGACGTACATGTCCGTTGCCAGCGGAGCGATCGCGGTCAGGAACACCACAGACGCCACCACCCCAACGCCCAGCCGCGGGCGGGACGTCGGAACCATCAGCGTGGACAAGGTTGACACCTCTCGCTCAGACGGTGAGCAGGACCTTGATGGCGGTGCGTTCGTCCATGGCCTGGTAGCCCTCGGCCGCCCGGTCCAGGGGCAGTGTGAGGTCGAAGACCTTGCCGGGGTCGATCTTGCGATCCCAGATCAGCTGCACGAGTTCGGGCAGGTACTGCCGTACCGGAGCCGGCCCGCCGTGGATGTGGACGCCGGCCATGAACAGCTCGTCGCCGGGAATCGCGACGTCGTGCGAGACACCCACGAACCCGACATGGCCACCGGGCCTGGTCGAGCGAATCGCTTGCATCATGGCTTCCTGAGTACCGACCGCCTCGATCACCGAGTGAGCTCCGAGGCCGCCGGTGAGTTCCTTCACCCGGGCCACCCCTTCGTCACCGCGCTCTTCCACGATGTCGGTGGCGCCGAACTCCTTGGCCAGCGCCTGCCGATCGGCGTGCCGGCTGAAGGCGATGATCCGCTCGGCACCGAGTTGCCTGGCGGCCAGGATCCCCAGCAGCCCGACGGCGCCGTCACCCACGACAGCAACCGTCTTGCCCGGACCGGCCTCGGCCGCGACGGCTGCGAACCATCCCGTACCCAGTACATCCGAGGCAGCCATCAGCGACGGGATCAGCTCGGGATCAGGCATCCCGGGAGTGGCGACCAGAGTGCCGTCGGCGAGCGGGATGCGCGCGAGCTCCGACTGGGTGCCGAGCGTGCCCATCAGGACCCGGTGCACGCAGTACGCCTGGTAGCCGGCCTGGCAGATCTCGCAGGTGTTGTCCGAGGCCCAGAACGAGCCGACGACGAAATCGCCGACCTTCACGGTGCGGACGTCCGACCCGATCTCCTCGACCACGCCGACGTACTCGTGACCCATCACCTGGTGATCGACGGGCTCGGCGCCCCGGTACGGCCACAGGTCGCTGCCGCAGATGCAGGTCGCGGACAGCCGGATGATCGCGTCGGTCGGTTCGATGATCTTCGGGTCCTCGCGGTCCTCCACCCGGACGTTCCCGGGTCCGTGCATCACTACCTGGCGCATCGCGCGCTCCTCCTCGGATCGACTGTGTGACCTCAGCAACTGAGCCACTTGACGAGTCAACGCGGTGCCGCGGCGCCGGAGAAGTCACTGTCGATGGGTGTACTGACAGGGCACCCTTTGTTGCTCTGTCACCCGTTCCTGGCGGTCTACTGTCGTAGTCGTGGACAACCGTCAGGAGGTACGCGAGTTCCTCACAACTCGCCGCGCCCGCATCACTCCGGACCAGGCAGGGCTCCCCACCACCGGCGCCCGTCGAGTCCCAGGACTGAGGCGCAGCGAGGTGGCGACCATCGCCGGACTCAGCGTCGAGTACTACGCCAGGCTCGAGCGGGGCCAGATCGCCGGTGCCTCCAGCAGCGTGCTCGAAGCGCTCGCGCGAGCGCTGCAACTCGACGACACCGAACGAGCCCATCTCTTCGATCTCGCCCGGGCCGCCGACGGCATCCCGACATCGGGCCGCTCGCGCCGGCGTACGGCGGGCAAGGCCGCTTCGCGACTCAGCCTGCAGTGGGCGCTGGACGCGATCAAGGACGGCGTCGCCTTCGTGCGCGACTCACATCAGAACCTGCTCGCCACGAACGCGCTGGGCCGCGCCTTCTACTCACCGGTCATCGGCGACAGCGGCCGTACGCCGAACCTGGCCAGGTTCCAGTTCCTCGACCCCGTCTCGCGGGACTTCTACCCCGACTGGGACCTGTTCGCTCAGATGTGTGTCGGCATCATGCGCGCCGAGGCCGGCCGCGACCCGCACGACCGCGGCCTGCAAGACCTCGTCGGTGAACTCTCCACCCGCAGCGAGGTCTTCCGGCGGCTGTGGGCCGACCACAACGTCCGGACCCATGGCACCGGCACCAAGCGGTTCAACCACCCCGTCGTCGGCGAACTGACACTCGCGTACGAAGAGCTCGCGATCACCGCCGAACCCGGGCTGGTCCTCCTCGTCTACACCGCAGAACCCGGCTCGCCGTCGGCCGAACGACTCCAGCTGCTGGCTTCCTGGACAGCACCGGTCGAAACCCCGACAACCAACAGTTAGAGGACCTATGCAGATCACCCGCAGCTCCATCAACACCGTCAAGGGCCCGGCCGACTGGTTCACCGGCGACGTCTACATCGACGCCGTCGCGGCGGCCCCGGCGCCGTCGCGGATCGCGGCCAACCTGGTGCACTTCATGCCGGGCGCCCGGACCCATTGGCACCGCCATCCGCTGAGCCAGACCGTTTTCGTCACCGAAGGCGTCGGGTTGTGCCAGCGCCGGGGCGGTCCCGTCGAGGTCATCCGTCCCGGCGACCGGGTTCTCTTCGAAGCCGATGAGGAGCACTGGCACGGGGCCGCGCCTGATCGGCTGATGGTTCACCTGGCGATCAACGAGGCCGATGACGACCACGAACTCGTCCACTGGTTGGACCCCGTGACCGACGAGGAGTACCTGGCTTGATTGGGGTAGTGGCCGTGGGGTACAGCTGTCTGAGTGCTGGTAGCTGAGAGGTACAAGGTCGGTCGCTCGTTGGGGCGCGGTGGGATGGGAGAGGTCTTCCATGCCGTGGACGAGCAACTGCAGCGTCCGGTCGCGCTGAAGTTGATGTTGCCGACCGCCGGTGATCTCACCTCGGCCGAGCGGTTCCGCCGCGAGGCGCGGGCCGCCGCCAGGCTGAGCGATCCGCATCTGGTCGCGGTCTACGACTTCGGCCGGCACGGCGATCAGTCCTTCCTCGTGATGGAACTGGTCGAAGGAAGCACGGTCGCTGCCGAGCTGGCCGAGCACGGCCCGCTGCCGAAGGACCGGGCGATCGACATCGTCGAGCAGAGCGCCGCGGGTCTCGCCGCGGCGCACGAGCTGGACGTCGTCCACCGGGATGTGAAACCCGGCAACCTCCTGCTGACGCCGACCGGCACCGTGAAGGTCGCCGACTTCGGGATCGCCCACCTGCCGGGTGACGGCGCGACCACGCTGACCGGCACCGGCCAGATCATCGGCAGCACTCGCTACCTCGCGCCGGAACGGGCGCAGGGCGGCCGGGCGGTCAAGGCCTCGGACGTGTACTCGCTGGGCTGCGTGCTCTATGAGCTCGTCACCGGCCAACCGCCGTTCACCGGCGAACACCCGACGGCGATTCTCTACCAGCACGTCGACACCCCGCCGACGCCGCCGAGCACGATCCGTCCCGAGCTCGCCGGCAGCTTCGAGGCCGTCCTGCTCCAGATGCTGGCCAAGGACCCCACAGAACGCCCGACCGCGGCCGACATCGCCGGCGGCGCTCTGCGCGCACCACTAGGCGAGGTCAGCACCGCGCCCCTGGTGCCCGCTGCTCCGCTCGTCGGTGGAGCCGTTGTCGACCAGACCGCGCCCATCACGCCTGCAGCGGTTCCGGTCGTCGCAGCCCCACCTCGACGGGACCGTCGTCAGGTACTGATGGCTGGTGCGATCGCCGCCGTCGCCGTGGCCGCGGCAGTGACCGCGATCCTGCTCAACAACAACGGCCCGAACCTGCCCGCGACAACCGACGTAGGCCCCAAGCCGAGCGTCACTTCCGGTACGCCGGGGGCCAAGTCGACCGACGAGCCGACCTCCGGCCCGACCCAGTCCGGTGGGGCGAACCAGCCCACCCAGAGCACCTCGACGCAGCCGTCGCCGAGCACCTCCCCGACGGGCTCGCCCACCTCGCAAAGTCCGACGCCGTCGACCAACACGCAGTCGCCGAACACACCGTCGCCGAGCAAGCCCTCCGACAGCCCCACCGCGAGTACGCCGACCAAGAGCACGCCCTCGCCCACGACCTCCGAGTCGAGCACGCCCGATCCCACCGCCACGCCGCCGGCCGGAACACCGACCCCGGGCACCCAGAACGCCGGGACACCGAACCCGAAGTCCTAGAGCGCCGGCGGCCCGGGTGCGCCCGGGCCGCCGGCGAGTCGGATCAGTAGGGCGAGTCGGATCAGTAGACGGTGACGCCGTACACGCTCGCGGCTTCGGTCACGGGCTGGAAGAACGTCGTACCGCCGCTGGTGCAGTCGCCACTGCCGCCGGAGGTGATGCCGAGCGCCTTCGTACCGTCGTACAGGGGACCACCGGAGTCGCCGGGCTCCGCGCAGACGGTCGTCTGAATCAGGCCGCCGACCCTGCCGCCGCCTGAGCCGGAGTACCGCACGGTGACGTTGAGTGCGGTCACCTTGCCGCTGTGGACGCCGGTGGTCGAGCCCTTACGGGTGACGGTCTCGCCGACGAACGCGTTGGCAGCGGTGAATCCACCCGGGTGGCTCAGCGACGCGTTGTCGTACCGGACCAGCGCGTAGTCGTTGCCAGGGAAGCTGTAGCCGATGGTCGGGCCGATCAGCGTGGAGTGGCTGGAGTTGGTGTACCAGGTCGTCGCCACCTTCCCGCAGTGGCCTGCGGTGAGGAAGTAGTACGTGCCGCCCTTCACCACGTTGAAGCCGAGGGAACAGCGGTACTGCCCGCCGTAGATCGCGTCACCCGCCGACAGCAGTGGCGTGAAGACCCCGCTGGTGCGATTGACCTGGACCGCATCGTGTTTCAGCGCGGCGACCTGCGCCGCGGACACCGTGCTGTCCGCGGTGACGACCACCTTGCCGGAGGCGGCATCGGTGTACCACGCGATGCCCTTGACCCCTGAGCGATCCACCGCGGCATTGGCGGCGGACAGCCGAGCGGCCGCCGAAGGAGCGGCTCCGGCTGCCGGTACGGCGTACAGGGACGCCGCGATCGCGCTGACCGCGGCCAAGAGTTGGGCGCTCCGACGCAGGCGGCCGGAAATTGACGTGCGTTCGATCCTCACTGTTCCTCCCGAGGAGTGAACGGGACCTGTGGACGGGGTCCCTCGAACCATCAGGCCGGCGGCGGCAGGTAGCCGTTCCACCACTGCCTGACATTTCGGAGTATTTGCCTGTCCGGTGCCATAGGCAACCGCGCAGCGGCCCGTCGTGTCGATCAGGGTCGGTCGGGCCACCGGTCGGGTCGGTGGTCAAAGGGCGGGGGCCGTTCTAGGCTGAGGCAGATCGACTGGAGGGGTGGTTCGACCGGACTGCACGCGGTAGTGACCGCTGGGAGAGGCGGACGGTGGCGGATAGAGACGGGTTCCGCGAGCGGACGGCGGCACGGACGCGGCTGCTCGGCCGCCGATCGGAATGCGCGGTCCTCGATGCCCTACTGGCCGCCGTCCGCGGCGGCGCCAGCCGTGTGCTGGTCGTCCGCGGCGAGGCAGGAGTCGGGAAGAGCGCGCTGCTGGACTACGCGACCGAGTCCGGATCGGAGCTGCGCACCCTGCGCGCGGTCGGCGTCGAGTCCGAGATGGAGCTGGCGTTCGCAGCCCTGCACCAGTTGTGCGTGCCGCTGCTGGATCGGATGGACAAGATTCCGGAGCCGCAACGCCGGGCGCTCGCGACGGTCTTCGGGCTCGCGCCCGGTCCGGCTCCCGATCGCTTCATGGTCGGCCTCGCCGTGCTCAGCCTGATCTCGGACTTCGCCGAGAAGGAGCCGGCGCTCGTGGTGGTCGACGACGCACAGTGGCTGGACACCGCGACCGCTCAGACCCTGGGCTTCGTCGCCCGCAGGCTCGGTGCCGACGCGGTCGGTCTGCTGTTCGGTGCCCGCGAGGTCGGCATCGAGCTGAAAGGACTGCCCGAGCTCGAGGTCGGCGGGTTGCTGGACGACGAGGCGCGTGCCCTGCTCGGATCGGCGGTCGAGTTCCTGCTCGACGAGCCGATCCGCGAACGGCTGGTCGCCGAGACCCGCGGGAATCCGCTGGCCCTGCTGGAGCTTCCCCGCGGCCTCACCGCCACCCAGCTCGCCGGCGGGTTCGGTCTGCACGGTGGCCAGGCCCTGTCCGGACGGATCGAGCAGAGCTTCCTGCGCCAGGCCGACGCGTTGCCGGCTCCGACCAGGCAGCTGCTGCTCGTCGCGGCGGCCGAGCCGGTCGGCGATCCGGTGCTGGTACGGCGTGCGGCCGACCAGCTCGGGATCGCGGCGGCGTTCGCGGAGATCGACGGGCTGCTGAGTCTGGGGCAGCGCGTCACCTTCCGGCACCCGCTCGTCCGGTCGGCCTTGTACGGATCGGCTTCCGCGGCGGAGCGGCGCGCAGTACACCTGGCGCTGGCCGAAGCGACGGATTCCACTTCCGACCCCGACCGGCGCGCATGGCATCTCGCCGCCGCCGCGGATGGGCCGGACGAGGAGGTAGCCGTCGAGCTCGAGCGGTCGGCGGACCGTGCCCAGGCCAGGGGCGGTTTCGCAGCGGCCGCGGCCTTCTGGCAGCGCGCGGTCTCCCTGACCGACGACCCGGCTCGACGGAGCGGCCGAGCCTTGGCCGGAGCGCACGCCAGCCTCCAGGCAGGCGCCTTCCGGACCGCCTGGTCGCTGCTCGCGACGGCCGAGGCGGGGCCGTTGGACGACCTCGGGCATGCCCAGGTCGATCTGCTCCGCGCGGAGGCCGCGTTCGCACAGCAGCGCGGCCGCGAAGCGCCCGGTCTGTTGTTACGTGCGGCGCAGACCTTCGAATCGCTCGACGCGCGACTCGCCAGGGACACCTACCTCGATGCCTGGAGCGCCGCTCTCTTCGCGGGACGCCTTGGTGGAACGGTCGGGCTCCGCGAGGTTTCGCTGGCGGCCACGACGGCACCGCGACCGGACGCGGCGCCCCGAAGTTCCGACGTACTCCTCGACGGACTGGCACTCGTCTTCGCCGAAGGACGGGATGCAGCGGTCCCGTTGCTCAAACAAGCCGCGACAGCGTTCGGCGGACCGGAAGTCACCGCCGAGGAGGTACTGCGCTGGGGCTGGCTCGCTACCGCCGCGGCCGCCACGGCGTGGGACTTCGAATCCTGTCTGACCACCGCCACCCGGCAGGTGGAGACGGCTCGCGGCGCCGGCGCGCTCGCCGTACTCGCCGTGGGGGTGAACGTCCTCGGCCAGGTGGTCGCCATGGCGGGAGACTTCGCCGAGGCGGTGGCGCTGCGAGCCGAGGCCGACGCAGTACGGGAAGCCACCGGCACGCACGTCCTGCAGTACGGCGCACTGGTGCTGTCCGCACTCCGCGGACGGCCCGACGAGGCCTTCGGGTTGATCGAGGACACGATCGCGAGAGCGACGGCCGAAGGGCAGGGCACGGCGGCGCAGTACGCGCGCTGGACGAAGTCGGTGATCCTGAACGCGTTGGGGCGTCACGACGAAGCGTTGCTCTGGGCAACTTTGGCTGCTGACGACACGCCGGAGCTCTTCGTGTCCTCGTGGGCGTTGAGCGAACAGGTCGAGGCCGCAGTGCGGAGCGGACGGCATCGCGAGGCCACCGCCGCGTGGGCGCGCCTTCGGGAAACGACCGCGGTCACCGACGAGCGCTGGGGCCTCGGCCTCGAGGCGCGGGCGCGGGCGCTCGTGCAGCGCGATGCCGACGCCGAATGTGCCTATCGCGAAGCGATCGAGTTGCTCACGGGCACCCGGTTGCGCCCGGACCTGGCGCGCGCCCATCTGCTGTACGGCGAATGGCTTCGCCGGGAGAGCCGCAGGCGTGACGCCCGGACCCAACTGCGTACTGCGTACGACGTGTTCACCTCGATCGGCATGGAGGCGTTCGCCGAGCGCGCCCGGCGAGAGTTGCAGGCGACCGGAGAGACCATCCGCAGGCGAACCGCCTCCTCGTCCGCGGGCGAGGTACTGACACCTCAGGAACGCCAGATCGCCGTCCTGGTCCGGGACGGCCTCTCCAACCCCGAGGTGGGCGCGCGGCTGTTCCTCAGCCCCCGCACAGTGGAATGGCATCTGCGAAAGATCTTCGACAAGTTGTCCATCAGCTCACGCCGGCAACTGCGGGACGCGCTGCCCGAAGCCGAGGCCGCAAGGAGCTAGCCCGGCAGCAGTTGCTGACCGCCGTCCACGTCGTACGTCGCGCCTGTCAGAGCACCGTTGGTCATCAAGTGGACGACGAGCGCGGCCACATCCTCCGGGCCGACCACCCGCCGGATCGGCAGCGTGGCCCGAAGCCCGGCGCGGCGTTCCTCGAGCTGATCACCCAGCAAACGCGCGGACAGCGGCGTGTCGACGAACCCGGCCGCAACGGCGTTGACCCGGACCGGGGCGAGTTCGAGCGCGGCATTCGCGGCGATCGCGGACAGCCCGGCCGTAGCGATCGCGGCAATGCTCAGTCCGACTCCGGGACGCCGAGCACCGGTACCGCCGATGAAGGTCAGCGAGCCGCCCGGGCGGACCCGCCCGATGCACAGCCGGGCGATCCGGAGCGACCCGACCAGATGCTCGTCCACGAAATCTCGCGCCTCGTCGAAGTCCAGCTCGGTGATCGGCGCGTAGAACGGTCCGCCGCCACTCACCAGTACATGATCGATCTGCTCGGGCAGGCCGGCGAAGAACCCTTCGACGCCGGCGGAATCGCCGAGGTCCACTGTGGCCACGGTCTCCGCCCCGACCTCCCCAGCGGCCGCGTCGAGCTTTTCGCGATCGCGCCCGGTGATGACGATCCGAGCGCCGGCCGCTCCGGCCTGCCGGGCGGTCTCCAGCCCGATCCCTGAGCTACCGCCGAGCACGACGACGACCTGCCCGGTCAGGCTGCCGTCCGATCGCGCCGTGGTCAGAGTGGTTGATTCGGTCATGCTGCTCTCCTGTTGGTTGCGGGTGATACCGGTACTGCGCAGCCGTGCACGCGTGGGGTCGCCGGCACCCGCGTCCTCGGTGGGCGACCGCGCGCTACGAACAGCATCGTGATCACGGCCGATACGACGCTCACCGCTGCCATCACCAGCATCGCCGTCCGGTACCTGTTCGCGAGTGGCTGGGCTAGGTCGTCCGAACTGCCTACGCCGAGCAGAGCGGGGACGAGCGCGATCAGCACCACTCCGCCGATGCGCGACGCGGCGTCGTTGATCGCCGATGCCTCACCGAGGTCTGCGTCGTCGACGGCTGCGAGGACGCCCGCTGTGAGCGGCGCGACGGTCAGTCCGATGCCGAGACCCCAGAGCACCGCGCCGGGGAGGATCGCCCGGACGTAACTGTCGCCGGGCTGCGCCGCGGACAGCCATGCGAAACCACCGGCCACGATCAGGATGCCGATGGTCATCGGCCAGCGGGTGCCGACCCGTGCCACCAGGCCGCCGACCAGCGGCGAGACGATCAGGAAGACGGCCGACTCCGGAATCAGGGCCGCGCCCGCCGCGGTGGCGCTGTAGCCCAGCTGCAGCTGACATTGCAGTACGACCAGGTAGCCGGCTGCCGACAGTGCGCCGTAGAAGAGGAGCGTCGCCGCGTTGATCGCGACGAACTGCCGGATCCGGAACAGGGCCGTCCGCAGCATCGGCGCGGACCGACGCTGCTCCACGGGAACCAGTACTGCCAGACAGCCCACACCGACAGCCGCAGAGAGCAGAACCTGCGCGCTTCCCCAGCCGGAGGACGGTCCTTCGGTCAGCGCGTAGATCAGTCCGCCCAGTCCGAGCACGGCCAGCACCGAGCCAACGAGGTCGACAGACAGCGGCCGTCGCGCACGGTCGGCCTCGGGCACAGAGCGCAGAATCCAGACCGCGGCAATGATCAGCGGAAAGTTCAGCAGGAACACGTACCGCCAGGAGCCGTGGTCGACGAGCCACCCGCCGGCGTACGGACCAAGCGTCGTACCAAGGGTCGACACGCCTGCCCAGACGCCGATCCCGCGGGCGCGGTCCACCGGCAGCAATGTCCCGTTGAGCAAAGCCAGACTGCTCGGCACGACCAGCGCTCCGCCGGCGCCCTGGACCATGCGCGCCGCGATCAGGGTGCCGACATTCGGCGCGGCGGCGCAGCCCAAAGAGGCGACGAGCATGACCAGGAGCCCGGCAACCAGGATGCGCCGCCAGCCGAAATGGTCGGCCAGCGCTCCGGCGAGCAGCAGCAGAGCCGCGACGGTGATCAGATAGCCGGTCAGCACCCACTGCAGCTCGCTCACACCGGCGTGCAGGTCGTGGCTGATCGCCGGTACGGCGACGTTGACCATGTAGGCGTCGATGAAGCCGACCATCGACGCGAGCACCGTCGCCGCGATCAGAGCGCCACCGGCTCTGCTCCGCAACTCGACCGGTCCGGCCAGGTCGTACGACGTGGTCCGCACCTGTTTCGCAGTCATGCTGCCAGGGTCCGGCGAACTGTCCCGGATCCGCCCCCGGGAAAGTCCCTGGTCACGCGGACCAGGGATTGTCCCGGGCTCAATCGGGGCGCCGGCGGGCCAGACTCGCGGTGTTGATTCTCTTCGAGGGGAGCGCCCGATGGACAGGACGGAGTACGACGTCATCGTGCTCGGAGCAGGTGCGCCCGGAGAGCACTGTGCCGCCGCGCTGGCCAAGGGCGGCGCGCGCGTCGCCGTCGTCGAACGCGAGCTTCTCGGCGGCGAGTGTTCGTACTGGGCCTGCATCCCGTCGAAGACGCTGCTCCGTCCCGGCGAGGCACTGGCCGCCGCACTCGACGCTCCCGGTGCGCGCGAGGCCGTGACCGGCACCCTCGATCCCCACGGCGTCATGAGCTGGCGCGACTTCATGGTCTCCGGCTACGACGACTCGAGTCAGGTCTCGTGGGCGAAGAGCGCCGGTCTCGAGGTACTGCGTGGCCACGGCCGGCTGGCGGGTCCGCACACGGTCGCGGTGGATGACCGGACCTACACCGCGCACCACATCGTCATCGCGACCGGTGCGGATCCGGTGATCCCACCGGTGCCCGGCCTCCAGTCGCTGCCGGGGATCTGGACCAATCGTGACGTCACCGGGCTGGTCGAGGTACCCGATCGGCTGATCGTGCTCGGCGGCGGGGCGACCGGGGTCGAGATGAGCCAGGCGCTGGCGCGGATGGGCGCGGCGGTGACGCTGATCGAGCGCAGTGAGCATCTGCTGCCCCGTGATCCGCGAGCGGTGGGCGAGGCGGTCGCGGCGGCGCTCAGTGCGGACAACGTGGACGTGCGGGTCGGTGTGGGCGCGGAAAACGTACGGCTGGTGGATTCGTCGTACGTGGTCGGCCTCAGCGACGGAACCGACGTACGGGGTGACCGCCTGCTGGTCGCGACCGGCCGACGGCCGCGCGTCGACGGGATCGGCCTGGAGACCGTCGGAATCAGCGCGAATCCACGGGGCATCGAGGTCGACGCCAGACTGGCGGCCGGCCCGGACCTGTGGGCGATCGGCGACGTCACCGGGCTCTGGCAGCTCACGCATGTCGGCGAGTACCAAGGCAGGATCGCGGCGAGCAACATCCTCGGGCGACCGCGGACAGCGGACTACGAGGCGGTGCCGCGGGTCGTGTACTGCGACCCGCAGGCCGCGTCGGTCGGCGCGGCGGAGGGGCGGTTCGTGAGTACCGTCCAGCTGTCCGGGGTGGCGCGGACAGCGACGTACCTGCGCTCGTACGACACCCGGCCCGGGTTCCTCACGATCGTGTCGGACGGGACGGTGGTCACCGGGGCCTACGCGGTCGGTCCCGAGGCCGGCGAGTGGCTCCAGCAGGCGACCCTGGCGATCCGCGCGAAGGTGCCGGTAGAGCTGCTGCTCGATGTGATCCAGCCGTTCCCGACGTTCTCCGAGGCGTTCCTCCATGTACTGCGGGACCTGGACGCGCAGCTACACACGGGTGCATCGGTGAGCTGACCAGGGATTCTCCCTGGCGTCACGCCGTCCGCGCGACGGCAGAGTGGTTGTCAACGAACAAGATCCATCTCTGGAGGAAGTCATGAGCACCACCGAAGTACGCAGTGACGAGTCGGGCGCGGTGTCCCCGGGTTCTGTCGACCTGAAGTTCGAGGCCGCCGTCATCCCGGTCGCGGACGTCGACCGGTCGAAGGAGTTCTACACCGGCCTCGGCTGGCGGCTCGACGCCGACTTCGCGTTCGACAACGGCTTCCGCGTCGTGCAGTTGACGCCGCCGGGCTCGCCCGCGTCGGTCCAGTTCGGTACCAACATCACGTCGGCCGATCCCGGTACGGCGCAGGGTCTCTACCTGGTCGTCTCCGATGTCGAGGCCGCGCGGGCCGACCTGGTCGAGCACGGTGCGACCGTCAGCGAGGTCTTCCACCCCGGAGCACCGGGTGCTCAGTTCGAGGCCGGCGACATCAGCGGGCGCGTGTCCGGTCCCGCTGACGAGCGGTCCAGTTACAGCTCCTTCGCCACCTTCAGCGACCCCGACGGCAATACCTGGCTACTGCAGGAGGTCACGACTCGACTCCCTGGCCGGGTCGACCCCGCGGAAACGACGTACAGCTCGACCGACGACCTCGAGGGAGCCCTGAAGCGCGCCGCGGCCGCCCACGGCGAGCACGAGGCCCGCACCGGCCAGGCCGACGAGAACTGGCCCGCCTGGTACGCCGCGTACATGGTCGCCGAACGCACCGGCACTGAACTCCCTCAGTAAAGAACGCCGCCACCGGCGGCTCGGGCCGATTCAGCGAGCCGCCGGGCAAGGCATCCGGTGCGATCCGCACCGGTTCCTCTCCAGCCGATCATCGCGGTGGCGCGGCGGTGGGGGCGGGCTCCCAGGTGAGGGAGCCGGTCTGGAGGTCGTCGAGGATGCCGGCGATCCAGCTGACTTCGGCGTGGGTGACAGCTCGGAGGTATTCGGTCTCGAGCAGCACGACCCGGGGGAGCGGTGCACCTTCGTACTGCGAGGCGAGTTCGGCGTCGAGTTCGGTGAGCCGCTTGGCCAGGTGGTCGCGTCGCTCCTCGAAGAGACCTCGTGCTTCCTCCGGCGGCAGCAGCATCAGGAACGACAAAGCAGCCGGGAACTCCGGGAACTCGTTGCGCGGCGTTGCGACGATCTCCCCCAGCCACTTCCGGGAGGCGGCCCGGCCCGCATCCGTCAGCTGGTACGTCGTCCGCTCGGGATACCGCTCGTCGCGGGCAGTTTCGCCGACGCTGATCAGCCCCGCATCTTCCAGTCTCACGATCATCCGGTACAGGCTCGTGCGCTGGCCGACGTTGACCACCTGGTCCTTGCCCCATTGCTTGATCAGCCGCTGGATCCCGTACGGGTGCATCGGTCCGTTCTCCAGCAGGCCGAGGATCGCGAGCGCCAGCGGCGAGCGCCGGAAGAGCTGAGTCATGACGCCAGTCTAGTCGGTCAAGGTAACTAGTTGCAATGTAACTAGATCGTGTGTGACTATTTCGGCATGACGACAGACCTTGAAGAACTGACCCAGGGATCGGTGACGTCGCAGGACGGCACCCGAATCGGCTACTGGAAGATCGGCCACGGCCCGGCGATCGTCCTCCTGCACGGCAGCATGGAGTCGGCGCGTAGCCACACGCTCCTGGCTCGGGCGCTGGCCGGCGACTTCACCGTCTACCTGCCGGATCGGCGCGGCCGCGGACTGTCCGGGCCGCACCGCCCCGACCACAGCGTCCGGACCGAGGTCGAGGACCTCGACGCCGTACTGCGGGCCGCCGGCGCCACGCTGGCCTTCGGAGTGAGTGCGAGCGGTGCGATCGTGCTCGAGGCAGCCCGGACGCGGCCGGGCCTGCAGAAGATCGCCGTTTACGAACCGGCCCTGGTCGCCGACGGCGCACCGCACGCGGCCTGGCTGGCCCGGTTCGACAGAGAAGTTGCCCAGGGCAACCTGGCGGCGGCCATGATCACCAGCATGTACGGCCTGGAGCTCGCGCCGGCGATCTTCAAGGTGATGCCTCGCCGGCTGCTGGCCGCCGTCACCGAGAAGGCCATGCAGAAGGAGGACCGCAAGGCCGGTCCGGACGACATCACGCTGCGAAAGCTTGCGCCGACCGTGCACCACGAGGGCGCGCTGATCGTCGAGCTGGCCGGGCGGATCGAGGAGTTCCGCGAGGTGCGGATCGACGTACTGCTCCTTGGTGGCAGCAAAGGCCTGCCGTTCCTCGAGCCCAGCCGGGCCGGCCTCGCCCAGGTCCTGCCGCGCAACCGCCGGATCGAGTTCGACGGCCTCGACCACGGTTCCTCCAGCGACCCCAGCCCGATCAACTCGACCGGCAGCGCCGCCTCGGTCACCAAGATCGCGACCGAGATCCGCTCATTCTTCGGAGCGCCCCAGTGAACCTTCGTACGACGGCCGCCACAGTCGCCCTGATCTGCGCCTTCGCCACCGCCTCTCCCGTCGCGGCCACCGCCTCTCCGCACCCAGGGCCGCCGTGGTCGGCCGATTGGACTTCGGCGATGCAACCACCGACCAGCAGCTCGGCGGGTTTCGACGACCAGACGGTCCGGCAGGTGGTGCGCCTCAGTGCCGGTGGCACCCGGTGGCGAATCCGCCTGTCCAACCAGTACGGCACCACGCCGCTGCGGGTCGCTCGCGCCACCATCGCCAGGACCGGCGTCGGCGCTTCGGTCCGGCCAGGAAGCCTGCGCGAACTGGCTTTCCACGGGGCGCGATCCACCACGATCCCGGCCGGCGGGCTGGCCGCTTCGGATCCCACGATCCTGTCCGCCGGTCCGTTGGAGCAGCTGACGATCACGCTCTATCTCGCCAAGGTGACGGGACCCGCCACCTTCCACGAGGACGGTCTGACCACGACCTATCTCGCCGACGGTGACCACTCCTCCGACGTCGCGGGAGCGGCATTCACGGGCACGACCAGCCATTCGATCTTCTACCTGGCCGGGGTGGACGTGACCGGTCGCCGAGGAACCGTCGTCGCGTTCGGCGACTCGCTGACCAATGGCCACAACTCCACCGTCGGTGCCGACCGCCGGTACTCCGACGCCCTGGCCGAGCGTCTCATCAGGACCGGCCGCCCGGTAGTGAACGCCGGAATCTCGGGCAACCTCCTGCTCAGCGAGCTGCCGTGTTTCGGCGAGTCCGGAATCACGCGGTTCCGGCGGGACGCCCTCGACCAGCCCGGCGTGCGGACCGTCATCGTTGCCGAGGGCATCAACGACATCTGGGACAGCGAGGGCGACTTCGGCTGCGGCATCACCCGACGGGTGACAGCCGAAGACCTCATCCGTGGTTACCGCAGCCTGATCCGCGCCGCGCATGCCCGCGGCGTCCGGGTGATCGGCGGAACGATCACGCCGTTCAAAGCCGACTACATACCTCCCGCCGACTTCGAACGCGCGGAAGCGATCCGCCGGCAGGCGAA
The DNA here is from genome assembly GCF_004365175.1 of Kribbella voronezhensis. Lineage (NCBI taxonomy): Bacteria > Bacillati > Actinomycetota > Actinomycetes > Propionibacteriales > Kribbellaceae > Kribbella > Kribbella voronezhensis. Next base: position 2,090,238 of record NZ_SOCE01000001.1, on the reverse strand, counting down.
CACCTGGATCCGCACCTGTGGTCAGTACGACGGCGTGGCCGACTTCGCCCACGCGGTCGCCGATTCGGCCGACCCCCAGCGGCTCGACCCCGCCTACAACTCCGGCGACAGCCTCCACCCCAACGACGCCGGCTACCGCGCCATGGCAGCCGCCGTCGACCTGGCAAACCTCTGAGCACACAAGGGTTGCCTTCCACCAGCGCAGACTTCAGTTGATGGTCGCCCTGACCACCACACCCGGCGCGGGTCGGCGCCGGTTCATTGCGTCGGTCAGAGCGTCCGGCGCCGGGCGGACCGTGCGCAGAGGTGTGTTCGAACACTGGCTCGTGAATGCCCATGCCCGGCCAGGCTGTTCTGAGCCCTGCCGTGGTGTCAGGGGTGTGTCAGGCCGCTGGCCGGGTGGTGTCAGTGCGGCGGGCGATTGTTGTTCTCGTGACCGGCACACCGGTCGCATCCACCGGAGGCGTCTCCATCAGCGCAGGCGCCCGGATGAACCTTCAGGAGAACACCATGCAGACCTTCGCCACCGCCGCCCCGATCTCCGCCGTACTGGACATCCCGGCCGGTCGTGTCCGGTTCGTCGCCGCCGATCGGGACGACGTCACCGTCGAGGTCCTTCCCGCCGACGCTTCGAAGGGCCGCGACGTGAAGGCCGCGGAGCAGACCACGGTCGAGTACGCCGACGGCGTACTGCGGATCTTGGCCTCGGCCAAGAACCAGTACTTCCGCAGCTCGGGGTCCATCGACGTCAGCGTCCAACTGCCCGCTGACTCCACGATCGAGGGAAAGGCGGCCGCCGCCGAGTTCCGGGCCGTGGGCCGCTTCGGCGCTGTCGCCTTCAACGGTGCGTACGGCACGATCGAGGTCGACGAGGCCGCGAGCGTCCACCTCACCGCAGTCGCCGGCGACGTCTCGGTCAACCGCCTCCACGGGCCCGCGGAGATCACCACCAGCAAGGGCGACATCCGGATCGCGGAGGCCCACCAGGGGGCCGTCGTACTGCGCACTCAGTCCGGTGACGTGTCGATCGACGCCGCCCACGGGGTCTCGGCCTCGCTGGACGCCGGTACGACGCTCGGCCGGATCGCCAACTCGCTGAAGAACGCGGACGGTGTTGCCGATCTGGCTATCCAGGCGACCACCGCGCACGGCGACATCGTTGCCCGCAGCCTCTGAGAAACACACCGGCTGCCGCAGGTGGATGTTCTGCCGGCCGCTCCAGGGGGCGGCCGGTCGGCGGTTCGGGGTCACGGGCCGAACCGCCGGCCGTAGGTCTACGAGTCAGCTGATCGTGGCTTTGACCTCGTCCTTGTGTTCTGCGAGCCAGGTCTTGAAGGACTGGAGGTCTGGGTTCAGCTCACGCACCAACTTCAGGTCGCGGTCGCCGGTGAAGCGCTCCGAGTCCTCTGCGTAGAACTGGAACATGTTGGCGAACTCCACGGCCATCGGGAAGGGGAGGGCGCGGAACTCGTCCCAGGTGTAGGGCTGGTAGGTGACCTCTTCGCCGAGGGCTTCGGTCAGGGCGGCCGCGTACTCCTTGCCGGTCAGGTGGTCGCCGGCGATGCTCACGGTCTTGCCGATGAACTCGCTGCCGCGCTTGAAGACCCCGAGCACGGTCCGCCCGATGTCGACGGCGGCGATGCCGGACAACGGCTGGTCGGCCATCGGCATCGTGAGGATCAGCTTGCCGCCCTCGTCGCGGACCGGACCCATGCCTTGCAGCATCGCCTCGAAGTAGAAGGTGGTCTGCAGGAACGTGGTCGGTACGCCGTACTGCGTGAACAGCTCGTTCGCCTCGCCCTTGGCGTCGAAGTGCGGCACCTTGTAGCGCCCGTCGTCCAGGCTCGGCACCTGCTCGTTGTCACCGAAGTGCAGCCGGGTGTCCTCGAGGGTGGACCAGACGACGTGGGCGACACCGGCGTCCTTGGCCGCCCGGGCAGCGTTCGCGGCCTGCTCCAACTCCATCTGCCCGCGGGATCGCGCAGCTTCCTCCTCCGGCGTCCGCTGCACCCAGTAGTTCGTCACCACGTAGGCACCGTGCGCGCCCTCGAACGCCTTGCGCAGGCTCGTCTCGTCGTCGAGGTCCGCCTCGACGACCTCGGCACCGGCCGCGGCCAGGGCCTTGGCGCTGTTCGACTCCGCGTTCCGGGTCAGAGCCCGTACGGCGTACGTCGCGTCCGGGTCGTTCAGGATCGCCCGGACCAGCCCGCCGCCCTGCGAACCGGTGGCCCCGACTACGGCGATGAGCAACTTCTCAGTCATCAGAAACTCCTGCTCGAAAAGGTTGGTTGATGTGTCAACTCACCTCGAGCATAGCGCGCTGGGTTGATGTGTCAACCCCATCCGCTACGATGGGGATGTGGCGGACGAACCGTGGCTCGACGACGACGAGCAGAAGGCCTGGCGCAGCTATCTGCTGATGCGCAGGACGCTGGAGTCACACCTCGAGCGGCACCTGCAGCGTGAGTTCGGCCTGTCCGGGTCGGACTTCGAGATCCTGGTCAACCTGTCGGAGTCCGAGACCGGCCGGATGCGCGCCTTCGAGCTGGGGGAGGCGACCCAGTGGGAGAAGAGCCGGATGTCGCACCACCTCAGCCGGATGGAGAAGCGCGGCCTGATCCGCAAGGAGGCGTGCGACGCGCGCTACCCGGAGATCGCGCTGACCGAGGCCGGCCGGGCGGCGATCGAGGCCTGCGCGCCCGCGCACGCCGGCCGGGTCCGTGAACTGTTCGTCGACGTCCTCGGCGCCGAGCGGCTGACAACTCTCGGCGGCGCGGCCGAGGACGTGCTCGCCGCCATCGACGGCCACAAGCGCTCCACCTGCCCGCCCGGCGTCACCGACTGCTGACACCGTTTGCTGAGAACTCTTCTCAGGGGAGTTTCAGCAGAACTTGATCGCCGCTTGAGGTTGCCTTGGCGTGCGCCTGAGGCGGTCGGCGCGAGGCTTCAGGCATGGTCACCCAAGAACCCCCTCCAGAGCGGTCCCGCTGGTTACGCCGGGCCGGTGCCGCTGCCATAGCCACCGCGGTGCTCGGCGTCGGCGGTACCGGCCTCGTCGTAGCCGTCCTGTCCACACAGCAACCCGACGGCAGCACCGGTACTACGGCCAGCTCCGACGACTCCGACAGCAACAAGTCCAGCTCCGACGACCAGGGCAGCAGTAGCAGTAGCGGCAGTGGTCTCGGCTCCACGCACCAGGGCTCGCCGACGCAAGGCGGGAGCAACGGCTCATGACCACGCTCGGCGAGCGCGAGACGCGCCCGATGAGTGTTTCGCGGACCTGGTCGGCCTGGAGCTGCACTGTGCGGCTGACGGTCGACGACCCCGCAGTACTGGGGGCCGCGTGTGGTGCGCTCAAGGCGTTGATGGACCGCGTCGACAAGGCCGCCAGCAGGTTCCGTCCGGACTCGGAGCTTGCCGCGGTCAACAGGCGAGCCGGCTCGATGGTGCCCGTGTCGCGGCTGCTGGTCGACCTCGTGGACGTCAGCCTGGTCGCCGCGTCGATCAGCGGCGGCGCGGTCGATCCCACGGTCGGAGCCGCAGTAGTTGCCGCAGGCTACGACCAGGACATCGTTGCCGTACGCAATCGCCGTCCGCAGGCCGCGGCGAGTCCGGTGCCGGCTTCCGGCTGGCAGAACGTCCAGCTCAATCGCAAGCTCGCGATGGTCGGCGTGCCGAAGGGCACTCTGCTCGATCTGGGCGCCACAGCCAAGGCGTGGACCGCCGACAGGGCCGCTCTTGTGCTCAGTAGGCGCCACGGCTGCGCAGTACTGGTGGAGATCGGTGGTGACCTGCGAGCCGCCGGTACGCCAGCCGAGCCGTGGGTGATCGGTGTTGCCGAGCGCGAGGGTGACCCGGTCGCCAAGGTGACCTTGTCCCACGGTGGCCTCACGACTTCGACCCGTACTGCGCGCAGGTGGGCCACGCACAAGGGCGAGGCGCACCACGTGATCGACCCTCGCACCGGCGCACCGGCTGAAGGTCCCTGGCGTACTGCGTCGGTCTGGGCGCCTACCGCCGTACGGGCGAACACCTTCAGTACTGCGCTGGTCGCGACCGGGGAAGCGGCTCTCGGTCGGGTGACGCTGGCCGGTCACCCTGCTCGACTGGTGGCCGACGACGGTGAGATCACCGAGCTGGCGGGCTGGCCGTCGTCGAGCAGGGCCGCCTGATGACGCTTTGGTACCTGGCTCGTGCAAGCGGCGTGATGGCGATGGTCCTCTTCACCATCGCTGCTTCGCTCGGAGCGATCGGTGCAGGCAGCCGCAAGCCTGAGCAGCGGTTCTGGCTCCAGTACGTTCACCGCTCGGCTGCTGTGACCGGTCTGCTTCTGCTGGCCGCACACGTCACCGCTGTCATCGCCGACAGCTACGTAGCCATCAGCCCGTCCGTCCTGGTCTGGCCCTTCGGCGCCGGCTATCGGCCCTTCGCAGTGACGCTCGGAGTGCTGGCCATGTACGGCCTGGTGTTTGCAGCACTGGTTGGTGCCGCCAGAGGACGGTTGGCAAGCTCACAGGCCTTCACCAAACGCTGGCGTTCCCTTCACATCGCAGCGTCCGTCGGCTGGCTCCTGTCGGTCGGCCACGGCCTTTTGGCAGGCACCGACCGCAGTACGCCGTGGATGCTCGCCATCACCACCAGCTGTCTCGTCGCAGTCGTCGCCTCAGCGGCCGTCCGCGCCCGAAGCCGCGCAGTACAAGCCAGTACGCCGCTCAGTCTCGCTCGAGCAGGGAGATTCCGATGACCCTTGTGCAGGAGAACCCACCGCTGCTGCGGTCCATCGGTCAGCCACGGCTGCTCGCGGGACTCAAGGAGGGCCGGGCAGATCTTCGACACCACCTCTGGACACATGGCAGGCAACCACAGCTCAGTAGAGAGGCCTACAGCGAGCTAGCGGCCGCAGTGGGGCTCCGAGGTCGAGGTGGAGCGGGTTTCCCGGTCGCGCTCAAGCTGGCCGACTTACCTGCGAAGGGGATCGAGGCCGTGGTCGTCAACGGCTCCGAGAGCGAGCCGCTGAGCCGCAAGGACCGCCTGCTGCTCACACTGGCCCCGCACCTTGTACTGGACGGGGCCACGGGGCTCGCTCAAGCACTCCAAGCCCGGGAGGTGCTGGTAGCCGTCCACGACGCTACTGCGGCTGCCTCGATCAGGGCGGCGATCGAGGAACGGCAGGACGCAGTCCCGATCCAGGTGAGCGACACCCCGGGCAGGTTCGTCGCGGGGGAGGCCCGTGCGGTGCTGAGCATCCTCGAAGGCGGTCCGGCCGTGCCGCCTGGACGCCGGGTGCTACCGACCAGGAAGGGCTACCGCCAGCGCCCGACGTTCCTGTCGAACGTGGAGACCTTCGCCCAGCTCGCCGTACTGGCAAGGCTCGGCTCCCGTGAGTTCAGCAGCACGGGCCTGAGCAGTGAGCCGGGCACCCAACTGCTGACCGTCGCCGGCGCAGTGCAGCGCCCAGGTGTCATCGAGACGCCCACCGGCGTACCGCTGGAGACCGTTCTCCAGTACGCCGGGGCGCCGGTCACCGGGCCGGTCCTGATCGGCGGGTACCACGGGCAGTGGTTGCCGAGGCCGGACGGCATCAAGCTGAGTCGCCCGGAGGTCGCTCTGGGTGCTGGGATCGTCGTAGCACTCGGCCCGGACACCTGTCCGCTCGGTGAGGTCTATCGAGTCGCACAGTGGCTGGCGAGCCAGTCGGCAGGCCAATGCGGGCCCTGCGTGTTCGGAACGGCCGCGCTCGTCGACGACTTCGGCCGCCTGCTGTACGGCGATCCGGCCGGCTGGCACGACGCCCACCGCCACCTCGGCCTGGTCCCTGGGAGAGGCGCGTGCGCGCATCCAGATGGGTCAGTGCGGTTTCTCGCGTCGGCTCTCGAGGTCTTCGGTGACGACGTCCGGGCTCACCTGGCCGGCGGGTGCGGCCGCGCAGTACTGGGGGTTCTACCTGTGCCTGGAGGTACGTGGTGAAGAAGCTGGAGATCGACTGGACCCGCTGCGACGGTCATGGGCTCTGCGCGACCCTGCTGGGCGACGACGTCGTGCTCGACGAGTGGGGCTTCCCGGTGCTCAGCGGGCGCCCGGTCACCGCTGGTGAAATGACGAACGCGCGCCGCGCAGTACTCGCCTGCCCGGCCTTGGCCCTGCGTCTCGGCGACGTGTGAAAAGTGATCTGTCAGGCACCGGAAAGGAGCGTCCCGGGATCACACCAGTGACAGAAGTGGACTAATCTCTGAGGGGGGCGCACAAGGGCGTGCGGCCCGGCGCAAGGAAGCGTCGACGCCACGTGGAGACGGTGGGGAATGCAGAGCAAGCTGGACGTCCAGAAGGCGGATGTTCTCGCCAAAGCGGTATTCGCTGGAACGCACGGCAAGGACCAGTCGGTCGATGCCGGGAAGCTGCGAAGCTTCCTCGAGCGGTACTACCGCTATGTCGCGGCCGAGGATGTCGCCGAGCGGCAGCCGACGGACTGTCTGGGCGCTGCGCGACACCACTACAAGTCCGCCTCGGTCCGGCCGCAGGGCACGGCCAAGGTGCACGTCTTCACCCCGACCGTCGAAGAGCACGGCTGGTCCGCGAACGGCCGGACGGTCGTGGAGATCGTCGTCGACGACATGCCGTTCCTGGTCGACAGCGCCTCGATGGTGATCACCGAGCACGGCCTCGAGCTGCAACTGCTGGTGCACCCGCAGTTCGTCGTCCGGCGCGACATCGCCGGCAACCTGCAGGAGGTCCTCGCCGACGATGCCGCCGCGGACGAGCACGACCTGGTCCGGGAGAGCTGGATGCACCTGGAGGTCGAGCGGATCGCCGACCCCGCCGAGCACCGCGAGCTGGAGAAGGCGCTGCAGCTGGTCCTGAACGACGTCCGCGAGGCGGTCGAGGACTGGCCGAAGATGCACGAGAAGGCGGTCAGCATCGCCGCCGACCTGGATCCGGCCGAGTTGCCGGTCAGTGCCGGCGAGGTCGAGGACGCCCGGGAGCTGCTGGCCTGGCTCGCCGACGAGCACTTCACCTTCCTGGGCTACCGCGAGTACGCGTTCTCCATGCGCGGTGACCAGGGCGTCCTGCGCGGCGTCCCGGGCACCGGCCTCGGCATCCTGCGCAAGGACCCGAACCAGGACGAGAACGCCGGCCTGCTGCCGCCCGAGGTGAGCGCCAAGGCGCGCGAGAAGAAGCTGCTGATCCTGACCAAGGCGAACTCGCGGTCGACGGTGCACCGCTCGTCGTACCTGGACTACGTCGGCATCAAGCAGTTCGACGAGAACGGCGAGCCGGTCGCGGAGCGGCGGTTCATCGGCCTGCTCTCGTCCACCGCCTACACCGAGAGCGTCATGCAGGTCCCGGTACTGCGGCGCAAGGCGATCGAGCTGTTCAGGCAGACCGGCTTCGACCCGAACAGCCACAGCGGCAAGGGTCTGCTGGACGTGCTGGAGACCTACCCGCGCGACGAGTTGCTGCAGGCACCCGTGGAGGACCTGCTGCCGATCGTGCAGTCGGTGCTGCACCTGCAGGAGCGCCGCGCGGTCAAGCTGTTCGTCCGCCGCGACGTCTACAACCGGTACCTGTCCTGCCTCGTCTATCTGCCGCGCGACCGCTACACGACCGCGGTCCGGCTCAAGATGCAGCAGATCCTCAAGGACGCGATCGGTGCCGACTCGGTGGACTACGCCGCCTACGTGACCGAGTCCGTGCTCGCCCGGGTGCACTTCGTGGTCCGGATGAAGCAGGGCGAGACCGTAGGGGACTACGACGCCGATCTGCTCGAGCAGCGGGTCATCGAGGCGACCAGGGCCTGGCAGGACGACTTCACCGTCGCGCTGCACGCCCACGGTGGTGACGGCGCGGTCACCAGGCTGAGCAGCCAGTACGCGGGTGCCTTCCCGGAGGCGTACAAGGAGGACTTCGACGCCCGGGTCGCGGTCAAGGACGCGATGATCCTGGACGGCCTGCCGGCCGACGACGGTCTGGCGATGTCGCTCTACAGCCCGATCGACGAGCAGTGGGAGGGCGAGCGCCGCTTCAAGGTCTACCGGACCGGTACGGCGTTGTCGCTGTCCCAGGTGCTGCCGCACCTGACCCACATGGGCGTCGAGGTGATCGACGAGCGGCCGTACGAGATCCGCCGGCCCGACGGTACGGCGTACATCTATGACTTCGGGCTGCGGGCACCTCGCAACGTCGAGGAGCGGGAGGAGAACCGCACGCTCTTCTCGGACACCTTCCAGGCGGTCTGGTCCGGGCGGGCCGAGTCGGACAAGCTGAACGCGCTGGTGCTGCGGGGGAGCCTGAGCTGGCGGCAGGTGTCGATCCTGCGCGCCTACCAGAAGTACATCCGCCAGGGCGGTACGCCGTTCAGCCAGGACTACATCGAGAACACGTTCCTCAACCACGTCGACGTGGCCGGGCTGCTGGTCCGGTTGTTCGAGACCAGCTTCGACCCGGCGCAGGGTGCGGCCGACGACCCCAACCGGCAGAGTGCGGTCGAGCAACTGGAGAAGGAGATCGTCGCGGCGCTGGACACCGTGCAGAGTCTGGACGAGGACCGGATCCTGCGGTCCTACCTGACGGTGATCAAGGCGACGCTGCGGACGAACTACTTCCAGCCGGGACCGGACGGGAAGCCGCGCGACTACATCTCGTTCAAGCTGGAGCCGAAGGCGATCCCGGAGCTGCCGCAGCCGCGGCCGGCGTACGAGATCTTCGTGTACTCGCCGCGGGTGGAAGGTGTGCATCTGCGGTTCGGCGCGGTGGCCCGCGGTGGGTTGCGCTGGTCGGACCGGCGGGAGGACTTCCGGACCGAGGTGCTGGGTCTGGTCAAGGCGCAGATGGTGAAGAACTCCGTCATCGTGCCGGTCGGGGCGAAGGGCGGCTTCTACGCCAAGCAGTTGCCTGATCCGTCGGTGGACCGCGACGCCTGGCTCGCCGAGGGCATCGCGTCGTACAAGACCTTCATTTCCGGCCTGTTGGACATCACCGACAACATCGTTGCCGGCGGCATCGTTCCGCCGTCGTCGGTGGTGCGGTACGACGGGGACGACGCGTATCTGGTGGTCGCGGCCGACAAGGGCACCGCCACGTTCTCCGACATCGCGAACGGGGTGGCGAAGGAGTACGGGTTCTGGCTCGGCGACGCGTTCGCCTCGGGTGGTTCGGTCGGCTACGACCACAAGGCGATGGGCATCACCGCGCGGGGCGCCTGGGAGTCGGTCAAGCGACACTTCCGCGAGATGGGTCACGACTGCCAGAACACCGACTTCACCGTCGTCGGGGTGGGCGACATGTCGGGTGACGTGTTCGGCAACGGGATGCTGCTGTCGGAGCACATCCGGCTGGTCGCGGCGTTCGACCACCGGCACATCTTCCTCGACCCCGCTCCCGACGCCGCGACCTCGTTCGTCGAGCGCAAGCGGCTGTTCGAGCTGCCGCGGTCGTCGTGGGCCGACTACGATCCTGCCCTGATCTCGGCCGGCGGCGGCATCTACCCGCGGACCGACAAGGCGATCCCGATCTCGGCCGAGGTCCGCGAGGCACTCGGGCTGGAGGGCAACCCGACGAAGCTGACGCCGGCGGAGTTGATGCAGGCGATCCTGACGGCGCCGGTCGACCTGTTCTGGAACGGCGGCATCGGGACGTATGTGAAGGCGGCGTCGGAGTCGCACGCCGACGTCGGCGACAAGGCCAACGACGCGATCCGGATCAACGGCGCGGACCTGCGCGCGAAGGCGGTCGGCGAGGGCGGCAACCTCGGCTTCACCCAGCTCGGCCGGATCGAGTACGCCGCCAAGGGCGGCCGGATCAACACCGACTTCATCGACAACGTCGCCGGCGTGGACACCTCCGACCACGAGGTGAACATCAAGATCCTGCTGGACAAGGTGGTCGCCGACGGCGACCTGACCGAGAAGCAGCGCAACGACGTGATCGCGTCGATGACCGACGAGGTCGCGGCGCTGGTGCTGAAGAGCAACTACCGGCAGAACATCGGGCTCGCCAACGCGACGGCCCAGGCCGCGGCGTTGCTGCACGTCCACGCCGACTGGGTCCGGCGGCTGGAGAAGCAAGGTCTGCTGGACCGCGAGCTGGAGTTCCTGCCGAGCGTCGCGGAGTTCAAGAAGCGCAAGGCCGAAGGGCGCGGGCTGACTCCGCCGGAGCTGTCGGTGCTGATCGCTTACACGAAGATCGTCCTCGAGGCGGAGTTGCTGAAGACAACTCTGCCCGATGACGAGTACCTGGAGTCCAAGCTCGCGTCGTACTTCCCGGTCGCGATCCAGGAGCGGTTCGCCGAGCCGATGAAGTCGCACCAGTTGCGTCGCGAGATCATCACCACCCAGGTCGTCAACGAGTTCATCAACTCGTCCGGGATCACCGCCTACCACCGGCTCTCGCTGGAGACCGGCGGCTCGATCGAGGACGTCGTACGGGCCAATCTGGCGGCGTCACGGATCTTCGCGCAGCCGGAGTTGCTGGCCCGCAACGCCGAGCTGGACAACGTGATCCACGCCGACACCCAGACCGCGATGCGACTGGAGACCCGCACGCTGGTCGAGCGGGCGACGCGGTGGCTGGTGTCGAACCGGCGGCCTCCGGTCGACATCGCCGAGCTGGTCGACTTCTTCTCGCCCGGGATCGCGAAGCTCACGGCCGCACTCCCCGACGTACTACGGGGTCGCGAGCTGGCGTTGTTCGAGCACCGCCGGGAGGCGCTGCTGTCGGCCGGGGTGGCCGAGGACTTCGCCACCCGGATCGCGGTGCTGCCACCGGCGTACGCCGGGCTCGGCATCGTGGAGACGGCCGAGGCGGACGATCTGGATCTGCTCGAGGTCGCCAAGGTCCACTTCGCGCTCGGCGAACGGCTGCACCTCGGCCTCTTCCTCGAACGCATCGTCGGGCTGCCGCGGACGGACCGCTGGCAGACGATGGCGCGCGCGGCGCTGCGCGACGACCTGCACGCCGTCCACGCACGGCTGACCCGGCAGGTGCTCAGCGTGACGGACGCGGCCGCCGATCCCGAGGCCCGGGTCAGGGACTGGCAGGACATGAACTCGACCGCGCTGTCCCGCGCCGCGACCATGATGGAAGAGATCGTCGAGACCGAGGGGCCGGAACTGGCCCACCTGTCGGTCGGGTTGCGCCTGGTCCGCACCCTGCTCGGCAGTCACGCCTGACCTTTCTGATCCGTAGCACCGGCGGTTGATCGTCGCCGGTGCTGCACCTACGAGGTCCGCCGACCGGCGGGCGAGGCGCTCGCCGGGGTCGAGGAGGTTAGGCTTCGGCGGTGGCGACCCTTGTGGATGTGGTGGGTGGTTGTGAGTATCCGGGCCGAGGGGTGGCGATCGGGCGGGACAGCGACGGGCGGCCGTTCGCGGCGTACTGGCTGACCGGCCGCAGCCCGGCCTCCCAGCAGCGCGAACTGGTGATCTCCGAGCGCGAGATCGTCGTACAGGATCTCGCTGGTGCCGCGACCGACGAGTTGCGTCATTACACGGCCGCGATCCGCGACGAGGACTGGTTCATCGTCGGCAACGGCAACCACGTCTCCGAGCTCGCGGGTACGCACGCCGACTGCGTGGATCTCCAGGTAGCGCTGCGGAACCTCGACTACGAACCGGACCCGCCCATCCGTACGCCGCGCATCTTCGCCGGCGCCGTCGTCGAGGGCCCGGAGTTGCTGGACGTCGTCGTCGGATCTGCCCGGTCGTACTCCGCGGACCAGGTGCAGCACCCGTCCCTGTTCCTCCGTCGCTCGGAGGAGGCCACGGCCGGCGTCGTCACGACGTACTCCGGTACGGCGGCTCAGGTGGTCACCGACGGCTACCCGGTCGTCACCTCGGTCGACGTCGAGTGGGAGTCGCTGCCCGACCTCCTCTGGAACCGTCTCGACCCGTCCCTGCGCGTAGCCCTCGCCGTCATCCCGTTGCACACGGAGAGCTTGGAAGACTCGATCCTCCGGGCCCGCTGAGGTCTCAGCGGTCGGAGACGACCACTTCGACGGAGTACTGGTCGGCGCGGTAGCAGTGGTCGCCGAACTCGACGGCGATGCCGTCGGCGTCGTACGCGCTGCGGGTCATCGTGACCAGCGGCTCGGCCTTGGTGAGCTGGAGCGTACGGCGTTCCTCGGCGGTCGCGTTGCGGGCGCCGATCCGCTGTCGGGCGACGCTTGGGCGGATGCCGCGCGCCCTGAGCAGCGCGTACAGGCCTTCGGTGTGGAGTGCCTCGGCGGTCAGGTCATTCATTGCTGGCGGCAACCAGTTGCGCATGATCGCGAGCGGGACCTCACCGGCGTACCGGAGCCGGACGATCGCGACGACGGGGGTGCCCGGCGGCAGGCCGAGCGCCTCGGCGGCGCGGTCGTCGTGGGCCTCGCAGTTCAAGGAGAGGACGTCGGTGCGCGGTGTCCGGCCCTCGCGCTCGAGGTCGTCGTACAGGCTGGTGAGCTCGGCCTTGCGGTGCACCATCTGGTTGGCGACAGTGGTGCCGATACCGCGGCGGCGGACCAGCAGGCCCTTGTTCACCAGTTCGGAGATCGCGCGCCGGACGGTCGGCCGGGACAGGCTCAGCCGGTCCGACATCGCCTGCTCGTTCTCGAACGGGTCGCCGGGGCGCAGGGTGCCGTCGCTGATCGCGGCGATCAGCTGCTCGGCGAGCTGGTGGTAGAGCGGCACCGGGCTCGCCCGATCGATCTGGATCGGGAGGGCGGCCATGCCGGGATGTTACCTGAACGGGCTTTGTATGTCTCGACATGAAAATGTGCTTACAAACTATTGACACCCTCCGGCGAGCGGGCAAAGCTAGCGAGGCGAACCAGCACCGCCACTGGTGGTACTGCGGTGGGCGCGGGGCGGTGCCGAACGGTGAAACTCACAAGCCTTGACGAGAGGGCACAGATGCGAATCGGGTTGGTCGGAGCCGGGCGGATCGGGGCGTTCCACGCCGCGACTCTCAATGGGCTGGCGGCGGTGGACCAGGTCGTGGTGGCGGACGCCGACGCGAGCCGGGCGGAGGTGGTCGCGAAGGACCTCGGGCTGCAGTTCGCGCCGGGGGTGGATCAGGTGCTGGCCGGCGGCATCGACGCTTTCGTGATCGCCGCGGCGACCTCGGCGCATGCGGAGTTGATCGGCAAGGCGGTCGCGGCCGGGATCCCGACCTTCTGCGAGAAGCCGGTGGCACTCGACCTGGCCGAGACCCAGCGGGTGGTCGCGCTGGTCGAGAAGTCGGATGTGCCGGTCCACATCGGCTTCCAGCGCCGCTTCGACCTCGGCTACCAGGCGGCGCGGGACCAGGTGGCCAGCGGCGCGCTCGGGTTCATCCACCACATCCGGGCGAACACGAACGACGCGTTCCCGCCGCCCGCGGAGTACATCGCGACCAGTGGCGGCTTCTTCCGGGACTGCACGGTGCACGACTTCGACATCCTCCGGTTCGTCACCGGCCGCGAGGTGGTCAGCGTCTTCGCGACCGGCGCGAACCGTGGCGAGCCGTTCTTCGGCGAGTACGGCGATGTCGACGCGGCCGCCGCATTGCTCACGCTCGACGACAGCACCTTCGCCGCCGTCAGTGGGACCCGCTACAACGCCGCCGGGCACGACGTCCGGATGGAGGTGCTCGGTTCGCTCGGCTCGATCGCGGTCGGTCTGGATGAGCACACCGCGCTGAAGTCGGCCGAGGCCGGTGTCACCTTCCCGGGCGGCGAACCGCACACCACGTTCATGGACCGGTTCCGGCCGGCCTACGTCGCCGAACTGACCGCCTTCACCGAGGTGGTCGCCGGCACTCGCGCGGTCCCGTGCACGGTCCGCGATGCCCTGCAGGCCTTCCGGATCGCCGACGCCTGCGAACTGTCCCGACGCGAGCAGCGCGTCGTCCTGCTGGAGGAGATCGGCGCATGACCGCCCTTGCTGACCGGATCGCGGGAGCCCCGATCTCCTGGGGAGTCTGCGAGGTGCCCGGCTGGGGCTACCAGTACGACGCCGAGACCGTGCTGGCGCAGATGCGCGAGGTCGGGATTGCCGCGACCGAGTTCGGGCCGGACGGGTTCCTGCCGGACGACCCGGCCGAGAAGGCGAAGACACTGGCCGACCGGGGACTGCGTGCGGTCGGGGGATTCGTCCCCGTCGTACTGCACGATCCTTCGCACGATCCGGCTGCGGAGGTCGCGCAGGCGCTGGAGGGATTCGTCGCCGCGGGCGCGAGCACGCTGGTACTGGCGGCCGCGACCGGCCAGGACGGGTACGACGACCGCCCGGTGCTGGACGACGCCGGCTGGGCCACGATGCTCGCCAACCTCGACCGGCTCGCCGGAATCGCCGCAGCAGCAGGGATCCGGGCTACGATCCACCCGCACGTCGGCACGATGGTGGAGAACGCGGACGACGTACGCCGGGTGCTCGGCGGCTCCTCGATCGGGCTGACGCTCGACACCGGGCACCTGCTGATCGGCGGAGTCGACCCGGTCGCGCTGGCCTTGGAGCACACCGACCGGATCCGGCACACGCACCTCAAAGACGTGGACGCCTCGTGGGCCGCGAAGGTGCAGAGCGGCGAGGTGAGCTACACCGACGCGGTCCGGCAGGGGATGTACCGGCCGCTCGGTCAGGGCGACATCGACCTGCGCGCGATCGTCGTCGCGCTGGAGAAGGCCGGGTACGACGGCTGGTACGTGCTCGAGCAGGACACGATTCTTCCCGGTCGGCCGGTCGACGACGGTCCGGTGACCGACGTACGGGCGAGTATCGAGCATCTGCGGCACATCGCCGAGGCGGTCTGATGGCGGACGACGTACTGACCATCGGGCGGATCGGGGTCGACCTGTACCCGTTGCAGACGGGCACGCATCTGGAGGACGTCGAGAGCTTCGGGAAGTTCCTCGGGGGCAGCGCGACCAACGTTGCGGTGGCCGCTGCCCGGCACGGTCGGCGGTCGGCGGTGATCAGCCGGACGGGGAACGATCCGTTCGGCACCTTCATCCACCGGACGCTGGGCGAACTCGGGGTCGACGACCGGTTCGTCACCGCGGTCGAGGGACTGCCGACGCCGATCACGTTCTGCGAGATCTTCCCGCCGGACAACTTCCCGCTGTACTTCTACCGGTTTCCGAAGGCGCCGGACCTGGTGATCAACCCGTCCGAGCTGGACCTGCAGGCGATCAAGGACGCGCGGATCTACTGGTCGACCGTCACCGGTCTCTCGGCCGAGCCGAGCCGGTCGGCGCACTTCGCGGCCTGGGAGGCGCGGGAACGGCGGGCGATCACCGTGCTGGACCTGGACTACCGGCCGATGTTCTGGGCGGATCCGTCCGAAGCGCACGAGCAGGTCAGCCGGGCGCTGGAGCACTGCACTGTTGCCGTGGGCAACCGTGAGGAGTGCGAGGTCGCGGTCGGTGAGACCGACCCGGACAAGGCCGCGCAGGCTTTGCTCGACCGCGGGCTCGATCTGGCAGTGGTGAAGCAGGGTCCGAAGGGGACGCTGGCGCGCACCCGGGACGAGCGGGTGGAGGTTCCGCCGTACCCGGTCGAGGTGGTCAACGGCCTCGGCGCCGGCGACGGCTTCGGCGGCGCCCTCTGCCACGGCCTCCTCGCCGGCTGGCCCCTCGAAAAGATCATCCGCTTCGCCAACACCGCCGGCGCCATCGTCGCCTCCCGCCTCGAATGCTCCACCGCCATGCCTTCCGAAGCCGAGGTCCTCGCCTTGATGGGCGACGACGCATGAGCACCCGCAGACTCGCCCTCGCCCTAAGGAGTCAGCGGTCGTCCGCTGCACCGTCCGCCGACGAGGTACTCGCGTCGATGAGTCAAGAGTCCATGAGGCGCCGCGAGGTTATGGGCACCTTCGGGAGTCGGCGTTGGCCCGTTGCGCCGTCCGATGACGAGGTGCTCGCGTCGATGGATCAAGAGTCCGTGAGCGGCCGCGGGGTTGTCGTCGGCGTCGGGAGTGGGCGTTTGTTCGCTGGGCGGTCCGGTGGCGAGGTGGGCCGGGCGATGGGGCTAGAGGTGATGAGCCGCCATCGGGTGAGTGGTGGGCGGACTGGAGGCGCGGTGCTGGGACTGGTGGGTGGTCGCGCATGAGTGGGGCTGAGGTGGGGGTGCGGGCGAGCGGGGTGGATCTGACGGAATTGCGGGTGCGGCATCCGGAGCGGATTGCGGAGGCGTGGCAGCAGCGGAGGCGGCGGGAGGTTGTCGGCGAGGACGGGCGGCTGCTGATCGTGGCGGCTGATCACCCGGCGCGGGGTGCGCTCGGCGTACGGGGCGACGCGATGGCGATGGCGAGCCGGCCGGGGCTGATCGACCGGCTGGTGACCGCGCTGGAGCGCCCGGGCGTCGACGGCGTACTGGCGACGCCCGACGTACTGGAAGACCTGCTGTTGCTGGGCGCGTTGGAAGGCAAGGTCGTCATCGGGTCGATGAACCGGGGCGGACTGCAAGGCGCGTCGTTCGAACTGGACGACCGGTTCACGGCCTACGGAACGGCCGACGACCTGGTCGCGCGCAGACTGGACGGCGGCAAGATGCTGACCCGGATCTGCCTCGAAGACCCCGGCACGGTCGCGACGCTGGAGAGCAGCGCGCGAGCCGTCACCGAACTGGCCGACTGCAAACTGCTGGCGATGGTCGAGCCGTTCTGGTCGGTCCGCCGCGAGGGACGGGTGGTGAACCTGCTCGACCCGGACTCGGTGATCAAGTCGGTCCACATCGCCGCCGGTCTCGGCGCGAGCAGCGCCTATACCTGGCTCAAGCTCCCAGTGGTGGACGACCTCGAACGCGTGATGGAGGCAACCACTCTGCCGACGCTCCTGCTGGGCGGCGACCCGACCGTCGCTCCCGAGGAAACCTACGCCTCGTGGGGCAAGGCGCTCAGCCTCCCCTCGGTCCGCGGCCTCGTCGTCGGCCGCGCCCTCCTCTTCCCACCCGACGGCGACGTCGCCTCCGCCGTCGACCAGGCAAGCACCCTGGTCCACGGAGGCACCGCATGATCTCCGGCAACTCTGACTGTTCTGCGGCTGAGGGAGGCTGTTCGTGACTGCTTGGTACCGGCCTGCTGGATCTACTGCACGCGACGGATTCGAGTTGGCCGTCAGTCCGGGGGAGCCCGACTGGCACCACACCGGCCTGTACGTCGCGACGCTTCGCCCTGGGCAGTCCGTCGAGTTCGAGACGGGCGACTGTGAATACCTCGTCCTCCCGCTGAGCGGATCGGCCGAGGTGATCGTCGACGGGGAGACCGTCCCGCTCGGCGGCCGCGCCGACGTGTTCGCCGGCCCGACCGATCTCGCCTACGTACCCCGTGGCGCGATCGTCGCAGTCACCAGCGCGGGTGGCGCCCGGATCGCCTTCCCACACGCGAAGGCCGCCTCCGACTACCCGTTCCGGCGGATCGGCGTGGAGCAGGTCGAGACCGAACTCCGCGGTGCCGGTGTCGCCTCCCGCCAGGTCCGGAACTTCGGCACGCCAGCGGTTCTCGAGGCCGACTCGATCATCGCGTGCGAGGTTCTCACCCCGGCCGGGAACTGGTCGTCGTACCCGCCGCACAAGCACGACGAGCACAAGCCTGGTAAGGAAAGTGAGCTCGAGGAGATCTACTACTTCGAGCTGCAGCTGTCCGACGATGCCCCGGAAGGTGTCAAGGGCAACGACCCGATCGGTTACCAGCGGGTCTACGGCACGCAGGACCGCCCCATCGACGTCCTCGCGGAAGTCCGGAGTGGGGATCTGGTGCTGGTGCCCCATGGTTGGCATGGTCCTGCGATGGCGCCTCCTGGCTACGACATGTACTACCTGAACGTGATGGCCGGCCCCGGCACCGAACGCGAGTGGCTGATCAGCGACGACCCCCAGCACGGCTGGGTCCGCGAACTGTGGCCGACCCAGCAGGTGGACCCCCGCCTACCTTTCGGATCCGGGCAATGACACCTCCTCCAGCGGTGGTAGCCGACCGAGCCGGGCGACCGGCTGTGGGTGAAGGCATGAACGGTAAGTGCGGAGTAGACATGACGAGTTGGTTCGGAGGAGATCGCAGATGACGGTTCGACTCACGGTCGCGCAGGCGGTGGTGCGATTCCTGAGCGTCCAGTACTCGGAGCGCGACGGCGAGCGGCAGAAGCTGTTCGCAGGGTGCTTCGGCATCTTCGGCCACGGCAACGTGGCCGGCCTCGGCCAGGCGCTGTTGCAGTCCGAACTCGAGGACCCCGAAGCGTTGCCGTACATCCTGGCCCGCAACGAACAAGCCATGGTGCACAGCGCTGCTGCCTTCGCCCGCACCCGCGACCGCCTGCAGACCTACGCCTGTACTGCGAGCATCGGCCCCGGCTCGACCAACATGGTCACCGGTGCGGCACTCGCCACCGTCAACAGACTCCCCGTGCTGCTCCTTCCTTCCGATGTCTTCGCAACCCGGGTGGCGACCCCCGTGCTGCAGGAGTTGGAGACCTTCTCCGCCGGCGACGTCTCCGTGAACGACACCTTCCGGCCCGTGTCGAAGTACTTCGACCGGATCTGGCGTCCCGAGCAGTTGCCCTCGGCCCTGATGAACGCGATGCGCGTCCTGACCGATCCGGTCGAGACCGGCGCGGTGACCCTTGCCCTGCCGCAGGACGTCCAGGCGGAGGCGCACGACTGGCCGGAGGAGCTCTTCGCCGAGCGCACCTGGTACATCGCGCGACCGTTGCCGGAAGCATCCATTGTCGACAAAGCGGTAGATCTCCTACGGGCCTCGCAGCGGCCGCTGATCGTCGCCGGTGGCGGCGTGGCCTACTCGCGCGCGCAGGACGCGCTCCGCGAGTTCGCCGAGGCGACCGGGATCCCGGTGGCGGAAAGCCAAGCAGGCAAGGGATCCCTGCGCTACGACCACCCGCAGTCGGTCGGCGCCGTCGGTTCCACGGGCACCACGGCGGCCAATGCCCTGGCGCGTGACGCCGACCTGGTGATCGGCATCGGCACCCGGTACGGCGACTTCACGACCGCCTCCCGGACGGCCTTCCAGAACCCGGACGTGCGGTTCGTCAACATCAACGTGGCGCGCTTCGACGGTGGCAAACATGCCGGCCTCCCGGTGGTCGCGGATGCCCGGGAAGCCCTTGTTTCCCTGCGTTCCGCGGTCGGTGATTGGTCTGTACAGGAAAAGTACAAGGATCTGACCGCCGAACTCGCACGAGTTTGGGACGAGACCGTCTCCCAGGCGTACAACCCGCCTGCGGAGGTTGTGGACAACCTGGCCGAGGGCCTGCTGACCCAGGGCCAGGTGCTCGGTGCCGTCAACGAATTGTCGGAGCCGCGTGATGTGGTGGTTTGCGCAGCCGGTTCGATGCCGGGCGACCTGCACAAACTGTGGCGGACACGCGACCCGAAGGGATACCACGTCGAATATGGCTACTCCTGCATGGGTTACGAGATCGCCGGCGGTCTCGGCGTCCGCCTCGGCGCACCGGACCGGGACGTCTTCGTCCTGGTCGGCGACGGGTCGTACCTGATGATGTCGTCCGAGCTGGTCACCGCGGTCCAGGAGAACGTGAAGATCATCGTCGTCCTGGTCCAGAACCACGGCTTCGCCTCGATCGGCGCCCTCTCGGAATCCCTTGGCTCACAGCGCTTCGGTACGGCGTACCGGCGGCGTAGCGGCGACGGGCGGCTGGACGGCGACTACCTGCCGGTCGATCTCGCGGCGAACGTGCGCAGCCTCGGGGTCGAGGTGCTCGAGGTGAACAGCCGCGCGGAGCTGGAGAAGGCGATCGGTACGGCGAAGGCGGCGAGCGGCCCGATCGCGATCCATGTGAAGACGGACCCGTTGATCGGTTCGCCCGACAGCGACTCCTGGTGGGACGTCCCGGTCAGCCAGGTGTCGACGCTGGAGTCGACGCAGACCGCGTCCGCGGCGTACGAGAAGTCCAAGCAGGACCAGCGGCCGTACTTGACGCCGGTGGAGGGGAAGAGCTGATGCGGCCGGTGGAGGGGGAGAGCTGATGGGCCGGGTGACGATCGGCAGCGCGCCGGACTCCTGGGGTGTGTGGTTCGCCGATGACGAGCAGCAGACGCCTTGGGAGCGATTCCTCGACGAGGTCGCGGCCGCGGGGTACCGGCGGATCGAGCTCGGCCCGTACGGCTATCTCCCGACCGATCCGGCCCGGCTGAAGGACGAGCTGGACAAGCGTGGCCTCGCGGTCACGGCCGGCACGAGCTTCGAGCACCTGCACCGGCCGGACTCGTGGGACTCGACCTGGAAGGACATCTCGGCGACCGCCGAGCTTGCTGCCGCCATGGGGGCCAAGCACCTCGTGGTGATGCCCTCGATGTGGCGTGGCGACAACGGCGAGGTCGTCGAGCCGCGACTGGACCACGAGGGTCAGGCACGACACGGCAAGCAGGTGACCGAGCTGGGTCGCCGGATCGCCGCGGAGTACGGGCTGAAGACGCAGTACCACCCGCACGCGGACGGGCACGTGGACAGTCAGGAGACCGTGGAGCGGTTCCTCGACGAGACCGACGGGGAGTACGTGAACCTCTGTCTGGACACGGGGCACATCAGCTACTGCGGTGGCGACAACCTGAAGCTGATCCAGGACTACCCCGACCGGATCGGGTATGTGCACCTCAAGCAGGTCGACCCCAAGGTGTTGGCGGAGGTGGAAGCGGCCGGCGTCGGTTTCGACGAGGCGGTGCGGCGCGGGGTGATGTGTGAACCGCCCAACGGCGTACCGGAGTTGCCGCCGCTGCTGGACGCGCTGGCCGCGCTGGATGTCGACCTGTTCGCGATCGTGGAGCAGGACATGTACCCGTGCCCGCCGGAAGTGCCGCTGCCGATCGCGGAACGCACCTTGGCGTATCTGCGGACGCACGGGGGTGGTGTTTCCGTTTGACGACCGGGCAGGGTATGCCTTCCTGGTCACACCCGAACGCCGCGGCGTTACCGCGGGAACGTCTGAAAGGCTGGTTGTAGTCATGGTTCGGTGGCAGAAGAAGGCGGTGGCCGCGGGGGCGGCCCTCGTGCTGGTCGCGGCGCTGGGTGCCTGCAGTTCCTCCGGCGGCAAGAAGGACGAGGAGAAGGCGGGCGGTTCGGGCGGCAACGTCGCGAACACGCCGCGGATGAAGGTCGCGTTGATCACCCACTCCAAGCCGGGTGACACCTTCTGGGACATCGTCCGCCGCGGTGCCGAAGCCGCCGCGCAGAAGGACAACATCGAGCTGCAGTACTCCTCCGACCCGGACGGCGCCGGGCAGGCCAACCTGGTGCAGACGGCGATCGACTCCAAGGTCGACGGCATCGCGGTCACCCTGAACAAGCCGGACGCGGTGATCCCGAACGTCAAGAAGGCTGTCGCGGCCGGGATCCCGGTGACCGTCCTCAACGGTGGCCTGGACACCTGGAAGACCTCCGGCGCGATCGGATACTTCGGCCAGGACGAGCGGATCGCCGGGCAGGCGACCGGTGAGAAGCTCAAGGCTCTCGGTGCCAAGAAGGTCATCTGCGTCATCCACGAGCAGGGCAACGTGAGCCTCGAGGCCCGCTGCCAGGGCATCAAGGACAAGTTCGGCGCCGTCGAGAACCTGAACGTCGACGGCGCCGACCAGCCCGGGACGCAGGCGACGATCACGTCGAAGCTGCAGCAGGACAAGACCGCCGACTACGTCGTCGCGCTGAACGCCGGCGTCGCCCTGACCGCGGTTCAGGCGGCCAAGGACGCCGGGTCGTCGGCCAAGATCGGCAGCTTCGACATGAGCAAGGAGATGGCCAAGGCGGTCAAGGACGGAACGGTCGACTTCGCCGTCGACCAGCAGCCGTACCTGCAGGGTTACCTGGCCGTCGACGCGATCTGGCTGAACAAGACCAACGGCGACACGATCGGTGGTGGCGAGGCCACGCTCACCGGCCCGGCGTTCATCGACAAGACGAACATCGAGGCCGTCGAGAAGTACGCCACGGCCGGAACGCGCTGAGGTCACGGCCATGGCATCGACGATCACGACCCCGGACACCGTCGACGACCGGGTCTCCACCCGGTCGGTCGGCGTGCGTCTGCTGAGCCGTCCCGAGATCGGATCGCTGGTCGGCGCGGCGGTGATCCTGCTCTTCTTCGCGGCCACCGCCGCGCCCTTCCGCGACATCAACAACGTCGGGACGATCCTCTACGGGGCCGCCCTGATCGGTGTCATGGCCGTCCCGGTCGCCTTGCTGATGATCGGCGGGGAGTTCGACCTGTCGGCCGGCGTCGCCGTGACGACGGCCGGCCTGACCGCCGGCATCTTCGCCTACCAGTTCAGCGTCAACGTCTGGCTCGGAATGGTGGTCTCGCTGGCCGTCGCGCTGGCGGTCGGCGCCTTCAACGGCTGGCTGCTGATGCGGACCGGGCTGCCGAGCTTCCTGGTGACCCTCGGCACCTTCTTCATCCTGCAGGGTCTGAACATCGCGGTGACCCGGCTGACGTCCGGAGCGGTCGCGTCGAACTCGGTCGGCGACATGGACGGGTTCTCCTCGGCCCACGCGGTGTTCGCCTCGCAGTTCAAGCTCGGCGGCATCACCGTGAAGATCATCATCGTCTGGTGGATCGTCTTCGTCGCGGTCGCCGCCTGGTTCCTGCTGCGGACCAAGGTCGGCAACTGGATCTTCGCCGTCGGTGGCGACGCCGCGGCGGCCCGGGCGGTCGGCGTACCGGTCAAGAAGGTCAAGATCGGCCTGTTCATGACCGTCGGCTTCTTCGCCTGGTTCACCGGCATGCACCTGCTGTTCGCACAGAACGGCGTCGTGCAGTCCGGTGAAGGTGTCGGCAAGGAGTTCCTCTACATCATCGCGGCGGTGGTCGGCGGCTGCCTGCTCACCGGCGGCTACGGCTCGGTCGTCGGTGCCGCGGTCGGCGCGCTCATCTTCGGCATGGTGCAACTCGGCGTCGTGTACGCCGGATGGAACCCGGACTGGTTCAAGGCCTTCCTGGGCGTGATGTTGCTGCTGGCCACGATCGTGAACCTCGTCGTCAAGAAGAAGGCGGAAGCGCGATGACCACCACGACCAGCTTCGACAACGAAGCGGCGAGCAGCCCGACCATGCCGGTCGTCCAGCTCGACGACGTCGGCAAGAGCTACGGCAACGTGCAGGCACTCCGCGGCGTCTCCTTGTCGGTGCGCCAGGGCGAGATCACCTGTGTACTCGGCGACAACGGCGCCGGCAAGTCGACGTTGATCAAGGTCATCGCCGGCTTGCACGAGCACAGCGACGGCGTACTGACCGTGAACGGCGAGGAACGCCGCTTCAAGTCACCACGCGAGTCGCTGGACAGCGGCATCGCCACGGTCTACCAGGACCTGGCGCTGGCCCCACTGATGTCGGTCTGGCGGAACTTCTTCCTCGGCAACGAGCTCACCGGCCGGTTCGGCACGCTGGACGCGACGAAGATGAAGCGGATCGCCACCGAGGAGCTGACCAAGATGGGGATCTCGATCCCCAACCTGGAGCAACCGGTCGGGATGTTGTCCGGCGGTCAGCGCCAGTGCATCGCGATCGCCCGGGCGATCCACTTCGGCGCCAAGGTGCTGATCCTGGACGAGCCGACGGCCGCGCTCGGCGTGAAGCAGTCCGGCGTCGTCCTCAAGTACATCGTGAAGGCGCGCGACGCAGGACTCGGCGTCGTCTTCATCACCCACAACCCGCACCACGCCTACCTCGTCGGCAACCACTTCGTCGTACTCAAGCTGGGCAGGGTCGCGCTCGACACCCATCGCGCCGACATCACGCTGGAACAGCTGACCAACGAGATGGCCGGCGGTTCGGAGCTGGAGGCGCTGAGCCACGAGCTCCGCGACATCGACGCGGGCGCCGTGGTGCGCCCATCGGGCCGCCCGGCGCAGATCCAGTCCCCACTGGAGAGCACATGACCTCCGACCTCAGAATCGGCATCATCGGCGTCGGGGCGATGGGTGCCGATCACGCCGAGCGGGTCGCGCGGCGGACCTCCGGTGCACGACTGGTCGCGGTGTCCGATCCCGATGCGGCCCGGGCTACCGCCCTGGCCACAGCGCTCGACGGCGTCCAGGTGATCGGGGATCCGTTGCAGCTGATCGCCGAGGTCGACGCGGTGATCATCGCGTCGCCCGGGTTCGCGCACGCCGAGCAGTTGATGGCCTGCCTGGAGCACGGCAAGCCGGTGCTCTGCGAGAAGCCGCTGACAATGGACGCCGAGTCCGCGTTGCGGGTGGTCGAGGCGGAGCACAAGACGGGCCGCTCCTTGATCCAGGTCGGCTTCATGCGCCGCTTCGACCCGGAGTACGCGGCTTTGAAGCAGTTGCTCGACTCCGGCGACCTCGGCCGGACGCTGCTGCTGCACAACGTGCACCGGAACAAGACCGTTGCGGAGACGTTCCGCAGCGAGATGATCGTGCGCGATTCCCTCGTGCACGAAGTCGATGTGGCGCGCTGGCTGTTCGACGACGAGATCGCCCGGATCACCGTGCACGCGCCGAAACCCACCAGTCTGGTCGGCGAGGGCGTGCTCGACCCACAGCTCGCGATCTTCGAGATGGCCGGCGGGGCGATCGCCGACGTGGAGGTGTTCGTCAACTTCCAGGTCGGGTACGAAGTGCGCTGCGAGGCCGTGGCGGAGAAGGGCAGCGCCACCATCGGCCTCGGGGTCGACGTACTCACCAGACAAGCCGGACACTGGGGAGGGGCGGTGCCGGACGACTTCCGGGTCCGCTTCGGGCCGGCCTACGACATCGAGGTCCAGCGCTGGGTGAACGCCGCGGCGTCGGGCGGGATCGACGGCCCGACGGCCTGGGACGGGTACGCCGCCGCCGCGGTCTGTACGGCGGGTGTGCAGTCGCTGACCGAAGGCCGCCCGGTGGAGGTCGAACTGGCCCGCCGCAGCGAGGTCCTCGGCTGAAACCTCGAACCGGACCGAACATCACCGAAAGACCGATGAAGCAAGGGATGCAGCTGTGAGCACAGAGCGAATCACCCATCTGATCGGCGGAACCCCCTGGACGGGCGTCTCCGAGCGCACCAGCAAGGTCTACAACCCCGCCACCGGCGAGGTGACCGGCGAGCTGGACCTGGCCTCCGCCGCGACCGTCGACGAGGTGGTGAAGGTCGCCCACGACGCCTCGAAGGCCTGGGGCCGGACGTCGCTCACCAAGCGCGCGCAGGTGCTGTTCGCCTTCCGCCAGTTGCTGAACGAGCGCAAGGAGGACATCGCCGCGCTGATCACCGCCGAACACGGCAAGGTGCTGTCCGACGCGCTCGGCGAGGTGACCCGCGGTCTGGAGGTGGTCGAGTTCGCCTGCGGCATCCCGCACCTGATGAAGGGCGGCTTCAGCGAGAACGTGTCGACCAACGTCGACGTGTACTCGATCCGCCAGCCGCTCGGTGCGGTCGCGGTCATCTCGCCGTTCAACTTCCCGGCGATGGTGCCGTTGTGGTTCGTCCCGATCGCGGTCGCCTGCGGCAACAGCGTGGTGATCAAGCCGTCGGAGAAGGACCCGTCCGCGGTCAACGCGGTCGCCGCGCTGTGGAAGGAGGCCGGCCTGCCCGACGGGGTGATGAACGTCGTGCACGGTGACAAGGAGGCCGTCGACCGGCTCCTCGAGCACCCGGACATCAAGGCCGTCTCGTTCGTCGGCTCGACCCCGATCGCCCGGTACGTGTACGAGAAGGGCACCGCGAACGGCAAGCGGGTGCAGGCACTCGGCGGCGCCAAGAACCACATGGTCGTGCTGCCCGACGCCGATCTCGACCTCGCCGCCGACGCCGCGGTGAACGCCGGCTTCGGCTCGGCCGGGGAGCGCTGTATGGCGATCTCCGCGCTGATCGCCGTCGAGCCGGTCGCCGACGACCTGATCGCCAAGATCCGCGAGCGGATGGCGACGCTGAAGACCGGCGACGGCACCCGCGGCTGCGACATGGGCCCGCTGGTGACCGGCGAGCACCGCGACAAGGTCGTCGGGTACGTCGAAGCCGGGGTGTCCGCCGGCGCGGAGCTCGCGGTCGACGGTCGCGAGGGTCCGTTCGACGGCGGCGACGACGGCTTCTGGCTCGGCCCGACCCTGTTCGACAAGGTCACCCCGGACATGTCGATCTACACCGACGAGATCTTCGGCCCGGTGCTCTCGGTGGTCCGCGTCCCGTCGTACGACGAGGCGTTGAACCTGGTGAACTCCAACCCGTACGGCAACGGCACGGCCATTTTCACCAACGACGGCGGCGCTGCCCGGCGGTACCAGACCGAGGTCGAGGTCGGCATGGTCGGCGTCAACGTCCCGATCCCGGTGCCGATGGCGTACTACTCCTTCGGCGGCTGGAAGAACTCACTGTTCGGTGACACCCATGCGCACGGCGCCGAAGGCGTCCACTTCTTCACCCGCGGCAAGGTGGTCACCTCACGCTGGCTCGACCCGTCGCACGGCGGCCTGAACCTGGGCTTCCCGACCCACGACTGACACAGCCCCGGCCCGGCGGCACTACCCACGCAGTACTGTCGCCAGGGCTGTCGCTGTAGGCAGGTCCGCGTGGCCGTGCAGGAGTTCGACGCGGTGTACGAGGCGAGGCCTGCTCAGCGCCACCGTGACGACCGCGTCGACAATGTGCGGAACCGAGGCAGGCAGTACTGCGAGGCCGTGGCCGGCGGCAACCAACGACAGCAAGGTCAGCACGTCTGTTCCTGCGTAGCCGATCGAGGACCGGATGCCGTCGGACTCGGTCGCGCTGCGCAACTCGCTCAAGGCTGCGGCGGTGTCGGGTGCATCGATCCATCGCGCGTCCACGAGTTCGTCGAGGGTGAGCCGCTGCCGACCGGCCAACGGATGCTGCACAGGAAGGGCAACCACCAGCGGCTCATGGGCGACCGCGGTGGTCGCCAGCGCCCCGAGATCGAACAATCGCAGCGGATCACTCGGCGCGGCGATCCCGTCCGTCAACCCGAGATGGAACCGACCGGCCGCCACCCCCTTCGCGACGGCCTCGCGCCCGGTGACTTCCACCGTTACCTCGAGCCCGGGATGAGTCCGGCGCAACTCGCTCAGCGCGTCAGCCAGATGCGCCGAGGCGGCCAGCGGCGAGGCGCCGAGAACGAGCGATCCGGGCGGGTCGCCGATCGCCCGCTGCACGTCCGCCCGGGCAGCCTCCAGCCGCAGCATGATCGGCCCGGCATGCTCGAGCAACCGCTCGCCTGGGCCCGTCGGAACCACCGGGCGCCGCAGCAGCAACGGCGTACCGAGGTCGTTCTCCAAGGCTGCGATGTGCTGGGAGACCGCGGACTGGGTGTAGCCGAGCCGGCTCGCGGCGGCCGAGAACGACCCGCACTCGGCGACGGTCACGAAGGTGCGCAAGAGATGCGGATCCACGCGGATCAGTATTGCTTATGTGACCTGTACAGATCATCGTTGGCGCTGATCCAGGTCTCGGCGGCACGATGAGGTCATGACTCACGCATACTCCGGCCGGATCGCACTGATCGGCGATCGTTCACCTCACGTCCGCTCCCACCAGCGAGTGCCGGGCCTGCTGGACAGCCTGCGGGAACGCGACCAGCTCGACCTCGACGTGTACTGGATTCCCACCGCCGAGGTCGGCGCCCTGGCCGGATTCGACGGGATCTGGCTGCTGCCGGGGAGCCCGTATCAGAGCGAAAGCGGAGCGATCGCCGCTGTCCAGGCAGCGAGGGAGAGCGGTACGCCGTTCCTCGGTACCTGTGGTGGCTTCCAGCACGCGATGCTCGAGTTCGCCCGCAACGTCTGCGGTGCCGCGCAGGTCCAGCACGGCGAGAACAACCCGGATGCCGAGGACCAGCTGATCGTGGCGCTGGAGTGCTCGCTCGACGGGCACGAGGGACCGATCCAGGTGCGGCCGGGAACACTCGCCGCCGAACTGCTCGGCGTGGAGCGGTCGGTCGAGCGCTACCACTGCTCGTACGGCCTGGATTCCAGCCGGCTGGACCTGCTGCGCGAACACGGCCTGGTCTTCAGCGGTTTCGACGACTCCGGTGACGTCCGGATCGCCGAACTCCCGTCGCATCCGTTCTTCCTGGCCACTCTGTTCCAGCCGGAACTGGCCGGGGACGGGTCCAGGCCGCACGCGCTGATCCGTGGGTTCGCCCGCGCAGCAGCCGCGCAGGCCGCCGCCAGGGTGTAACGTCGAAAGCAACCCCCGGGGCATCAGGAGTACCGCGGCGAACGAGGCTCGTTGAGCCGATTCAGCCCTACCCAGCCCTGGAGTGTCTTCGATGGCCAAGAACAAGGGCGGACGCGAAGTCCGCAAGCCGAAACAACCTAAACAGGCGAAAGCCAACCCGAACGACAGCCTGATCGTGCCCCCGACCAAGCACGGGCGGAAGTAGCCAGACAGACGGCCCGGCGGTAGTCGGCCGGGCAGGCGGGAGCCCGGTCGCCTGCGGTAGCAGAACGACCGGGTCCGCAGTATCCGCCCGCGGTCGCGCCGGCCTCAGCCCGCGCCCGCAGTACCGGCTAAAGCCGGCTGACCGGCCTCGGCTGGAGTCCCGCGTCGCGGTAGCAGGCGTCGATCAGCTCCATCGTCGCGACCGCGTCGTCGGCGTCGATCGGCAGCTCGGCGCCGTCGCGCAGGTGAGCGGTGAACGCTTCCAGCTGATACGCGTACGACGACTTGCGGCCGAGCTGCTCGACCCAGGTGTCCTCCTTGGTCTTCACCATCACCCGGTCGTCCAGCTGGGGCAGGACGAAGCTCGGCGCGAACGCCTCGCCGCGAGTGCCGGTGATCCGCAGGCTGAAGTCGAGCTCCTCGGCCGCCATGCTGGTCCGCACCGCGGCCGTTGCGCCGTTGGGGAACGCCAGATCGGCATTGAGCCACTCGTCGACCCCCGGCAGCCGCCTGCGCTCTCCGGCGCGCGCGCTCGCCAGGGTCGGCGTACCGCCACCCCAAGGAGCGAGCATCCGCGTCGCGTGCAAGGCATAGCAACCGACGTCCATCACGGCACCGCCTGCCAGCGCCAGCGACCAGCGTGGGTCATCGTCGTCCGGTGGTGGCATCACCATCGTTGCCTCGACGTGCTGCAGTTCGCCCAGCTCACCTTTGGCCAGCAACTCGTGCAGCCGCCGGGTGACGGGGTGGAAGTGGTAGTGGAACCCTTCCATCAGTACGACGCCTGCTTCGCGCGCCGCATCGCGAACCTGCGCGGCCTCGATCGCGTTGCTGGCCGACGGCTTCTCGGTCAGCACATGCTTGCCTGCGGCAATGGCCCGCAGATTCCACGGCCCGTGCAGCCCGTTCGCCAACGGGTTGTAGACCACCTCGACGTCCGGGTCGTCGATCACGTCCTGGTACGACGCGTGCACCCGTTCGACCCCGTGCTCCGCGGCGAACGCGGCCGCCCGCTCGGTGTCCCGCGCGGCGACCGCGACCAGCCGGGCACCGGTCAGCCGGGCCGGTTCGGCGATCGCGCGGCCCGCGATCCGGGCGGCGCCGAGGATTCCGATACGCAGCGGTTCCATGCCTTCTCCTTCAGCTACTCGTCCGTACGGAAGTACTCGTCGAGGGCGGTCTGCAGACGACCCGTGACCTGGGTCCGGGTGGGACCGTCGCGGGGGAAGGCGCCATCCTGCCGGAGGTTCTGCGGTACCGATAGATGCTGACCGCCATCCGGACCCCGGTGAGCGTCCCGGCGATCACGCTCGGTGCCTGCGGCAACAGGTTTCGAGAACCCTTGACGGTGTTGTCGAAGCGGTGTTCATTAGCTTCTGACTGGAGCGCTCGTAGTCATCGGCGCTGGTCGCAACGGGGTGCCTGAATCAAGGAGATCGACCAGATGCAAACCGACCATGGGCTGGAAGTCGTCCGGATCGCGTTGATCGGGGCGGGCAGGATCGGGACGATGCACGCGGGCAACATCGCGCGCCGGGTGCCGGCGGCGGAGCTCAGAACTGTTGCCGATCCGCGGCTGGACGCAGCCCAGCAGGTCGCAGGCTTGTACGGCGCGACCGCGACCGCGGATGTCGACGACGTGTTCAAGGATCCCGACATCCACGCGGTGGCGATCACCTCGATCGCGGCGGCGCACGCCGAGCTGATCGAGAAGGCGGCCGAGGCGGGCAAGGCGGTCTTCTGCGAGAAGCCTGCCGGTCTGACGATGGCCGAGATCGACCGCGCGATCGCGGTCACCGAGCGGGCCGGCGTACCGTTCCAGGTCGGCTTCAACCGCCGCTTCGCGCGGGACTTCGCCGCGGCGTACCGGACGATTCGCGAAGGTGGGATCGGCACACCGCAGTTGATGCGGTCGATCACCCGTGATCCCGGCCGGGCGGACGGTGTGGTCCGCGCGGCGAATGTGAAGCCCTGGACGATCTTCCGGGAGACGCTGATCCACGACTTCGACACGCTGCTGTGGCTGAACGAAGGAGCCGAGCCGATCGAGGTCTACACCAGAGCGGACACGCTGGTCGCCCCGCAGTACAAGGAAGACGGGCTGATCGACACGGCGGTCGTGATGGTGACGTTCGACAACGGGGCGATCGCGACCGCCGAGGCGAACTTCTCCGCGCTGTACGGGTACGACGTCCGTGGCGAGGTGTTCGGCTCGAAGGGAATGGTGACGGCCGGGCGCCATGGCAGCACGCCGATGCTGCACTACTCCGAGGACGGGATTCAGCAGCGGACGTTGCGCAGCGACGAGGAGATGTTCGCGGACGCCTATGTCCAGGAGGTCTGCGACTTCACCGACGCGATCCGTACGAACGGCACGCCGCCCGTGACCGGTGCCGACGCTCGGCGCGCGTTGCGACTTGCCTTGGCGGCGATGAAATCCCATGAGGAACACCGGCCGGTGAAGCCCGAAGAGATCGCCTGACGCCGGCCGGCCGATATCCGGCGAGGGTGCGGCCGGGACGGGATCAGGAAATGAAGAGATCTGATCAAATCCGTCCTTCGACTCGACGGTGGGCCGTTGACGCCCCAAGATGTGCCCATGAGTACCGTCCAGGTCAGCGTCGATCGCAACAGCCGCACCCCGCTTCACGTCCAGCTTGCCCAGCAGCTCGAAGCAGCGATCCAGGGTGGCGAGCTGCCGGTCGGATCCAGGCTCAGCAACGAGGTCGACCTCGCGGAGGCCTACGGGCTGAGCCGCCCGACCGTGCGGCAGGCCATCGCGCGGCTGGTCGACCAGGGCCTGCTCGTGCGCAAGCGCGGCGTCGGTACTCAGGTGGTCGGCAACTCGGGCCAGGTCCGCCGCTCGCTGGAACTCACCAGCCTGTACGACGACCTGTCGGCCGCACATCGCAAGCCTGAGACCGAGGTACTGCGCTTCGGTGTCGTCCCAGCCAGCGCAGAGGTCGCCACTGCTCTGCAGTGCGAGCTGGGAGATCGCGTACTGCGGCTGGAACGGCTCCGGCGAGCAGATGGCGAGCCACTCGCCCTGATGCGCAACTGGTTGCCGCCGGAGATGCTGGACACGGATCCGGCGACCCTGGCCGAGCGCGGCCTCTACGAGTTACTCAGAGCCGAGGGCGTCCGCCTGAAGGTGGCACACCAGACGATCTCGGCCATCCCGGCCACACCCGAACAAGCCCGGCTCCTCACCGAGGAACCGGGCTGTCCGCTGCTTGCGACGACGCGGATCACGTACGACGACCACGGGCGCGCCGTCGAGTACGGCTCACACCTGTTCCGTGCGTCCCGCTACGCCTTCGAGCACACCCTCGTCCACCGCTGACCGACCCCTCAGACGGCAGACGGCGGACGAGGGCGAGACCTACTTGGTGCCGCCGGGGAAGACCCAGAGCTTGCTGTCCGCCATCGTCGTCAACTGCTCGGTCGTGTACGCCGGAGTTGCCCGGGTGTGCTTGACCTGGGCCTTCTCACCCAAGCCGTTGAAGCTCCAGAGGCTGATGGTGCGCCCGTCGGGGTAGTACAGCGTGACGGAGTTCCCGAGGATCCCGTACCTCTGCTGACGGGAGTCGCCGTAGGACGGAATATTCTTCTCCCAGAGAAGCACCGAGCCGTCGGATCGGACCTTGCAGTGGGCGAGACCTCTTTCGTCCTGGCACTTCTTGACCGGAGCACCGGTCGTCAGCATGACATCCAGCAGCGAAGCGCCCTTGCCGTCGTTGGTGAGGTAGGAAGCGCCGTTGTAGCCGTTCGTGCCGCCGCCCCGCGTGGTGGGCCCGCTCAGCTGCGGGTGACCGGGAATCACCTTTTTCAGGGTCGCCAGCGTTGCCTGCACGGGTACGACTGGTGGCTTGGGGGTGGGAGGGGCCGGTTCTTGGACCGTCATCTTGGGCGGGAAGCCCCAACTCTTGCTGGCGGCGAGTTTCGCCAGTTCAGCCAGCGAGAACAACGGCTGCTTCCTGGTGACCGGGCTTCCCTCTCCAGCGGCGCTCATGCTCGTCAACGCCACCTGGGTACCGTTGGGCCGAGTGAGCATGACGGAGTTGGACGACGCCTCCTTGAGGTTGCCGTTCCGGCTGATCGCTTCTCGTGCGACTGCCTCCAAGGCGCTTCCGTCCGGCTGGATCGTGCAGGTGTTCGGCAGACTGTTGGAGCAGTCTGTCGGGTTGAGGTAGGCGTATCCCGTGGTGACCATCAGCCACGACGCGCCCTTGCCGTCGTTGACCACCACCGAGGCGGAGTTCTGGCCTCCCAGTCCGCCGTCCATCGACGTCGGCTTCGAGACCTGGAGACCAGCGGGGATCAGCTTCCGCAGCGTGGCCAGGGTGTCCTTTCCCGTCGCCGGCGGGACAGCCTTGGTCGGGATGGTGACTGCCTTGGTCGGCGCACCGGCGACGGGGGCCTGTTTCTGGTCCGGGCTGCCGAAGAGTTGGGTGCCGCCGACGACGATGCCGGCGGTGGCCAGGACGGCGCCGACAGCGCTGACGCTGAGCAAGGCGGTGCGGCGGCGGCGTAGTACGGCACCGCGTTGCATGCCGCGTTCGACCAGGTCGGTGGACTCGGGTTCGAGGTGTTCGGTGGCCCGGCGCATCAGGTCGGGCAGGGAATCGTTCAGGTTGGTCATCAGGGCTCCTGGTACGTCAGGTCAGAGGGCGATCAGGTGGACGGCGTCGTCGCCGAGGACGATCCGCAGGCGATCCAGCGCCCGGGAGGTCCTGGTCCTGATCGCACCGGCGTTCTTGCCGAGATCGAGCGCGACCTGTTCGACGCTGCGATCTTCGAAGAACCGCAGCACCAGAACGGCGCGATCGAGCGGAGCCAGTTCGGCCAGGGCGTTCTGCAGCGACAGCCGCAGCGCGTGGTCACCCGGTCGTTCGGCGCGGTCCGGCAGGTCCGAGGTCGGCTGCTCGGTCCAGCTCCGTCGCCGCCGTTGCGAGATGAACGTCCGCACCAGCACCGTCTGCGCGTACGCCGGTGGGTTGTCGATCCGCTGGAGTCCGCGCCAGGCCCGGAACATCTTGGCCAGCGTCTCCTGGACCAGGTCCTCGGCATGATGCCGATCGCCGGCCAGCAACCAGGCCGTCCGGTACAAGTGAGGTGTTCGCGCTCGGGCGAACTCCTCGAAGTCCTCCGCGTTCGGTCTCATCGCAGCCTCTCCGTCGTGGTCTCACTCTCTACGACGCCATGGGCCACCGACCGCGTTACACCGCCCGTACTGCGGTACGCCAGGCAGTTGCGGGCTGGGCGGGGTGCCGCGCCTCGACCGCCTGTGCCGGCCGGCGTCCCGTAGTACGGGGTGTTTGCAGGAAGATGCAAAAGGCTGGTCGGCCGAGTGAGTGGGTGGATACGGTCAGTGAACCTGTGCCTGTGTGAGGGTTATCCACAGGACCCGGCAGCGGGTTGGCGCGGGTGGGCTCCGGCTTGGAAGAATGATCGCGCAGGGTGATCAGCGGGTTGCCGGACGAGACGCCAACTGGGGAGACGATGACAGCCGACAGACTTGCCGCGCGCCGGTCCGGCTGGAACGGCGCGGTCGAGCTGATCGACGCCCAGGTCCGCGACGTGGTCCGGCGCGAGGGGATCGACCCGCTCCGCAACCCGGCCGCGGTGAACACGATCGTCGCGACGGTCGTGAAGGAGTACGACGAGCGCAGCCTGACCGGGATCGTCCCGCCGATCGGCGACCTGGAGGCGGTCAGTCGCGAGGTACACGACCGGGTGGCCGGCTTCGGCCCGCTGCAGCGGTATCTGGACGATCCCGCGGTCGAGGAGATCTGGATCAACGAGCCCAGCCGGGTGTTCATCGCCCGCGAGGGGCGGCACGAGCTGACCACCACGGTGCTCACCGAGGAAGAGGTCGCCGATCTGGTCGAGCGGATGCTGAAGACCACCGGGCGGCGAATCGACGTCTCCCAGCCGTTCACGGACGCGCGGCTTCCGGACGGCAGCCGGGTGCACATCGTGCTCGGCGGCATCACCCAGCGGTATGCGGCGATCAACATCCGCAAGTTCACCGTCCGGGCCACCCGGCTGGCGGATCTGGTCTCGCTCGGTTCGATCACGCCGCACGGGGCAGCCGTTCTCGACGCGGCCGTTGCCTCCGGCCTCAACATCCTCGTCTCGGGCGGCACGCAGGCAGGCAAGACGACGATGCTGAACGCGCTGGCCGGGTCCATCCCGGGCAGCGAGCGGGTGATCAGTTGTGAAGAGGTCTTCGAGATCAAGCTGCCGATCCCCGACTGGGTGTCGATGCAGACCCGGCAGGCCGGGCTGGAGGGCACCGGCGAGGTCCGGTTGCGCGACCTGGTCAAGGAGTCCCTGCGGATGCGGCCGTCGCGAATCATCGTCGGCGAGGTCCGCGGCGAGGAGTGCCTCGATCTGCTGCTCGCCTTGAACAGTGGGCTCCCCGGCATGTGCACGATCCATGCGAACTCCGCGCGCGAGGCGCTGACCAAGATGTGCACGCTGCCACTGCTCGCGGGCGAGAACATCGGATCCCGGTTCGTGCTGCCGACCGTCGCCGGGTGCGTGGATCTGGTGGTCCATCTCGGCATCGCGTCCGACGGGCAGCGGCGCGTGCGCGAGATCGTGTCGGTGAGTGGCCGGATCGAGGACCAGACGATCGAAACCGAGACGCTGTTCGCGACTCTCGACGGGCAGTTGCGGCGGGCCGAGGGACAACTGCCGCATCCGGAGCGCTTTCAGCAGGCCGGGTACTCGCCGGCCGGGTTGCTGACCGAGTTGCCGCGGGGGGTGAACTGATGGGACTTCTGCTCGGATTGGTCTTCGGGATCGGCTTGTTGCTGGTTGCCTGGTCGTTCCTGTCGCCACAGGACGCCTCGCCGCGCGGCGAAGGCCGGTTGCTCAGGCGAAGCCGCGAGTTGCTGGCCAGTGCTGGGGTCGAGGGCGTGACTCCGGCCGCCTTCATCGGCGCGTGCGTGCTGACGGGTCTGGTGGCCTTCATCCTGATGTTCGTGGTGTCGGCCGCGCTGCCGATCGGGCTGGTGTTCGGCGTGATGGCGGGCGGTGTTCCCGTTGCGCTGTTGAAGAGCCGGGCGCGGAAGCGGCTGGCCGAGTTCCGCGAGCTCTGGCCCGACGTGGTCGACAACATCGCTTCCGCCGTCCGGGCCGGGTTGTCGTTGTCGGAGGCGCTGGCTCAGGTCGGGGAGCGTGGGCCGCTGCCGTTGCGGGATCCGTTCCGGCGGTTCGGTGCGGACTATGCCTCGACCGGGCGGTTCGCCGATTCGCTGGACCGGCTGAAGGCGCGGCTGGCTGATCCGGTCGGCGACCGGGTGATCGAGGCGCTCCGGATCGCTCGCGAGGTGGGCGGCGGCGACCTGGGCCGGTTGTTGCGTTCGTTGTCGAGCTTCCTGCGCGACGACGCGCGGACGAGATCCGAGCTGGAGGCGCGGCAGTCCTGGTCGGTGAACGGCGCCCGGGTGGCGGTGGCCGCGCCCTGGCTCGTGCTCGGCATGCTGTCGTTCCAGGGCGACGTGATCCAGCGCTACAACTCGCCGGTGGGCGCCTTGATCATCGGCGTCGGCGCGGTGGTCTGTGTGATCGCGTACCGATTGATGCTGCGGATCGGCCGGCTGCCCGAGCCCGAGCGGGTGCTGCGATGAGCCCGATGCTGCTGGGCGCGTTCGTCGGCGGGCTGTTCGGAGCCGGCCTGCTGCTGGTGGTGCGGCGGCTGCCGTTCCTGCGACGGCCTTCGGTCGACGACCGGATCGGGCCGTATCTGCGCGATATCGGCGGCTCGGAGGTGTTCTCCGGTGTGGTCGACTCGAGTTCGCCGTTCTACGCGATCCTGCGGTTGTTCGGGCCGTCGCTGCGGGCCGGGGCGAACCGGCTGGAGCGGCTGCTCGGTGGGGCGAGCTCCGTCCGGCGCCGGCTGTCCCGAGCCGCCATCGACCGGACTGTCGAGGAGTTCCGGATCGAGCAGGTGCTCTGGGGCGCGGCCGGGTTCGGCGTCGGGCTCGTCGTCGCCCTGGTCTCGCTGTCGCTCGGCATCGGCAATCCGGTCGGACTTCTCGTGCTCTCCGGCTTCCTTGCCGTGATCGGTGTGCTTGCCCGGGACACCTACCTCACCACGCAGGTGCGGCGCCGCGAGCGGCGGTTGCTCGCCGAATTGCCAACGGTGGCAGAGCTTCTGGCGTTGTCGGTGGCCGCCGGAGAGGGGCCGGCCGCAGCGCTCGACCGGGTGGCACGGTCGTGTCGTGGCGAGCTGTCCATCGAGCTGCAGCGGGTGCTCGCCGAGACCCGCGCCGGTGAGCCACTGGTCCGCGCGCTCGACGGCCTGGCCGACCGGACCGGTCTGGTCGCGCTGTCCCGATTCGCCGACGGTCTCGCGGTCGCCCTCGAACGAGGCACCCCGTTGGCCGACGTACTGCGTGCGCAGGCGGGCGATATCCGTGAGGCGAACCGACGTGAGCTGATCGAGTCGGGCGCACGTCGCGAAGTGGCCATGATGATCCCGGTGGTGTTTCTCGTGCTCCCGGTGACCATCGCTTTCGCCTTCTATCCAGGCGCTGTCGGCATCCGGCTGATCGCCGGATGAATTGAGGAGAACTGATGTCCCTACTGCTGACCAGACTGTTGCTGACCTGGGCGATGAAGCCGAGACCGGCCGCCCGGGAGCGCGGCGACGTACCGGGCTGGGTGCTGATCACCGTGATGACGGCCGGCCTGGTCGTCGCGATCTGGGCCTTCGCGGCCGAACAGCTCCAAGCCATCCTCGAAAAGGCTCTGAACTCCGTCACCAACAAGTGATCCCCTCGCGCTCACCGATCGGCCGCGCCTGTGGCTCAGCGGCCCGGGGCCGGCGGGACGAGCGTGGCTCGGCAGTGGTCGACTTCGTGATGGTGTCGACGCTCGTGGTCCCGCTGTTCCTGGGGATCCTGCAGGTCGGACTGTTCCTGTACGTGCGGAACACGGTGACCGCCGCGGCTTCCGAGGGCGCCCACTATGCGGCAGTCCTGAATCGCGAACCCGTCGACGGTGAAGCCCGCACCCGCGAACTGGTGGACGGCGTCGTACGGAACGAGCTGATCGACTCGGTCACGGCCGAAGCCGTCGACGTGGACGGTCAGCCCGGAGTGGTCGTTGTCGTCGAGGCCCACATGCCACCCCTTGGTCTGTGGGGACCCGGCATCAGCTTCCACGTCGAAGGCCACGCCATCAAGGAAACCGGCCAATGAACAATGCCAACCTCGAGGCGCGGGGCGGAGTGAGTGGGGAGGGCCCGCCGGGCCGGATCGCGGAGGTGCGTCGCGGGCGGCGGGGAGAG
Source organism: Kribbella voronezhensis (assembly GCF_004365175.1). NCBI lineage: Bacteria > Bacillati > Actinomycetota > Actinomycetes > Propionibacteriales > Kribbellaceae > Kribbella > Kribbella voronezhensis. The sequence goes on along the minus strand of NZ_SOCE01000001.1, from coordinate 2,052,635 downwards.
CGGGGTAGTGCTGTGGTGGAGTTTTCGTGGTTGGCGTTGTTGTTGATGGTGCCGTTGGTTTATCTGATGCTCGGGGTCTTCGATGTCCAGCGGGCGTCGTACGGGGCGACTGCTGCTACCCGCGCGGCCGCACGGGCGTTCATCATCGTTCCGGCGGGACTGTCCGAGGACGAGGCTCGTTCGCGGGCGTTCGAGGCGGCACGGCTGGCGATGAAGGATCAGGGCATCGAGCTGAGTTCCGATCAGCTGCGGATCACCTGCACTCCGGCCTGCCTCGAGCCGGGTTCGACGGTCACCGTCGAGCTCGACACCGAGATGCCGCTCCCGCTGATCCCCGACGCGCTCGGCGGCGAGCGACCCGCGGTCCGCATCAGCTCCGTCCACACCGAGCCCTACGGCGACTACCGCGAAGCCAAGGGCACCCGATGATTCCCCGCAACCGCCACCGCCACCACCGCATCCGCAACCGCAACCGCGACCGTCGCGAACTCGGGCCGAGCGGCCGCGGAAAAGATGAGCGCGGGCAGATGACGGTGTTGATCATCGGGTTCGCGGCCGTGGTGTTGATGATGATCGTGGTGGTGACCGACATCTCCAAGGTGTTCCTGGTCCGGCGCGATCTGGATGCGACGGCGGATGGTGCGGTCCTCGCGGCGGCGAACGGGCTGGCGGCGATCTACGCACAGGACGGTTCCGGAGAGAACGCGCAGCTCGACCCCGACGAAGCACGCCGGCTGACCGCGGAGTACCTGGATTCTGTCGGCGCGAGCAACCGATTCGACGGTCTCGACTGGACGGCCGATGTCACCGGTACGACGGTGACCGTTCACCTCTCCTCGGCGGTGGACCTGCCGTTCGCGCCACCCGGCTGGCAAGGGACCGCCGACATCGGCTCGGACGCGGCAGCCGTCGTACCGATTCGTTGATACCGGCAACGATCCGTCAGGCCGCTCGCGTGGGCAGCGTGAGGATCTCGGCGCCGTCGTCGGTGATGGCGATCGTGTGTTCGCTGTGGGCTGTGCGGCAGCCGGTCGCGCTGCGGAGCGTCCAGCCGTCGGCATCGGTGACGAGCTTGGCGGTGTCCTCCATCACCCACGGCTCCAGCGCGAGCAGCAGCCCAGGACGGAGTTTGTACCCGCGGCCCGGCTGACCGGTGTTCGCGACGTGCGGGTCCTGGTGCATCGTCGAGCCGATCCCATGGCCGCCGAACTCGGTGTTGATGGAATAGCCCGCCGCGCTGAGGACCGAGCCGATGGCGTGGGAGATGTCCCCGATGCGCGCTCCGGGACCGGCAGCCGCGATCCCTGCACGCAGGGCACGCTCGGTCGCGTCGATCAGCGCGATGCTCTCCGCGGGCTTGGAGTCGCCCACGATGAAGCTGATCGCCGAGTCAGCGGCAACTCCGCCTTTCAGTACGGCGAGGTCGAGCGTCAGCAGATCGCCGTCGGCCAGTGCGTAGTCGGACGGCAGCCCGTGGAGCACGGCGTCGTTGACGGCTGTGCAGATGTAGTGTCCGAACGGCCCACGGCCGAACGACGGCTCGTAGTCGACGTAGCAGGACTCGGCGCCGGCCTCGGCGATCATGGTCTGGGTCCAGCGGTCGATGTCCAGCAGGTTGGTGCCGACCGTGCAGCGGTTTCTCAGCGTCTGCAGGATGTCGGCGACCAGAGCGCCGGTCACTTTTGCTCGGGCCAGTTCGGCAGGGTTCAGGATCTCGATCATGCTTGCCTTCTCAGCCCTTCTCGGGTTCTTCACGCGGTGCCAATAACTATACCGGCCATACTATGCCGGTACTAGAATGGGCTCCATGGTCAGATTGCCGCTCACTCCCGCGGACGTCGAGCGCGGACAGCGCCTCGGTGCACTGCTGCGCCGCGCCAGGGGCGAGCGCTCGATGCTGGAGACCGCTCTCGACGCCCGCGTCTCCCCGGAGACCCTCCGCAAGATCGAGACGGGCCGCGTGGCGACGCCGGCCTTCCCGACGATCGCCGCGATCGCCGACGTCCTCGGCCTGTCCCTCGACGACGTGTGGGCCGAGATCAACCGGCCCGAGCCCGGCGCCGAACCAACCGGCCGTACCCGGGCCCGACTGGCCTCCTAACCCACGCTCATCCGTACGCCGAGGAGTCTCGCGAAGCGCTGATTCCCGGCCGGGCCGGTTCAACGGGTACGCTGCTTGGTTGTGGCTGGACCTGATTTCGACGCTGACCTGAAGGCACTCGACGCGACCCTGACGTCCATCGAGAAAGTTCTCGACGTCCCGGCGATGAAGCGCGACATCGCCGACCTCGGCGAGCAGGTCGCGGCGCCGGACCTGTGGAACGACCAGGCCAACGCGCAGAAGGTGACGTCCCGGCTGTCCCGGCTGGAGGCCGACCTCGAGCGGCTGACCGGTCTGCGGAGCCGGGTCGACGACCTCGGCATCATGATCGAGCTGGCCCGCGACGAGAACGACAGCGACGCGCTGGCCGAGGCCGAGCGCGAGATCGCCTCGCTGACCAAGTCGATCCAGTCGCTCGAGGTCCGCACCCTGCTGTCCGGCGAGTACGACGAACGCGAGGCGCTCGTCACCATCCGCTCCGGCGCCGGTGGCGTCGACGCGGCGGACTTCGCCGAGATGCTGCAGCGGATGTACCTGCGCTGGGCCGAGCGGCACGGCTACCCGACCGAGGTCTACGACACGTCGTACGCCGAAGAGGCCGGGCTCAAGTCGACCACCTTCGGCGTCAAGGCGCCGTACGCGTACGGCACGCTGAGCATCGAGTCCGGCACGCACCGGCTGGTCCGGATCTCGCCGTTCGACAACCAGGGCCGCCGGCAGACCTCGTTCGCCGCGGTCGAGGTGGTCCCGGTGCTGGAGCAGACCGACGAGATCGACGTACCGGAAGAAGAGCTGCGGATCGACGTGTACCGGTCGTCCGGGCCGGGTGGGCAGAGCGTCAACACGACCGACTCGGCCGTCCGGATCACCCACATCCCGACCGGCACCGTGGTCTCCTGCCAGAACGAGAAGTCGCAGCTGCAGAACAAGGCCAGCGCGATGGTGATCCTGAAGGCGAAGCTGCTGGCGCTGAAGAAGGCCGAGGAGCGCGCCCAGATCGACGCGCTGCGCGGCGACGTGCAGGGCTCGTGGGGCGACCAGATGCGCTCGTACGTGCTGCACCCGTACCAGATGGTCAAGGACCTGCGGACGCTGTACGAGTCCGGGAACACCAGTGGCGTGTTCGACGGTGAGATCGACGAGTTCATCGAGGCGGGGATCCGCTGGCGCCGTACCGGCCAGCAGGCCGCCGACCAGAACTGATCCAAGTGCAACTGGCGGACCTGCGCGCGGACTGCGCCAACTGCCACGGTCTTTGTTGTGTCGCGTTGACCTTCGCGAAGTCGGCGGATTTCGCGATCGACAAGGATGCGGGCGAGCCGTGCCCGAATCTCGAGCAGGACTTCCGCTGTGGGATCCACGAGAAGCTGCGGTCGAAGGGCTTCCAGGGCTGCACGGTGTACGACTGTTTCGGTGCCGGCCAGAAGGTGTCGCGGCTGGCAGGGCCTAGTTGGCGCGAGCAGCCGGGGCAGAAGATGTTCGAGGCGTTGCCGATCATGCGGCAGTTGCACGAGCTGCTCTGGTATCTGACCGAGGCGTTGCAGTTGGAGCAGACGCGGCAGCTTCACCCAGTGCTGCAGCAACTTCGAGACCACGTCGAGGAGCTCACGCTGCAGGATCTGGCGACAGTCGACCTCGGGGCCGAGCGGCAGAAGGTCAACGAAGTGCTGCTGGAGACCAGCAAGCTCGTCCGGGGCAAGCAGCCGAAGAAGAAGGAACGCCGCGGAGCTGACCTGTTCGGGGCAAAACTCCGCGGCGCGGACCTGCGAGCTGCCAACCTGCGGGGTGCCTACCTGATCGCGGCCGACCTGCGGGAGGCCGATCTGCGCCAGGCCGACCTGATCGGCGCCGACCTCCGCGACGCCGACCTGTGCGGTGCCGACCTCACCGACGCCCTCTTCCTCACCCAGTCCCAGGTCAACGCGGCCCGTGGCGATGCCGCGACCAAACTCCCTCCTGCAGTACTACGACCAAGCCACTGGGGTTAGCGGAGTTTGTGGGTCACTGGCGTCATCAGCAGAGAGATCGCGGTGATGGCCAGGGCTACCGCGGCGAGTGCGCCGCCCTGGCCCCAGGACGTCCCGGCGAGCGACAGGTACGCCGTACCGACTGTTGCTGCTCCTAGTGCGAGACAGGTCTGCTGGCTGGTGAGGAGGATGCCGCTGCCGAGTCCTGCTTGTGCCGGCGGCACCTGGCCGACGACTACTCCGATCAGCGGGACCATCACCAGGCCGCTGCCGAACCCTGCGATCAGCATGGGGATCGCCAGTGTCCACGGAGTGACGTCGGGCCAGACAGTGAGCGCTACGACCGCCAGTACGGCGTACCCGACCGACTGCACGATCCAGCCGCGCAGGATGAGTCCAGCGCCGTACCGCTGCTGCAGGCGAGGGCCGTAGATCGAGGTGATCAGGAACCCGACTGCCATCGGCAGCAGGCTCATTCCGCCTTCCAGGGGAGACATGCCGGCTTCGCCCTGAGTGGCCAGCGCGAACACGAACATGAACCCGCCGAAGGTGGTGAAGAACCCGACGGCCAGTAGCAGGCCGATCCGCATCGGGCGCAACCGCAGTACGGTCGGCGGGATCAACGGTGCGAGGCCGGCCTTCTCGGACTTGTGCTGGTGCACACCGAGCACTGCTACAGCAGGGATCGTCGCTGCGAGCGACACCCAGGTCCAGAGCGGCCAGCCGAGCGGGCGGCCCTCAGTGAGCGGCAGCAGTAGCAGTACGAGGGTGAGAGCGAGCAGGCCGGCGCCGACCAGGTCAACCCGTTGCGCCTTGGCCGCACGCGTCTCGGGAAGCAGTTTGACCGCCGCAGCCAACGCGAGCAGGCCGACCGGCACGTTGACGAGGAACACGGACCGCCAGCCGAGGTCGAAGACGTTGGCCTCGATCAGTACGCCGCCCAGGATCTGGCCGAGTGCAGCGGCAGCGCCACCGGCTACGCCGAACATGGCCATCGCGCGAGCGCGGTGTTCGCCGGTGAGCAGGCTGCTGATCGATGCCAGCACCTGCGGAGTCATCGCCGCAGCGGCGGCTCCCTGGACGACACGGGCAGCAAGCAGTACGCCGATGGTCGGCGCGATCGCGCAGATCAGCGACAGCACGGTGAAGCCGGTCAGGCCGATCATGAACAGCCGCTTGCGACCGAAGCCGTCGCCGAGGCGGCCGCCGACGACGAGCAGGGTGGCGTTGGCGATGCCGTAACTGCCGACGACCAACTGGAGTTCGCCGGAGGTCGCGTGCAGGTCGGACCCGATCGCGGGCAGGGCGACGTTGATGATGAAGAAGGAGAGCATCGGCAGGAAGGCGCCGAAGAGCAGCGTGGTCAGCGCCACCGGGCGCAGCGGTGACACGGCGCGCGACTCGGTGCCGCGGACGGAGAGAACCTGGTCTGTCATGGGATCCAGCCTGCGGCCGCATCGAGCCTGGTGGTGAGAGCCTGGTTATCCTGGTATTGGCAGCACCCGGAACCAGGCTGGGAATCGCCGCTGCCGCCCTGCACGATGGAGAGGTGAGTCTCCTGACCAGCATGCCGTCTGCCACCGACAAAACCGCACGCCCCGGCGACCCGGCACAGAGCGGCAACGAGGTGGACCCGGTGAGGACCGGCAATGGGGTCGAGCCGGTGGGGAGCGGCAACGGGGTGGACTCGGTGCGGACCGGCAGTGGGGTCGAGCCGCTGCGGACCGGCAGCAGCGGCAAGGGGGAGCGGCGGCGGGAGCTGGCGGCGTTCCTGCGCAGCCGGCGGGAACGGATCCGCCCGGACGAGGTCGGCTTCGCCCCCGGCGGCCGACGCCGTACGCCGGGGCTGCGGCGGGAGGAAGTCGCTCAGCTCGCGGGGGTCGGCGTCACTTGGTACACCTGGCTCGAGCAGGGCCGCGACATCAACGTGTCCGCTCAGGTGCTGGAGGCGATCTCGCGAACGCTCCGGCTGGACCGCTCGGAGCGGAACCATCTCTACACACTGGCCGGTGTCTCGCTGGGCCCCGCTCCGGCCGAGTGCACCGCACTGCCCCAGTCGGTCCAGCGAATGCTCGACAAGGTCTCGCCCTATCCGGCGCTGGTGCTCAACACCCGGTACGACGTACTGGCGTTCAACGACGCCTATTGCAAGGTCGTGCTCGACATGGCCGCCGTCCCGGTGGAGGAGCGCAACCTGCTCTGGCTGAACTTCGTCTCGCCGGAGTGGCGGTGCTCGTTCCTGGACGCGGAGTCGATGAAGCTCCACATGGTGGCCGCGTACCGGGCCGCGCTGGCCGACCATCTCGGCGAACCCGAGTGGCAGGATCTGACCGGCCGGTTGCTCGCCAATTCGGCGGAATTCGCCCAGCTGTGGGAGCGGTACGACGTGGCCGGGCCGAGTAACAAGGTCAAGCTGCTGGACAACGAGCGGGTCGGACTGCTCCGGATCGAGCCGGCGAACTTCTGGCTGACCCAGCTGGGCCAGTTCCGGGCCACGGTCTACACCGCGGTCGACGAGGCCACCGAAGAGAAGCTCCGCCAGCTGGTCGGCGCGTGAGACTTGCCGGCTGAACGGTTGCCGGGAGCATCCAAGGTACCCCCGGCAACCAGCCTCAGCCGACCAGCCTCAGTCAACCAACCTCAGCCGGCCGCTCTCAGCCGACCAGCCTCAGCCGGCCGCTCTCAGCCGACCGGGATGCCGGGGTTGGTCAGGCTGCGGCCGCCGGTGATCGTGTTGGAGCTGTCGATCGTCACCTTGCACGAGGACGCGTTGTAGTTGGTGATGTTGAACGCGTACCGCCCGGGGCCGGTCGCGTCGGTCAGGTCGGAGTGGTTGTTGCGGAACACCGTGCCACAACCCCAGCCGCTCTGCTGGGTGTGCGTCTCGTAGCCGTTGTTCGTGGTGTTCTTGCCGGTGTTGTTCTCGATCACATAGTTGTTGCCTTTGACATCGACCCAGCTGTCGTCGTAGTTGGCACCGGTCAGTCCGCGGCCGTCGAAGCTGTTGCCCGCGACCCGGCCGCCGGTGGTGCCTTCCTTCAGGTCGACGGCCTCACCGCCGACGTCCGGCCCGATCGTGTTGTCGAGGATCTGCACGTGGTCGGACTTGTCCGAGGTGCCGCCCGCGCTGCCGACGTACACGCCCTCGCCCATCCCGCGGCCGTCGTTGCCGGTGTCGTAGATGGTCGAGTTCCGGATCGTTCCGTAGCTGCTGCTGTTGCGGAAATGCACGCCTTCCATGTCCAGGCCGTGCACGGTGACACCGTCGATCGTCACCCGGGTCGCGGAGTCGATCATGATGCCCTTCTGGCCGCCGGTGACGGTGATGCCCTGCACTTGCCAGTAGCTGGCACCGTTGAGGTGCAGGCCGTAGCCACCGCTCGCGGTGAGAACGGCCTTGGAGCTGCCGGTCAACGTGATAGGCGCCGACGAACTGCCGGACACGGTGGTCTTGAAGTTGCCGGAATAGGTGCCGTCGGCAAGTTTGATGGTGTCACCGGCCTTGGCATTGGTCAGCGCCGTCTTGAGTTGCGCGGCGGTGCTGACGTTCAGGGTTGCCGCCTGCGCCGGGAGGGCGGGGACGGCGGTTGCGAGGAGGAGGGCGGACAGTGCTGCGGTGCGGAACAGTCTCATGACAGCGACCTTTCGGTGGACGACGGAAGGGGCGTTGCGTCGTACACAGGGGATGCGCCCCCGGGCCGGCGACGGGGCGGTGCGCCGGCCCGGAAGGAATCTCCATGATTAGGAAAGTTTCCTAATAGTTCACCGGAACCTAGCGGTGCTGCACAGCGCTGTCAATCGGTCGCGAAGGGTGATCAGAGAAATTCCCGCCGACCGGAACGGGACTGCCGGATCAAGCCGTGTCGCGGGATTTCCAGCCGGCTTTGAGAGCGGCGAGGGTGGCGGCGATGGCGGGGCGACGCGTCGTGGCGGTGCGCCATACGGCGTACAGGCGGCGGCTGGGTGCCGGCTGCAGCGGTACTGCGACGACGCCGGGCGGCAGTGGGCCGCGGCCGAGTCGCGGCAGCAGGCCGATTCCGATGCCTTGGGCAAGCATCGCGAGCTGGGTCTGGTACTCCGCGACCGAGTACACCACCTCCGGCTCGACGCCGGCCTTGCGCATCGTGCGGATCAGCCAGTCGTGGCAGATCGAACCGACCGGCTGACAGATCCAGCGCTCACCCACCAGGTCGTCGGCGCGGACGGATTCCTTGCCGGCCAGGCGATGCGAGGCCGGGACCAGGATGTCGGCGGGGTCGGTGCCCAGCTTCACCCGGGAGAGGTCCTCCGGCAGGGTCAACGGGGTGTTGTGCCAGTCGTGCACGATCGCGACGTGGATCTCGCCGCGACCGACCGCTGCGACGGCCTCGTACGGATCCGTTTCGGACACCCGTACGTCGAGAGCCGGGTGCTCGTCGATCAACGTCGGGAGTACGGCGGGCAGCAACCCTCGTGCCGCGGTCGGGAAAGCCGCAAGCACCAAGGTGCCGATCGCCTGGCCGCGCTGCTCCTCCAGGGTCAGCTCGGCCTCCTCGACCAACTGGAGCACTTGACCCGCCGTTGCCGCGAGCTGCTGCGCGGCGTCGGTGAGCACGATCCCGCGACCACGCTTCTCCAGCAGCGCCGTTCGCGTCTCGCGCTCCAGTTTCGCCAATTGCTGCGAGATCGCCGACGGGGTGTAGCCGAGCGCGTCGGCGGCACTGCCGACGGATCCGTAGACCGCGACGGCGTGCAGGGCTCGCAGTCTGCCGAGATCGATCATTTAGCACTCCTACAGTAAGAGGCATAGCAGGATTCGCTGGTCCTTAACAGTAGCTGGGGCCCAGACTGAGTGACCATGAGCCCTCGCCACGTTCTCCTCGCCGTCACGGTCGCCATCGTTTGGGGGATCAACTTCGTCGTCATCGAGGTCGGCCTGCAGGACTTTCCGCCGCTGCTGTTCTCCGCACTGCGTTTCTTCTTCGCCGCTGTGCCGGCCGTCTTCATCCTCGGAAAGCCCAGAGTCGCCTGGCGTTACGTCATCGCCGTCGGCTTGGTGCTCGGAGTCGCGAAGTTCGGCCTGCTGTTCGTGGGGATGTCGCACGGCGCTCCGGCCGGACTGTCCTCGCTCGTGTTGCAGAGCCAGGTGATCTTCACGCTGCTGTTCGCAGTACTGGTCCTGCGTGAGCGCCCTCGCAAGACTCAGTTGCTGGGAATCGCGATCGCCTGCGTGGGCATGGTCGTGATCGCGCTGGACCACGGGTTGACCGCGCCGTTGGGTGCCCTCGTCCTCGTGGTCGCTGCCGCCGCCTGCTGGGGTGTGTCCAACATCGTCACCCGGCACGCGAAACCCCAAGACACCCTGCGCTTCATGATCTGGGTCAGCGCCGTCGCCGTAGTACCGCTGGTCCTGCTGTCCCTGGCGACCGAGGGAGCTCACGCAGATGCTCGAGCCCTGCGATCGATCGACCTCACCGGCGTCGGCGCCATCGCCTACCTCTCCTTCGTAGCCACCCTCTTCGGCTTCGGCGCCTGGGGTTTCCTCCTCCGCACGTACGACGCCAGCACAGTCGCGCCCTTCTCCCTCCTGGTCCCCGTAGTCGGCATGGCCGCAGCCTGGACCTTCCGCGGCGAATCCATCGGCCCCCAACAAGCAGTCGCCGCCACCCTCATCATCGGCGGCATGGCCTGCACCGTCCTCCGCCGCCCCACCCGCGCAAGCGCGCCAATGGCGGAGGTGCTCACTCGTACTGGTTCGCCGGTGGGGTGAAGCCGGCCGGACGAACGCGGTCAGGCATTCGCAGCGCGCCTCCCACCGGTGTTCTGCCCACCTGCGTGGCAGGGTGGAGGGTATGGATCGCGACGTGGTGGGTGCTGTGGGGAAGCTGACCGGGCGGTGGGTTCGGGAGTTGCCGGCTGGTAACAGCGTGGTGTCCGGGCTGGGGGTGTGGCCGTTGGTTGCGTTGTTGGCGACGGCGGCGGATGAGCCGGGGCGGGGTGAGTTGGCCGCGGCTGCGGGCGTCGATGCTGACAGTGCAGCCGGGAGAGCCGTCGAGTTGGTCGAGACCATTGAGCGATCGGCCGATCTGCACGCCGCGATGGCGATCTGGGTTCACGAGCAGCTGAAGCTGAGCGAGTCGTTCGACGACGTCGTACCGGCTGCGTTAGCCGGCACGCTCACCGGTGACTCCCTTGCTGACAAGGCGAAGCTCGATGCGTGGGCTGCCGAGCACACCGATGGGATGATCCGCAAGATGCCGATCGAGGTGACGCCCGACCTCGCCGTCGTACTCGCCTCGGCGTTGTCCCTCAAGACCACCTGGACCAAGCCGTTCAAGGAGCAGCTCAAGCGCCTGTACGACGGTCCATGGGCGGGCAGTTCGTGGCATTGGCTCGAGCGCACCGATGGCGACCTCGATTCCGTACGCCGGTACGCCGACTCGCCGGCCGGCCCGTTGACCGTGATCACGGTGGAGGGCGACGCCGACGTCGACATCCTGCTCGGAATCGGCGACGCCCAACGAACCGACGTACTGGCAGGTCTTCTCGCGGCGTCCGCCAAGCCCGCCGAGGGGCAACTGGGCAGCGCTCTGGTGGAGCAAGGGGAACCCGGGCAGGAGGTCGCGCCTGGCGTCAAGATCGGCCTGACCACGACCTCCGTGCCGGACGTGAAGTTGTCCCTGCCGTCGTTCAACGTCGAGGTCGAGCACGACCTGCTGGCGCTGCGCGAGATCTTCGGCCTGACCACCGTGACCGGCCCGCCGGCCGGCAACGGCCACTTCAGCGGCATCAGCCCTGACCAGTTGGTGGTCGGCTCGGCGAAGCAGACCGTCCTCGCCCGGTTCTTCGCCACCGGCTTCGAGGCCGCCGCCGTCACCGCGATGGGCCTGATGCGAACGTCGATGCCCACCAATCAGGCCCGCCGCCTCGACGTCGAACTCGCCCGCCCCTTCGCCTTCACCGCCGTACTACGGGGGAGCCGCCTCCCCATCGTGACCGGCTGGATCGAGCAACCCACCGAGCCTGCCTAGGTCGGCAGCGCGAACAACCGGTTGAGCAGAGCCGAGGCTTCGTCGACACCCGTGCGATCGCCGGTGAGGAGCAGGTCGAACAGCAGTCCCCGAGACGCCGCGAGACCCAGCCGGGCGTACGCCGGGGCCTGGTCCGGGGCGATGCCGGCGCGGATGCAGAGGTCGGTCAACGGAGGCAGCCAGACGTTGATCAGGTCCGCCTTGAGTGCCTCGGTGTGCGGCTGATCCTGCATAGCGTGCGCGGACAATTCGAAGAACAGCGGCCCGTAGATCAACGCGGCCTCCGTGACGCGGCGCCAGAACTCCTCGGCCTGCTCGGCGACGGTCCCTTGATCGAGTGACGCCAGCAGGTCCCGCTGCTGTTGTTCGACCGTACGGACCACCTCCGCGAGCAGGCCCTCCCGCGAACCGAAGTGGTAGATCAGCATCCGGTGACTGGTGCCGATCGCGGTCGCGATCGCCCGCAGGCTCGCATCGCCGATGCCGTTGCGGGCGAAGTGTTCGACCGCGTCGGTGAGCAGGCTCTCGCGGCTCACTCCCGCTCGCTGACCTTCTTGAGGTTCTCGGTCTCGATCGCGATGTACCGCTTGGTCAGGCCGGCGTACAGCTTGCCGAACAGCCAGCCGAGCGGCCCTTCCTGGATGATCGTCGCCGTCGCCACGGTGCCTTCCGGCGTACTGACCACCCGATGGCCGCCGGTGGTCTTGATCCCCGGCGCGCGGGAGACCCATTCGAAGTACTCGCCCTCGGCCAGCTCGGTCACCTCCCAGATCGCGACCGGCAGCTTCGGCTGGCGGATCCGGGTCCGGGCGCCGACGTGGATGCGGCCCTCGTCGAGCCGCTCGACCTGCTCGACCGTCGGGGTCCACTCGGGCCACCGGGCGACGTCGCTGAACACCTCCCAGACGCGTTCCGCGGGGGCTTGGACGGTGATGGAGTGATCGAAGCGCATGTACCAAATGGTACACACAGATCGGATGCTGTCCAAGGTCCAGCGGAGCGTGAACGGTAGTCGGACGGAGCGTAAGAGTCCGGTCAGAACGAGCGTTGGTCGGTGCTGGCGGTCCGGCGGCCCAGGTAGGGTCTGCGGCATGGCTGACCAGAACCTCACAGAGAACGAGCAGGACCCGGGTGCGAGCACGCAGATGTTCCGCGCCTTCGTGAACGAGGGAACGACCGAGGCGACCGAGGAGCCCAAGCTCAACGGCCGCACGCTGGCGATCGTCGGCGGCGTGGTCGTCCTGATCGCTGTCATCGCCGCGATCCTCGTTCTCTGATTCCCTGCGGTGACCACCGTCGACGTTCACGTCGTACGGGTCTTCGTCGACCCTTCCGGCGACTTCGGCAACCCGCTCGGCATCGTCGACGGCACCCAGGTTCGCGCTGAGGCCCGCCTCGGGGTGGCCGCGACGCTGGGCTACAGCGAGACCGTGTTCGTCGACGATCCAGCGACCGGCCGGCTGCAGATCTTCAGCGCCACCGCGGAGATGCCGTTCGCCGGTCATCCCACCGTCGGCGTTGCCTGGTGGCTGCACTCCCAGGGCTACGACACGCCCGTACTACGGGTGCCCGTCGGCGAGGTACCCGTCTCTCGTGCCGGCGACATCACCTCGGTCCAGGCCGACCCTTCGTGGGGCAGCACCTTCACCTGGTACGAACTGCCCACCCCGGATGCGGTGCTTGCGGCTGACCCAGGTGACTACTCGGACGGCCACACCTACCTGTGGTCCTGGATCTCCGAAGATGACGGCACCGTCCGCTCGCGGATGTTCGCCCCCGCCATGGGCGTCCCGGAAGACGAGGCCACCGGCTCCGCCGCCACCCAACTGACCGCCCGCCTCGGCCGTCCTCTCCACATCACCCAGGGCGCCGGCTCCGAACTCCTCACGACAGTTCTCACGCCCACGGCCGTCACCGTAGGCGGCCGGGTGGTCGCCGCACCCTCGCGCTCCATCTCTGTCTGATCAAGGACGTTGACTGCTGAGGTCTGCGGATAGAGCATGGGGGCTCGGCTACGTGGGAGGTTGCTGTGGCGGAGGTTGTGCGGGCGGCGCTGGTGCAGACGAAGTGGACCGGCGATCAGGAGTCCATGACGAAGGCGCACGAGGACTACGCGCGCCAGGCCGCGGCGGCCGGCGCGAAGGTGATCTGCTTCCAGGAGTTGTTCTACGGACCGTACTTCTGCCAACTCCAAGACCCTAAGTTCTACGAGTACGCCGAGTCCGTGCCCGGGCCGACGACCGAGCGGTTCCAGGCGCTGGCCGGCGAGCTCGGCCTGGTGATGGTGCTCCCGGTGTACGAGCAGGAGCAGCCCGGCGTGCTCTACAACACCGCCGCGGTGATCGATGCCGACGGCAAGTACCTCGGCAAGTACCGGAAGAACCACATCCCGCAGGTGAACGGCTTCTGGGAGAAGTTCTACTTCCGGCCGGGCAACCTCGGCTATCCCGTCTTCGACACCGCGGTCGGCCGGATCGGCGTCTACATCTGCTACGACCGGCACTTCCCCGAAGGCTGGCGCGCCCTCGGACTCGCCGGCGCCAAGATCGTCTTCAACCCGTCCGCCACCAGCCGCGGCCTGAGCTCGTACCTGTGGAAGCTCGAGCAGCCCGCCTCGGCCGTCGCCAACGAGTACTTCATCGGCGCGATCAACCGGGTCGGCATCGAGGACGAGTTCGGCGACAACGACTTCTACGGTACGTCGTACTTCGTCGACCCCGAAGGCAAGTTCGTCGGTGACGTCGGGCACGACCACGATCCCGAGCTGATCGTCCGCGACCTCGATCTCGGCCTGCTCGACACCGTCCGGGACCGCTGGCAGTTCTACCGCGACCGCCGCCCCGACGCCTACGGCGACCTCACCAAGCCGTAGCCGGTACGCCGGTACGCCGTACTGACAACCGAATCGATGCTAGGAGCGCCAAGGATGTCGTTGCTGGTCAAAGGTGGAACCGTCGTCGGGCCGACCGGGACGCAGCCGGCCGACGTCCTGGTCGAGGGCGAGAAGATCGTCGCCGTCCTCGATCCGGCGTTCAGCCAGACGGTGCAGGCGGACGAGGTGATCGATGCCGCCGGCAAGTATGTGATCCCGGGCGGCATCGACGCGCACACCCACATGGAGCTGCCCTTCGGCGGTACGGCGGCCAGCGACACGTTCGAGACCGGCACGCGGGCGGCCGCGTGGGGCGGCACGACCACGATCATCGACTTCGCCGTCCAGCGGACCGGCGAGGTGGTGCAGGACGGACTGGCCGCCTGGCACGCGAAGGCGGACGGCAACTGTCACATCGACTACGCGTTCCATATGATCCTCGGCGGCGTGGACGACGACGCGCTGAAGGCGATGGACCAGTTGGTCGCCGACGAGGGCATCACCAGTTTCAAGCTGTTCATGGCCTATCCCGGGGTGTTCTACTCCGACGACGGCCAGATCCTGCGCGCGATGCAGACCGCGCGGGAGAACGGCGCGATGATCATGATGCACGCGGAGAACGGGATCGCGATCGACGTTCTCGTGCAGCAGGCGCTCGCGCGGGGCGAGACGGATCCGATCTACCACGGGATCACCCGGCCGGCCGCGCTGGAGGCCGAGGCGACCAACCGCGCGATCTCGCTCGCCGAGGTGGCGCGCGACTGCCCGCTGTACATCGTTCACCTGTCGGCGAGTCAGGCGCTGGAGCATGTCGCTGCCGCTCGGGACAACGGGCGCAACGTGTTCGCGGAGACCTGCCCGCAGTACCTGTATCTGACCTTGGAGGACCAGCTCGGCGCGCCTGGTTTCGAGGGCGCGAAGTGGGTCTGCTCGACGCCGTTGCGGAGCAAGCACGAGCCGCATGCGAAGGATCTGTGGAAAGGGTTGCGGAGCAACGACCTGGCGATCGTGTCGACCGACCACTGCCCGTTCTGCATGAAGGACCAGAAGGAGCTCGGCCGCGGCGACTTCTCCAAGATCCCGAACGGGATCGGCGGCGTCGAGCACCGGGTCGACCTGCTCTACCAAGGTGTCGTGGACGGACAACTCTCGCTCGAGCGCTGGGTCGAGACGATCGCGACGACGCCGGCGCGGATGTTCGGGCTCTATCCGCAGAAGGGCGTGATCCAGCCGGGTTCGGACGCCGACCTGGTGGTCTACGACCCGAACGGCACGACCCGGATCAGTGCGGAGACGCATCACATGAACATGGACCATTCGGCGTACGAAGGGTTCGAGATCGCCGGCCGGGTGGACAAGGTGATCTCGCGCGGCAGCGTGATCGTGGCCGATGGCAACTACCATGGCCGCAAGGGGCACGGACGGTACCTGCGCCGCGGGCTGTCGTCGTACCTGGTCTGACGAGGGGACAAGCCGGTGGACTTCGGAGTGGTGTTCCAGTGCGATCCGCCCGCGTCGGCGGTGGTGGAGCTCGCGGTCAAGGCGGAGGAGGCCGGTTTCAGCCACGTCTGGACGTTCGACTCGCATCTGCTCTGGCAGGAGCCGTTCGTCATCTACAGCCAGATCCTGGCCGCCACCGAGCGGGTCGTGGTCGGACCGATGGTGACCAATCCCGGCACCCGCGACTGGACCGTGATCGCGTCCCAGTTCGCGACGCTGAACGAGATGTTCGGCAACCGCACGGTCTGCGGGATCGGCCGCGGCGACTCGGCGTTGCGGACCCTCGGCGCGCAGCCGGGGACCGTCGAGGAGATGAAGCAGTGCGTCGAGGTCGTCCGTTCGCTGGCGCGCGGCGAGACGGTGACGTACCGCGGGCAGCAGTTGAAGTTCGCCTGGGTGGAGAACGGCCGGCTCGAGGTCTGGGTGGCGGCGTACGGACCGAAGGCGCTGGCGGCGACCGGTGAGGTCGGCGACGGCTACATCCTGCAGTTGGCCGACCCCGACATCGCGGCGTGGATGATCGCCGCCGTACGACGCTCTGCCGAGCAGGCCGGCCGCGATCCCGAAGCCATCACCTTCTGCGTGGCGGCACCGGCGTACGTGGGTGACGATCTCGCCCACCAACGCGACCAGACCCGCTGGTTCGGCGGCATGGTCGGGAACCATGTCGCCGACATCGTCGAGCGGTACGGCGCCTCCGGTCACGTGCCGACGGCGCTGACCGACTACATCGCGGGCCGTAAGGGCTACGACTACGCCGAACACGGGCGCGCCGGCAACACCCACACCGACTTCGTCCCCGACGACGTCGTCGACCGCTTCTGCATCCTCGGCCCGGTCGAGAACCACCTGGCCCGCCTGGAAGAACTCAAGTCGATCGGCGTCGACCAGTTCGCCCTCTACCTCCAGCACGATGCCAAGGACGACACCCTCACCGCGTACGGCAAGGGTGTCATCCCGGTGCTTCAGGGGTAGACGAACAAACTGTTCGGGTCGTAGGTGGCGCGGACTTCGGCCAGTCGGGCGGAGGTCTCGGCCGGCCAGCTGGTCTCGTAGGAGCCTTGGAGTTCGAGGCCGCCGGCGAAGTTGATGTTGTTGTCGGTCGAGACCCAGGGCGCGAGCTGGGCGATGATGCCGTCGACGAGCGGCGGCAGGACCGTGGTGAACAGGTTCGGGTCCGGTACGCCGACGAAGGACAGGCTGTACGCCGCCGTCCGGCCGCCGACCGCGCTTCCCTCCGGGACATCGCGTGCCGTCGCTCCGCCGAGATGCCGCAGCTCGGTCACGATGATCGGCACCTGCTGCTCAGGCCCGACCGCACCGAGCAGAGTCTTGGTGAAGTCGCCGTCGAGCTCGTCCAACAGCAGCGCGCGCACCCAACCCGGGCCCGGGTCGCGCGGGTCGTTGTGGATCTGGGCGATGTTCGCCGCGGGCATCTCGGCGACCCCGTCGATCAGCCGCGGTGCCAGGTCGCGGAGTGGCTGGAGCAGCCGCTCACCCTCGGCGGAGTCGCCGACGAAGGCATAGCGCAGGTTGAGCAGCGTCTTGCCGCGCAACGGCTCGGGGATGAATTCGAGCGGTGGCAGTCGCAGGATCGCCACCGAGCTCGAAGCCGACTCGGGTGCCGTCTTGGTCCAGTCGACCCACGCGTTCAGGACGGGGGCGATGTACTCGGCGTCGTAGAACAGCGAACCGCCGTACAGGGTGGTGAGCGGGACGAGTTCGAAGTCCATCGAGGTGACGACACCGAAGCCGCCCTTGCCGCCGCGCAAGGCCCAGAACAGGTCCGGGTTCTCGGTCGCGTTCGCCGAGATCACCTCGCCGGAAGCTGTGACGAGCCGGAAGCCGCGCGCCCAGTCGGAGGAGAAGCCGTAGGTCCGGGCAAGCGGGCCGAGGCCGCCGCCGAGGGTGTAGCCGATGGTTCCGACGGTGTCGGAGGCGCCGGTGATCGGGGCCAGACCGTGCTCGGCCGCGGCCGCGATGACCGGGGCCCAGGCGCAGCCGGCGCCGATGTGCGCGATCCGGGTCTCGGGGTCGATCGTGAGGTCGTTGAGACGGGAGGTGGTGACGAGGATGCCGTCGGTGACCGCTGTCGAAGCGGTGGTGCCGTGGCCGGTGGCAAGGACGCGCACCGGTACTGCGTGTTTCGCGGCGACCCGGACGGCCGCGGCGACGTCGCTCTCCGAGCCGGCGCCGACGGCGACCTCGGGGGTGTGGACGGCGATCGTGTTGTGCGCGGCAACCTCTTCTGTGAAGCCTTCGTCACCGCGCGTCAGGACCGGACCGGTAATGGTGGAACGGAGTTCGTCGATCATGCCTCAGTCTGTCCAGGCATGGGGTCATTCGCTGATGCCGGAGCGCTCCACCCCTTCGACGATCCAGCGTTGCAGGAAGACGAACATCACGACGAGCGGCAGGATCGCGATGCTGGCCGCGATGAACAACTGGGGGAGGTTGATCGTCTGCGCGGTGAGGAAGGTGGACAGAGCGATCTGCACGGTCCAGGAGTTCTGGTCCGGCGCGATCACCAGCGGCCAGAGGAAGGCGTTCCACGAGCCGATGAAGGTGATCGTGCCGATCGCGGCGATGAAGCCGGCCGAGTTCGGCACCACGATCCGCCAGAACGTTCCCCAGTACGCCGTCCCGTCGAGCTGGGCGGCCTCTTCCAGCTCTCGGGGGAAGTTGAGGAAGTACTGACGGAACAGGAACGTCGCGAAAGCCTGGAACAACCCCGGCACGATCAGGCCGCGCAAGGTGCTCACCCAGCCGAGTGAGGACACCAGCACGAAGCTCGGGACGAACGTCACGGCCGCCGGGATCAGCAAGGTGGCGACGATGAAGTAGAACACCGCATTCGCATACCTGAAAGGGATCCGGGCCAGCCCGTAGCCCGCGAGCCCGGAGATGACGAGTACGCCGACGGTCTGCACCACGGCGATCACCAGCGAGTTGACCAGGCTCCGCGCCATCGGCACGGCCGGGTCGCTGAACAGATCGCTGATGTTGCTCCAGTGCAACGTCGACGGGAACAGCTTCCACGTCGGCGAGGTGATGTCCGCCTCGGTCGACAACCCGTTGCGCAGCAGCAGGTAGAACGGCAGCAAAAAAAAGACCGCGCCGACGCCGAGCACGACGTACCGGATCACCGAGCCGGCCTTGTCGGATCCCGAGCGCTGGATGTTCGCCATCTCAGTCCTCCCTCCGGCCGAGTCCGAGAACGCGGTTCTGGCCGAGCGCGATGAGGGCGATCAGCAGGGTCAGGACCACGGCGCCCGCACTGCCGTGCCCGAAGTCCTGGCCTTGCCCGAGCGCCGCGTAGTACAGGTAGACCAGCGGTGGTCGCGCGTACGGCGGGTACTGGCCGGAGCTCGACAGCAGGTTGTAGAACTCGTCGAAGGCCTGGAACGCGTTGATCAACAACAGCAGCAGTACTGCGGTGGAGGTGGCTCGCAGCTGGGGGAGCGTGATGAAGCGGAGCACCTTCCAGCCGCCGGCGCCGTCGATCGCGGCGGCTTCGTACAGCGACGGCGAGATCCGTTGCAGGCCGGCCAGGAACAAGATCATGTAGAACCCGGCCTGCAACCACATCCGCGCCGTCACGATCACCAGCCAGTACCACGGCGGCTGGGTGACCGAGAGCCACGCGATCGGCTCGATCCCGAACCAGCCGAGCACGGTGTTCATCAGGCCGAAGCGGACGCCGGAGAAGATCGACAACTTCCACACCAACGACGCCACGACGTACGAGCAGGCGGTCGGCAGGAAGTAGACCGAGCGGAAGAAGGTCCGGGCGAACCGGGCCCGGTTCACCAGCAGCGCCAGCCCGAGCGACACCACGAAGGTGGTCGGCACGATGAACAGCGCGAACAGGATGAAGGTGAGCAGGCTGGACCGGAACGACGCGTCCCTGATCATGTCCAAGTAGTTGCCCAGGCCAACGAACTTGCTCGGCGTGACGGTGTTGTGCGCGTCGAAGAAGCTCAGCACCACCGACCAGACGATCGGGATGTAGACGAACACCAGCAGGCCGAGCACGAACGGCCCGACGAAGACGGCGAACCACAGGTTGCGGTCATAGCGGCCCCGCAACCTGGTGGTGATCGATCCCCGGGCCGGCGCGGAGACCGACATCAGCCCGCGATGCGCTTGAGCTCGGCCTCGACGACCGCCTTCACGGCCTTGATCTCGGTGGCCGGGTCGGAGCCACTCTTGATGATCCGGTTGAGCGCGTCGGAATACGCCGTACCGGACTTCGGGGTCCACAGCAGCGGGGTCTGGGCGTGCCCGTTCTCGTTGACGAACTTCGCCGCGTCGGCGGCCGGACCGGACTTCAGCTTGTCGGCCTTGTCGATCAGGCTCTTGCGGGCCGGGATGTGGAAGCCGTACGACTGGGCCCAGTCGAGTTGCTTGTCGGTCTGGTCCACCCACAGCCACTTGACGAACTTCTTCGCCGCGTCGACGTTCTTCGACTTGGCACTGACCGAGGACGCGTAGGCCCCGACCGGCACGCTGGGAGCACCGGTGGTCGCATTCAGCTTGGGCCAGGGCAGTACGCCGAAGTCGTCGCCGAGCGCCTTCTGGATCTGCGGGAACGTCCACAGGCCGGTGAACTGCATCGCGGTCAGGCCCTGGGTGAACGCCGACGGGTCCGACCAGTCGGTGGGTGCGCCGAGCAGCAAGGACTTCGACGTGAACAGCTCGCGCAGCTTGCGCAGCGACTCGACCGCGGCCGGGTCGTCGAACCCGAAGGTGTTGTCGTCCTTCAGGTAGTCGAGCCCTGCCGACCACAGCGCCGGACCGCCGAGGATGCCGACGCCGCCGTCGTTGCCGACGAACAGTCCCTTCATCTTGTCGGTGGTGAGCTTCTTGGCCGCTGCCAGCAACTCGTCGACCGTCTGCGGCGGCTGGACGCCCGCCGCCGACAGCACGCTCTTGCGGTAGACGAGCAGTTGCATGTCGGTGACCTGCGGGATCCCGTACAGCTTGCCCTGGTAGGTCAGCCGGGAGATCAGCGAGGGAGTGAAGTCGCTCTTCGCGTCGCCGAGCAGGTCGGACAGATCGACGACCTGGCCGCCCTTGATCATGTCGATGCTCGGGCCGTTGCCGTACTCGAAAACGTCCGGGCCGCCGTCGGTCAGCAGGGCCGAGGCGGTCTTCTTGTCGTAGTCGCCCGGCGACCACTGCACGGTCACGGTCGCGTCGGGGTACTCCTTGGCGTACTTCTGAACGGCCTGCTGGGTCCCGGGCTCGCCGTACTGGTGGTACCACTGTGAGAGCGTGGGTTTGCCGCCGCTCGAACTGCCCGACGACGCTCGGCCCGTGTTCGACCCGCAGCCGGTCACCGCCAGCGCGGCCAGCCCACCACCCACGGCCAGGAACCGCCGCCGCCCGAACCCGTTGCCCTCAGCACCCGACATCTCGCCGACCTCCACTCCTCCGGCGCGGCCCGACCACCGCGCGCCCTCCCCGACCCTACGACCGAAGAGGGCTCTCCGGTCCCCATTTCCATCCCCTGGAAACGGCCCGGGAACGGAGGGGGCCAGGACCTGCTGACGCCCGGCACCAGGAGAGCAATTCCTGGTACCGGGCGTCGATGGGGTTATCTCAGGCCGTGCACTGGTTGGACGGGGCGGTGCTGCCGCCGTCGTTCAGATTGCCGTTGTACATCCAGCCTTCGATGGTGGTGTTGGCGACCCGGACATGGGTCCACTTGTTGCCTTCTCTGTTCAGGACCCAGCAGTGGTAGAAGAGATCCTTCGAAGTACCGACCTGGCCGTTCGGAACCACGTCGCAGGACTGGTACGGACCGGTGCGGATCGGCGAGGAGTTGGTGACCCTGCCGGCGCCGGAGCTCAGGTTCTGCCACGCGGGGTGGCTGCCGCAGTCGGCGCTGGCCGACGTGGCGTTCAGGGCGACGAAGCCACCGGCCAGCAGCGGCAGACTGACTGCTGCGGTGACGAGGCGGCGCATGCTACTCGGAGTACTCATTCGGTTCTCTCCCGTAGTCGAGGGGCGGTCGCCGAGACAGTAGCCGGGAGAAGCGGTCGAAGAACAGGGCTCTGCAGAAGATTTCTCACCAAATCTTTTGCTCAAACGATTGCTTTTCACAATGGTCCCGAGCCGGGATTCCAGCGCCTCTCAGGCGTCCGAAAGCCGGGCGATGGTGGCGCCGGCGCGGCGGACGATCGGGACCGGGCCGGCGGGCAGCACATCGCCGATGAAGGTGTAGTGGCGCAGGATCTCGGGGTCGACGCCGCCGGGGCGGTGCCGGCTGTGGTCGCGGACCCAGTCGATGATGTCGCCCCAGCCCGGTGCCGCCAGGGAACCGCCGAAGTGCTGGACCGACAGGCCCGCGCACAGGTTCCCGAAGGCGAGCCGGTGCGCGAGTGGCCAGCCGCGAAGGGTGCCGAGCACCAGCGACGCCAGGAAGACGTCGCCCGCGCCCGTCGGGTCGTACGACCGGACCGGCAACGCCGGAACCTGCTCCTCCTCGCCGGTCGTCGAATCGATCGCCAGTACGCCGTCGGCGCCGTTCGTCACGACGGCGAGCGGGACCCTGTCCGCGAGCTTGTGCAGCGCCGCCTTCGGGGTGTCGGTCCGGGTGTAGGCCATCGCCTCGCCCGCGTTCGGCGTGAAGGCGTGGAAGCCTTCCAGTACGTCGAGGACAGCGGGCGACCAGGCGTCGGTCGGATCCCAGCCGACGTCACCGAACAGCAGTGCGCCGGACTGGCGCGCTTCGGCCGTCCAACTGGGCAGTTCCTCGGCGACCGGCACGATCGCCGACTTCGTCCGCAGGCCCGGCCCGACCAGCTTGCTCGGATCGCCCGGCGCTTCATGGGCATGGGTGACCATCGCGCGGTCCCGGTCGATCGACATCGAGACGGTGACCGGGGAGTGCCAGTGCCCGATCCGCCGGGAGTGCGACAGGTCGACACCCTCCTGGTCGGCCAGCGTCCGCCAGCAGAAGTCGGCGTACACGTCGTCGCCGAAGACGGCGGCCAGCCCGCTGCGCAGGCCGAGCCGGCTGGCGGCGATGGCGAAGTTGGCGACGCCGCCGGGACACGAGCCCATTCCCTCGGCGAAGATCTCGGTTCCGGTGGTCGGGGCGGACTCCAGACCGGTCAGCACGATGTCGAGAAACACCGTGCCCTGCACGAACACGTCGTAGCAGTCCGGCTCGTCCATCATCGTCGGCTGCTCCTTGTCGGTGGCTGGTGATGTGCTGTCCTTCGTAGCATCATCGACCGGTCATCACCATGGAATTGGGAGAACACGAATGAGTTCTGGGGTGTGTTTGTGATTCCGACCTGGATCTCGGTGGTGGGTGTGGTGATGGCCGGGTTGAGCCCGGTGCTGGCCCTCGGTGGCGTCGCGCTGGGGTCGTACCTGACCCGCAAGTCCGATCGCGAGCTGGACACCTGGCGGCACCGCGAGGAGACGATGCGGATGGTGCGCTGGGCGGTCGAGCAGATCCTCGAGGGCGACGAGGCCGGCACGGATGCCGGCGTGGTGACGCTGCGCTCACTGATGAGGTCGGAACTGTTACAGCCCGAGGACTACGACCTGGTCGCCGCGCTGACCGCGGCGGTAGCGATCGACCGCGTCGGCCCGGCCGCGTACGCTGAAATCGCGGACGCGAACACCGAGATTGTCGAGGGAGGCGCCGATGAGTGAGAAGAAGACCGTCAAGGTCTCCCGGCAGGCCGTCGAGCTGGCCCGGCTGCACGTCGAGGCGGCCCGCAAGGCCGGCCGCAAACCCGAGCCCGGCCTCGCCCGCATCGCCACCGCCCGCCCCGAGCCGACCCCCGGCTGACCACGCCGTAGCGCCCAGCACGGACGCCGTACCGCCTCCCGTCCGTACTGCGTACGCTCGCCGCCGCCGAGTCGGGCGGCACGCCGTGGAGCACCTACACTGATCGACGGCCGCTCCGGTGGCGTACGGTGCCCTCGTGGTGACCACTACGCTGCTCCCTGTTCCCGACCACGGCCGGACAATCCCGTGATCCGCTTCGAGAATGTTTCCAAGACATACGAAGGTCAGTCCAAGGCTGCCCTGCTGAACGTCGACGTCGAGATCGAGAAAGGCGAGTTCGTCTTCCTGGTCGGTACGTCGGGGTCCGGCAAGTCGACGTTCCTGCGCCTCGTACTGCGCGAGCACCGGACCTCCAAGGGCCACATCATGGTGGCCGGCAAGGACCTGAACCGGCTCGCCAGCTGGCGGATCCCGCAGATGCGCCGGCAGATCGGCACCGTCTTCCAGGACTTCCGGCTGCTGCCGAACAAGACCGTCGCCGAGAACGTGGCGTTCGCGCTGCAGGTGATCGGCAAGCCGCGCCAGCACATCCGCAAGACCGTGCCCGAGGTGCTCGAGCTGGTCGGCCTGGACGGCAAGGAGGACCGGATGCCGGACGAGCTGTCCGGCGGCGAGCAGCAGCGGGTGGCGATCGCCCGCGCGTTCGTGAACCGGCCGATGATCCTGATCGCCGACGAGCCGACCGGAAACCTGGACCCCGGCACCTCGATCGGCATCATGAAACTGCTGGACCGGATCAACCGGACCGGCACCACCGTGGTGATGGCCACCCACGACGTGTCGATCGTGGACCAGATGCGCAAGCGCGTGATCGAGCTGGAGAACGGTCATGTCGTCCGCGACGAGTCGCGCGGCGTCTACGGCTACCAGCACTAGGGCAGCTGCATTCCCTGGTATCCCGACCTACGACGTTACGGACTCAACTGTTATGCGCTTGAACTACATCCTCGCCGACCTCGGTATCGGGCTGAAGCGGAACCTGTCGATGACGATCGCGGTCGTCGTCACCATCTGGGTGTCGCTGTCGCTGTTCGGCAGCGCGCTGCTCGCCCGCGAGCAGGTCGACCTGATGAAGGGCAACTGGTACGACAAGATCCAGATCTCGGTCTTCCTCTGCACCAAGGACTCCGGCGGCCGCGGCTGCTCGGGGACCGAGGTCACCACGGAGCAGAAGAACCGGATCAAGCAGGTGATCGAGTCCAGCCCGGACACCGCGCCGGAGGGGGTCTTCGGGGAGACCAAGAAGGAAGCCTTCGACCAGTTCAAGAAGCTGTACAAGGACTCGCCGATCGTCAGCACGGTCACCGAGGACCAGATGCAGGAGTCCTTCCGGGTCAAACTGAAGGATCCCCAGCGCTATCAGAACCTGGTCAGCGCGGTCTCCGGTCTCCCCGGCGTCGACACCGTCCAGGACCTCAGACAGTATCTGGATCCACTCTTCAAGGCGCTGAACGGATTGCAGTTCGGCGCGCTGATCGCGGCCGGGTTGCTGCTGATCGCCGCACTGATGCAGATCTCGAACACGATCCGCCTGGCGGCGTACGCGCGACGGCGGGAGATCGGCATCATGCGCCTGGTGGGCGCCTCGAACTTCTACATCCAGTTGCCGTTCCTGCTGGAGGCGGTGCTGGCCGCCCTGATCGGCGCGGTCCTTGCCTGCGGCACCCTCTGGGTCGGGGTGTACTTCGTCGTCATGCAGCGGGCCCAGGAGACGTTCCGGGTCTGGCAGTGGGTCGGAGCCTCCGAGACCTTCCAGGCCACGCTCATCATGGTGGTCGTCGGCCTGGTGCTCGCCGTGGTCCCGACATTCCTGACAACGCGGAAATACCTCAAAGTCTGACCCGCGTGACCTATGGTCGGTGACAAGTAAGTCACCAGCACCCATAGCAAGGGGTCGACTGTGGTCCCGCACTTCCCCGGTGCGAACCCGCGCAAGCGGGGGAGCATCAAGCGAGACGACAGCATCGGCGCCACCGTCGTACCGGACGGACGGTTCCTCAGGCGACGCCTGGGCGGCCCGCCCGGCCGGCAGACGGTCATCGCCGCTTGCTGCGTTGTCCTGTCCCTGTCCGCCGGAGTTCTGGCGGCGGTCCCGGCTGCCCAGGCAGATCCGCCGGACCCCGCCGCGAAGAAGAAGCAGCTCGATTCGCAGATCCAGACCCAGCGCGGCGAGCTGAACGAGGCATCCGACCAGCTGGCGAAGTCCGTTGCCGCGTACAGCCAGGCCGAGGCGCAGTACCAGGCCGTGCAGGTGAAGTACGCCGCGGCGCAAGGGAAACTGGCTGCCGCGAAGGCCGCCGACCTCGTTGCCGCCAGCAAGCTCAAGGCTGCCGAACTGGCGCTCCAGACGGCGATGGACGAAGTCACCGCGGGCGAGCAGTTGCTCGACGCAAAGAAAGCGGTCGCCGGTCGTGCGGTCCGCTCGGCGTACCAGCAGCAGAACAGCCTGGTCGGGCTGAGCATCGTCCTGCGGGGGGCCTCGCCGGCGGACCTGGCCACTGGCATGCAGGTTCAGCGCAACGTGTTCGGCATTCAGGGCAACGCGATCACCAACCTGAACAACGCCCAGGCCCAGCTCGCGAACAAGCGGGTCAAGGTCCAGGCGGCCGAGCAGGCGGTCGCCGCCCAGCGCGCCGAGGCGGCGCGGACCGTCAAGGAGGTCACCGCGCTGACGCTGCAGGTGGCGGCGGACAAGGCCGAGGCGGCCAAGGTCGCGGCCACCAGGCTGACCGCGCAACAGGCCGCCGAGAAAGAGAAGAACACCGAGCTCGCGCAGTACAACGCGCTGGTCAGTGAACGGACCCGGGTCGAGCAGATCCTGATCGCCCGCGCCCGCGCCGAGAAGGCCGCGGCAGCCCGGCGGAAGGCGGCGCGCGAGGCGGCCGAACGGGCGAAGGCGAAGAAGGAGCACCGGCCGCCGCGGAACATCCCGGACGACCCGGGCAGCTCGTCGGGCCTGAGCTTCCCGATCGACACCTACATCACTTCGCCGTACGGGATGCGCTTCCACCCGATCCTGCACGTCTGGAAGCTGCACGACGGCACGGACTTCGGCGCCGGCTGCGGTACGCCGATCCATGCTGCCGCGAGCGGAGTGGTCACCGACCGTTACTACAACGGTGGCTACGGCAACCGGTTGTTCCTGTCCAACGGGGTGATGCGGGGTTCCTCGATCACCACCGTGTACAACCACTTGTCCCGCTACAAGGTCCGGGTCGGCCAGCACGTCTCGAAGGGCCAGGTGATCGGGTACGTCGGCACCACCGGCTACTCGACCGGCTGCCACCTGCACTTCATGGTCTACCAGGACGGGCGGGTGGTTAACCCGATGAAGTGGTTGTAGGAGTTCTGAGATACTGGTCGGATGGTGAAACAGACCGGCCACAAACCGATCGCGCAGAATCGTAAGGCGCGACACGACTACCACATCGACGACGTGGTGGAGGCCGGA